>CAYVAZ010000420.1:3675-3923 GCA_964449065.1 uncultured bacterium
TCAATAACCGGTTGCATAATAATCGTTTCTTCCATGGATTCATCAACACCCAATACTGTACCTGTATAGCCACTAACTGCCACGGCTTGCCAGTTGAAGGTTAATTCTGTTGCGAGTGGTTGATCTATTTCAATGCTAAAGCCAGTTGTCCTTTCTTTAACAACTATATACTCTCTGCCTTGAGGATTGTTTCTGGGCGTCACGACAATAATCGGTTGCCAGGCATACTCTTGGTCAAAGACAACTTG
>CAYVAZ010000421.1:0-3901 GCA_964449065.1 uncultured bacterium
TGCATAAAAGATAACTCACTTTTTATATGTAACTTGGTATAATCCATTATCCACGAAGCGGAAATTTTATCAATTATAACATAGCCGATTTTTTAAACGGAATTTAAATTTGGGAAGGTGTAAAGGTATATTGGTTGTTCTCGTGGGTTTCTTCATCCACAATTTCATCGGGATCAACCGTGATGGTAAATGATTCAATATCAGCCGGCAGGTTGAAAGTATGGGCGTATTCGCCGCCAACGTCTATCGTCATGGGTTCAACTTGCCGGGTGGACCGGTTCAATGGAAAACGAAGAATCTGTTCATTTCCATTGCGCACCACCGAAATTTCTAATACTACCCGTTCCGCTTTGCTTTCTCCCCGATTGATGACTTTATACGAAACATGGTATTGATTGCCGCTTCGGTTAACCGATACATTCTCTTCGTTTAACACCAAATCCGCTTTTTTGCGGACGGAAACGAGAGAGGCAATCGAATTATTATCATCGTTCGATTCGTTAATTTGCAAATTGGAATCGGCTTTGATGATTAAGGTGTGCTCGCCCGCGTTGGCAGTACCATCCCACCGGAGTTTGACTGTTCTCCTTTCTCCAGGGTTGAGTTGATCCACACGGATACTGCGTTCTCCAACCACGACTTCAAACGCGGTTTCGTTCCCGTCTCCGCTATTTCGAAATCCCTGCACGGTGAAGTTTTCCGCGGAGCCTTTTCCCTGATTGATGAGTTCCGCCTCAACAAAGATGGTTTCACCGGAGCGGGGGGATTGCGGTGCGATTTTCATGCTTCCATCCCGAAACGTCAGGTCCGGAAGTCTGCCGGTAGTGGGGGCAACATATTCCGTTGCCGATTTTTGACTTGGAATTGGAACCGCTCCATGCCCTACAACAATTTTTCCATTGTCTGTTGTTATAAAGTATTCACCCGCTTTTCCATTTTCAAACTGTTTCGCATATTCCTTGCTTAAACCGGCTGCAAACGCGCGATGCCCCTGCATGTTTTCTTTTTCTAAAATTTCAAATTCCGAGCCGTCTTCATTTTGAATCCAAGCGCCGCCATCAAGGGGATTTTTAAACAAGTCATTGCCCTCAAAGCGGTATTTATAACGGGAATCATCCTCCAACAGTTCTCCTTCTAAATGGATAAAACGGGGCATTGGCAGCGCCGGGTCGCCAAAGATCGCAAACTGATCGATGGGCTCAAAGGTTTCTTTAAAGGCCAAACTCATCAATTGCGCGGTGTAATATTGCAGGCCGAATGTGGAAAGCCCATATTCAAACGCGGCTTCATGCAGCCCGCGCCCCAACACAATATGATCTTGGGGATACCCTCTACCGGCCGCGCCCACAATGGCAATGGAGCCGCCATTGGGCAGTGTCAACAAATCTTCGCCGATGGAAATATTCCACTTTTCATGGGGATAATCAAAGCGGGTGGTCTCGCAGGAAAATGACCAGAGGATATGCGGTTTTTGGCTGCTCATCAGTTTTTTGACATCGGAAAATTTTGAGCCGCCGCCAAAGAACATCCGTTCATGCCCCATCACATTGGGAGCCCCATGACCGAAGAACTCCCATAAGAAAACACCTTGGTTAAGCCGGTTGATAATGTCTTCGGTTGCTTCCAAACTGGTTTTCGCGCGCAGGGCGGCGCGCTGTCTTGCCGGAAGATAAATGTTGTCCACAAGGGGATAATCCGCAATATGGCGTTCGGTGACTTGAAAGCCTTGGGGAATCCAATCATCCAAGAGTTCTGCCGTGTATTGTTCAAACTCGTTATCGGTAATAACCAACACCCGGTTCAACCATTCATCCAAGGGCCGGTTGGTTCGATAGTCTTCCGTTTTTTGCAGAACGTTCAACAGTTCTGATGAGCTACGAACCGGAATCCGGGCAATAACCATATCGGGAACCATGTCGCTTGGATCGTCGCAGCGCACAAACCAGTTTTCGATCGCGTAATTTTCATCCCCTTGATACGATGGCACGATATTCCCAATGCCATTGTTAAACCGTCCCCAATAATCCCAGGTGGCATCGCCGGCCAGCAGTACATACGAAGGCTTGGGTTCTTGCCAGTGCAGGTAGGCATGGCGAATGAAATCTTTGATGGCTTGCGGAGAAAGCCTGCCGTTGCCGAACACATCGTAGATATCTTCAACCGCGATCACTTTTGAGGTGAGAGACTGCTGTTGAGTCAATAGATCCTGATACGCGGAAAACAACGGCTGCCATTCGCGGGGAGAGACAATCAGAACATCCGCTTGCGGCGTATGTTTTGATAACACGGTTCGGTTGGCTGCGGACATGGATTTTTCGATGGTCGCGGAAGCAATCTGAGCAGCCGGGGAAAGGCAATACAAAACGGTTTCTCCTTCAGGAAGTTCAATTGCATTCGACGGGGTTTTATCTCTAACCAAAAGTGAATGTGTATCATCTTTATGGTGTTGAACGGCAATCACCAAACCGGCATCATTCGGGATTGTTACGTTTTGATATCCCAGCGGATTGGTATACGCGTTCGAAGAGTTTTTGATCTCCGTTGGATAATACAAATCCACCGAATCCAAATGGACGGTGTTGGATAGTTGAAACGCATCTTGGATATCTAGGGTGAATGTGTTATTTTTTGCCAGCGCGGATGACAGGACTTGTGATTGAAGAGTGAATTTGTTATTGCCGGTGTGGATTACGGTTGCGGATGTGATAACACGGGCATTAATCGAAGCCGTTATGTTTTTGGGTTGGATGGCGTAATTGCTGTTGCGCAGGTCTAAATGAATATCCGCGAACGCGGTGGCATCTTTTATCTCCTCAACAACCGGGAATGGAATATGAATTTCACCGTCCGAAAAATTATGCCACATCCAATATTGGTTTTGCTCTTCATTGCGCTTGCGGTCTGCCAAATGGAATTCATCTTGTTCTAAATGGATATGCCGGTGGAGAGTCTCCGTCCCGGTTTGCGCGTTTCTCAACGCGGCAGCCGTCTTTACTGAATCGCGATGCACTGTTATCCATGTGACGACATTGGGTGAGAACGACGATTGCGATTGGGGCGAATAGTAATAGATCGCATCGGCCGGCTCGAGATTACCGGATGTTTTTTGACTTGCATTTTCATCCACGATAACCCGTTGGATTGGTTTTTGATTTTGAAAGAGGGCGATTGCATCCACCGGAATGAAGGATTGGTTGATTCCATCCAACACCTCTTTCCCGGAAAGACGGTACATTCCTGGTTGACGCGCCGTTCGTTTTATGGAGGGATGGGTGATGTAAGGAAAATCTTGCTGCGGAACCGCAGCCGAATCCATTTGTCTCGTTGGGGGATAGTTGACAAAAACGGTGCGGGCGGATTCATCCAATGCTTGAGAGAATCCTTGGAACGTGTCTTCATCTTGTTCGGAAAAAATCATCGTGATACGGCCTAACGGAAAATCCACAACCGTTTCTCCACTTTCACGGGCATAGGTTTGCCGTTGAATGCGCAGAGTTAACACTGCCACCCGGCAGCCGGACATCAAGCCGATCTCACGCCATTTCACGGTGGGTACGCGCAGTTTATATTCATCGGGTATATTGCTTTCATCGCCGTTTGCTCTTGTTTGTCCATCTTCTTTTTGCACCCATTGATAAGAACGGACAAAACAAGTGGCGGAATCAACCGGGCCGGGAACAAACAATAGAATGGTTTGTTCCGTTTCCGTTGGAGGTACATCGAAATTCCATTGCAGTTCAACGGTTTCCGGCGTGTTTACAATGGGTTGGAAATAGGGGGAAAGCAAATCCTTGGTGGAATCACTAACGGCATGTTGTGGTCTGAATACGCCAGCCAATAGCACAATCCAGCAGAGATTGACACACAAACATTTCCAAACGCGGCTGTACAGACCAGCGTT
>CAYVAZ010000422.1:0-3898 GCA_964449065.1 uncultured bacterium
ACAAAACCAGTATAAAACTCTAAGAACTGGAAATGCCCCCGCTGTTATTCGTGTTCATTCGCGTTCATTCGCGGTTGAAAATGTGGTGCAGGCTTCCAACCTGCAAAAGCCATTGTTTCCCCCAAAGCATTTGGGGGAGATGTCCAACGCCAGGAGGACAAAGGGGGCGCAAAGAGAGCCATAAACCATAAAGATTCATCCCCTTTTAAGAACCATTTCCCTTGACAATCAAACGAAGCAATCGGTTAAGCCGTTTTGATTTAAGTAAACAACCCAAATTGGAAATGGTATGACAAGACCATCTCTGATCACTCGATTTAAACCAACATTCTTATGGCAACTTCCTCTATTGATAGAAAAAAGGTATGGACGGAAAACCGCATGATCTATGGACCCAATAAATTCTCTTCGATAAAAACCATTATCCCTTAATAATCCCCAATATCTCGTCGGTCTTTTGCTTCAACAAATTCTGATTCCCACGCGATTCAATATTTAACCGCAAAATCGGTTCCGTATTCGATTTGCGCAAATTAAACCGCCAGTCCGGAAACTCAAAACTCACCCCATCCGTATGATCCACCACCGGATTGAAACGCGCGTAGTGTTTGGATATCCGCTCCATCATCTCATCCGCGTTATCCACGGTGTTGTTGATTTCCCCGCTAATCGGATACTTCTGAATCCGCTCTTTCACCAACTCCGACATCGAACGGCCGGTCGTGCCTAAAATTTCCTGCATCATCAAAAACGGTATCATCCCGCTGTCGCAATACGAAAATTCTTTAAAATACAAATGACACGACATTTCCCCGCCAAATTGCGCGTCCTCTTCCCGCATTTTCTCCTTGATAAACGAATGCCCCGAACAGCACAGGACCGGAACGCCGCCGCTGTTTTCAACCATCTCGATCGTGTTCCATGTCAATCGTGGGTCGTGAACAATTTTTGATCCGGGATTCTTTTTCAAAATCGTCTCCGCCAAAAAGCCGACAATGTAATAACCCTCAATATAATTTCCATACTCATCAAAAAAGAAACAGCGGTCATAATCGCCATCCCACGCGACTCCCAGCGCGGCCCGGTGCGTTTGAATCGCCTCAATCGTCGAAGCACGGTTTATCTCCAACATCGGGTTCGGCACCCCGTTCGGAAAGGTCGAATCCGGCTCAAAATTCACCCGAACCATCTCAATCGGCAATCGGGATTCCAACTTCTCCAACACCGGCCCGGCACACCCGTTCCCCGGATTCACCACCACCTTCATCGGCTTTAAATTTTCTGTATTGATAAACGTTAACAAATGAGAAATATAGTCATCCATCACATTCACATTGACCGCGTTTCCTGTGGAAGCCGCCGGTGAAAACCGGTTCTCTATCACCATCCGCTCCATCTCCTTTAAACCACTGTTGGAACCAATCGGCTTGGCTTCTTCCCGCACACATTTCATGCCATTGTATTCCGGCGGATTGTGGCTCGCCGTGATCATAATGCCGCCATCCGCTTCCAAATGATTCACAGAAAAATACACCATCTCCGTCCCGCACAACCCGATGGAATACACCTCCGCCCCCGAATCGGTGATCCCTTTCATGATCGCGTCACACAACTCCAAACTGGATTCACGAACGTCATATCCAACCACCACTTTTTTTGCCCCCAACAACTGCACCATCGCGCGTGCACTGCGGTAAGCGATATCCGTATTCAAATCCTCAGGAACTCTCCCGCGAATATCATACGCTTTATAACAGGAAAGACTTTTCATTCCGTTTCATCCTCTAGGTTCAGATTTTCCACTCACCTCACTTTAAAGGAATTCAAAAATTGGTCAACAAGAACAAATACGTCAAAATGGCTCTCTACGCATTCTTCTTCCAAAATACCGAGCCAAACAGGCACACACTTTCCCATAAACCATATTTATATAACATGCTCATATTACTGGATATATATAATTGGCACACTAATTGATTATTGCAGAAATAGAATTTATGGCACAAACATAAAACCAATAGGTTTAAGGAGGATGACCATGATTACATGGACCCCGGTAAACGAAATGGATGCTTTACGCAACGAAATCAACAGTATCTTCAACACCTTCTATACCCCCAACCGGTGGGATAGAAGAAAAGGCCGCTACTCCAGCGAGTACCCGAAAGTGAACATCTACGAAGATAAAGATCATTACTTTATCGAAGCCGTCGTTCCCGGTATGGATACCGAAAAGTTCGATCTATCCGTTCATGACCAAGTCGTTTCCATTAGCGGCGAAAAAGCCCACGCTGAACCCGCAGAAGGCGAATCACTCCTGCGCGGCGAACGCGCCTACGGCAAATTCGCGCGCACCGTGGAATTGCCCAATAAAATTAATGCCGACAACGCCGAAGCCCAGTACCGCCATGGAATCCTCTACATTACGGTTCCCAAAGCGGAAGAAGCCAAGCCGAAAAAAATCGAAGTCAAAGTTTCGTAACCAAAACATTCACAATCTTTGGAGGTCATGAAAATGGTACAAACTCAAGTTCCAGCAACCCATACACAACAAGGCCTTACGCAGGAAACCAATAATTTCCAAACCGTCATTCCACCGGTCGATATCTTCGAAAGCAATGATAACGTCATTCTCATCGCCGATATCCCCGGTATCGAACGCGATCATTTGGATATCAACGTCGAAAACAATGTGTTAACACTCTATGCCACCACACAAGAACGCAAACCGGCTGACCAAGTCTACCGCGAATTCCGCCCCGTCCACTTCTACCGTCAGTTCTCGCTCTCGGAACGGGTCAACGCGGAACACATCTCAGCCGAACTCAAAAACGGTGTGGTTCGCATTACACTCCCAAAACAAGAAGATGCAAAACCAAAACGCATTGAAGTCAAAACGCAGTAACACAAAAAAATACGGTTCCTTCAATCGTTTCAATTCAATCAGAATCGATCCACCAGTCCTCCCCCAATACAATGGGGGAGGTTAGGTGGGAGGGAATTGAAGAAAGCATTCAACACGAAGATTCTTTTTTGATGGAACGCAAAATATTACCGTAACAGACCATTGAGGTTCAAGAAATCGCATCCATAAGAATTTCTTGAGAAAGGAGACGCATCATGAACCTGATACCAAAACCAAGACAAGATATGTTTTCGGACTTACACCGTGAAATTGACTCCATCTTTTCACGCTTTACCCCGAATTTGTTGAACCAGGAATTTGGAACGTTCGCGGGTGAATCCCTCATCGAATTCACCCCGGTAGTCGATATAAATGAATCAGATGACGCCGTACATGTTCGTGCCGAATTGCCCGGATTGGAAAAAGATCAAATCTCGATCGATGTGAGCGGACAAACCCTAACCCTCTCCGGTGAAAAGAAACACGAAGAAGAAAAGAAAGAAGGGGGATACTACAGCCGTGAACGTTCTTTCGGCCATTTCAGCCGCCAAATCACACTCCCGGCTGAAGTCGATATGGACAAAACGACAGCCGATTACAAAAACGGCGTGCTGCACATCAATCTGCCAAAAACCGCAAGCGCGGCCCGCAAAAAAATCAAAGTCAAAGTAAACTAACCGGTAAATTGCAGGAGACTTCATAAACGTGTAGGGGCATGTTGCAGCGTGCCCCTACATTCATTAATACCAAAATGTCATCACGAACCCCCAACCACCCTTCGCTCGGCAATTTATACCATTTGCAAATAGAAACGTTCTCTATAAATGACGAAACGGAAAATGTTTTTTACAATAGTGCATGCTTCCAACCTGCAAAAGCCATTGTCTCCCCCAAAGTTAATGTCTCCCCCAAAGCCTTTGGGTGAGATGTCCAACGCCAGGAGGACAGAGAGGGCGCGGCCGCGCATCAAATAACCGGGCAGCCGGTATTTCG
>CAYVAZ010000423.1:0-3870 GCA_964449065.1 uncultured bacterium
ACTTGGTCTCGGAGACTCTTGACACACAGCATCATAGATGGGCTCAACACTCTTAAAACGATGATTACACTTTATATCAAAGCGGGTGTATACCTGAACCAACTCGTTCTGCTTTTGTCCGGTAGCCCGCCACTCGCGAAGTATATCCCTGGAAGGGCGAGGCTCCCGCCGAGCCAGCGGCACGCTTTCCTTCCCCGATAATCCAAAATAAAACCGATATGAAACTCTCAGAACTGAGTATGCCTCCGCTGTTATTCGCGTTCATTCGCGTGTATTCGCGATTTAAAATGTGGTGCAGGCTTCCAGCCTGCAAAAGCCATTGTCTCCCCCAAAACATTTGGGGGAGATATCCGACGCAAGGAGGACAGAGGGGGTTGCGGCCGCGTATGATAAAAAAAGGGTAGCACCGCCTCCCAGCCGGTATTTCGCAGGATGAGCTCAACACTCTTAAAACGATGATTACACTTTATATCAAAGCGGGTGTATACCTGAACCAACTCGTTCTGCTTTTGTCCGGTAGCCCGCCACTCGCGAAGCGCAGCCCTAGGAGGGCGAGGCTCCCGCCGAGCCGGAAGCACCGTTCGATTGCATCATCCCCCCTGTTTAATCTTCATCACCTCATTGATCTTAGGCATGGCAAAGCGCTCCGTCTCACCCCCCAGCCATTCCACCACAACTTCATCCACTTGCTCTTCCTCTCCCAACCCGAAGCGCAAAGCCAACTCCGATTGCGAGGCATACCCAAACGCCCCCCGGTGATACTTCGTATATTTTTTCGTTGGCGTCTTCACCGTCACCCAACTGCCAAAGCCGTTGCGGTTGATCTTAGTCCCCTCCAACCGTACCCCCAGCCAGTTGTTTTTTAACGCGCTCATATTTTCATACACCGTCGGCGGCGCGTCCATATTGCTGACGACAATATCCTGGTCGCCGTCGCCGTCCAAATCGCCGAACGCGCACCCCCGCGATGACTCTTTTATCCGAAACGCGCTCCCCGCCTGTTCCGATACTTCTACGAATTGCCCGGAACCATCATTCAAATACAACTGGTTCAGCTGCTTATACCCCAACTTCGCACTGGTTTGATCCACCTGGGGCAGCACATGCCCATTCGCCAAAAACAAGTCCAAATCCCCGTCAAACTCGGCATCCAAAAACAACAGTCCCCACCCCAAATGATGAAACGACGGAAAATACACGTTCGCTTCCTTCGAGGCATCCGCAAAAAACCCGTCGCCTTCATTGCGGTAGATGGTGTTATAATCCTGCGCGTAGTTCAGCACCATAATGTCATCGAGCCAGTCGCCGTTCAGGTCGCCCGCGTCCACCCCCATACCCGATTGCGATTCGCCCATCGCGTTAAAACTGATCCCCAACAGCAGGCCCAGCTCCTCAAACGTCCCGTCCCCGTTATTGCGGAACAAGTAATTCGGATACTGATCGTTCGCCACATAGATATCCGGCAGGCCGTCCATATCGATATCGATAAACACCACGCCCAGTCCAAACGCCTTCTCCACATTCGTGAGGCCCGATTGCGCGCTGATATCCGTAAACGTTCCGTCACCGTTGTTGCGGTATAACACGTCATGAATGGCCGGCAGCCCCTTCGGCCCGCAATGCACCGGAATCGACCCCGCCAACACGCAACTCGCCCGCTCCCCCCGCGCCGGAATATTTTCGGTATCGAACTCAATGTAATTCGTCACATACAAATCCAAATTACCGTCCAAATCGGTGTCGCCAAACGCACAGCCCGCGCTCCATTGCAGGTAATCCACGCCCGCCTGCTTCGCCACATTGGTAAACGTTCCATCCCCATTGTTCCGGTACAGATGGTTCGGTCCCCAGTTGGTGACATACAAATCCAAATCGCCGTCGTTGTCATAATCGGCCGCCGCCGTGCCGCAGCCCCATTCGGTCGAACCCAGCCCGGCCTCCTCAGTTACATCAGTAAAATTCCAATCGCCGTCATTGCGGTAAAACCGGTCCCGTGGAGGCTCTGCACCTTCCGGCAAATCGCGCACCGATCCGTTCACGAAATACACATCCAAATCGCCGTCGCCGTCATAATCAAACAAGGCGACACCGGCCCCGTTCACATCGATGATGTAATCCTTCTCTACGTTGCCGGAAATATGCTCAAACCCAAACCCGGCCTTCGCGGTTGCATCATCAAATTGCGGAATAGGAATTCTATCGAAATAATTGGACGAAGATACAGATAGGCATATTACCCATGGTATACCGAGCAGCTTCATAACTTTCTTCCCAGAAGTTATCCATTTTGGTTCATAACGGTCAGTCAAATTATAGCGCGTTTATTTGGAGTTTGTTGAGGGCAATACCAAAAACTTTATAGCGATTGGTTAGCGGTTTCCAACACTTCGTTTGGATTATCTTCCCCTTGGTCGGGGTGACGTCCGCTTCTTTCAGCAGACCGGGTTGCCCGCTTCGCTGGGCAAACAAAAAGCGGAGCAGCTAAGCCCCGCTTTGATCATATCGTTTATGCATCATCTCATTTATATCATATGCAATTAATACAGTTCCCAGGTTTCCACGGCTGAGCCGCCGCTGGTCGCTGCCGGAACAATCGCCATGTTAAAGAAAGACCGGAAAACATGGTCCGCCGGTAATCCCACATCTTCAAACCCATCTGTAATGGCTATCACGCGGGGCAATTCCGTAAGATCAAGCGCATTATAGATCGCAATTTCATTGAATGAATCCGCAACATTGTGGCTTCCGAGGATGATGTTGTTCGTACCGGGAATTTCCGCAATGCCCCATAAGCCGACAAACCCATCCGTTGACGTGCTGAATTCTTCTTCTAACTCGCCATCTAAACTGACACGCACTAACGTTTCTTGGTCTTGCAGGGAAGCGACAATACTTCCAATTTCTTCGTTATACGTTAAAGAACGAACGGTTCTGCCGTCATCCCACAACTTGCCGATGGGATCGCCGCCGGCAATGTCATATAGGATGATACCGGAATCGCCATTATCTCCCATAACCAAACGGCCGTCCGGCAGCAATAACGCTTCACCATGGCCGGCTTTGTTGTAATCGGTGAGGGTTGCGTTTCCGCTGGCATCCACTTGCACGCGTTGCGCCAACGTTTCATCCCCCGCGTTGCTATTGACGATGACATCGTTCACCCCAATGGCGGCAGTGTGAGTCGATTTGATGAGGTCTAAATCCCAGGATGTTTGTGTTCCGTTTCTTTCGATCCGCAATACCTGGCCGATTCCTTCAGGGAATTCGCTTTCCGCATCACCGGTCCAGGTGATCCCGACCCAAACATTTCCGGACGGGTCAACATCCAATCCCAGCGCGCGACGGCGTACCGCACCGTCCAACCCCCATTTTACAGCATTAATGATGGTTGCGGTGTCGTCATCATTGATCTGCAATTCGACGATTTGACCATCCGGTGTAAAGAAGGGATCCGCAAAAATCAGGTTCCCCGGTTCAAACAACTGGCTCCACCCGCTGAGGGGCAGCGCGCACACGACGAGAGCAATAAAAACTTTTTTCATAACTTTCCTCCAAAATTAAATAGTAATTAACCCACAAATGGGTTTAATTGCAAAATGGGTATCAACAGCGATCACCAATACATCGTAATTGCTAACGATATTCTCATACAATTTATTGTTTGTCAACTGGATTTGCAAAATTGATTGTTTTAATCGAATTTATTTTTTGTCTAGTAGATTGTCAGTCAAAAAATGACGACTGGCTATCCGTTGTTACCCCCCTTGTTAAGGGGGGTAGGGGGGGATCGAAGCACGCTTCCAACGACGCAAAATCCCCGGAGCCTACGGCTCCACCCCCTTATGCAAGGGGGTCGTGGCACTGCGCTTC
>CAYVAZ010000424.1:0-3858 GCA_964449065.1 uncultured bacterium
GCGTCTTGAACACCGCCATGATATGCCGCCTACTTCAGGCCATCACCAACTTTCGCGCATAACTCCAAGACTGGCCATTGTGGCACGTCAGGGCCAAATCCATATCTGCTGGTTCAGGTGGTGTCGTTGGACTTGCGCGCGGCTTTGAGCCAGGCGATAGCTCTCGCTATTCATCTTCTTGGTGAGGAGGACCGTGGCCGAAGGCCGCGTACGCCGACGAACGACTTGGCGGGTCAATCGGTCGAGCAGTGCACCGATGAGACGCTCGGTGCCGAAAGTTTCGGTTCATTCGTCGAATGACAGGTTGGTGGTGAGAACAGGCGGCGTCCTGTGGCGCGTCTGGATCGAACTCTCTATCCTCGACCAAATCGAAACGGGATCGTCAGAAGACACGAAATGATCCTGCAGCGTCTCGCCCAAGCCCGTGGGACGCAAAAACGTGCGTGGAAGGCTGGGCGTCATTATTTGATTGCAGGCAGTGCAGTTGCCTATACGGCTCCCGAGCCAAAATGCCAATCGGCGCTGGTTTCTGACCGCAAATGTCTGGACCGTCGTCACTCTTATAATGAGGGGTCACCGTCTGAATAGAGACTGGCTCACATAAAAACACTCGGCCCTCTCCCAGCCAAGAATGCCCTGATTACCGGCGCATCTTATGTCTCAAAATTGCGCGCGGGCTGCCATAGCTGCCCAGGCTGAGACGGGACTGTTCTTTGATGTGGGCCAGCGTGACCAGATCAGAGCGCTGTCTGCGACTGGCGGGCCGACTGCGGAACGCCCGCAAGCCGCGTGGGCTGACACCAACGACACTGCACAATCGCTTGATTGAAAAGCTGGCTATGTGTTCCTCAATGAACCTAAACCTCATGGCTTTTGACCCGCGAAGAACTGCGTTGCCTTTTTTAGGATGTCCCTCTCCTCCTTGAGAATGCGGTTCTCGCGTCGAAGCCGGTCATTCTCTTGGGCGAGGCTCAAATCTTCTTTCGACACTACATCCGTGTCTCGGTGCGCGGTGATCCATTTGTTAAGCGTTGACATGCCGACACCCAGATCATTCGCCACCTGTTTACGCGTAAGCCCGCTTGTCAGCGCAATCCGCACCGCATCTTGGCGGAATTCGTCCGTCCGTTTCAGTCCCATAATTTGTCTCCTTTGTTGCAGTAAATGCTATCAAAGGAGCGGCATCAAACTGTGACAGGTCCAAAGTGTGACGTGCACCATCAAACATGGATTAGCTCACTTCTGCTTTGTCTATGCTCAAAAACCCCTGATACGCCCGTTCAACATGTTTCACCACCGCCAGAAGTTCGGACTTTTTCCACCCTTAGGCTCCCAATACGTTGATCTGCGCAAAAGTTCAAACATTGTCGAGGAGTAAAATTGAAAAGCGTGGAAGACAACGGGGCGCACCCATCGGTGGCCGCTGTGATTCCGCCATTATTAATTGTTTCTCCCATGCGCCCGCCAAAATGCGAGATGCTATGCACGAAATCGTTTTAGCGACAACGCGGTGATTGCGTTTCAGTGGCCTTTGCCCCTCGCATCCATCGTTCATTTCGAAGACGTCATCCAAGAGCGGAAAATCGTGCATTCGAATCTTCTGGTCAGGCATCACGCAAATCGACCAGAGATTCGAAGCTTCATCAATCACTTTTCTCTTCGCCCCCCCCCTGCGCCCATTTCTGCCAACCTCAGCCGTACGAAATCCGGCTATTCATCGCCGAAGACGGACATCGGCCGTTTGTCACCGAATGACTGGCCACATGCGCGTAGACTAGGTGGACACATGCCGTGATACCCAATGACAGATTTGGAGAAAATTTTCGACTTAAATTCGGGACCAATCGGGGCTCAGGTCACTGTGTTCTCGAGCACTTCCGCCAATGCCCGCAGAGCATAATCTGCCGTACTCATTTGCATCTTTCTCCGACTTAGACCCTCCCCACGAAACATGTCACAGAATTCGGACTTTTCGGAGATAGCCGAGTAAACTGCGACGTAAGCGTGTGGCACCGAAACTGATTGCTCAGGGTAGGGTTCAGCATATCCGGTTGTGGCGACACCAAAGTCGGCTCCAAACAATTCGCAAACCCCACGCGCCATCTGGACCGCAATCTCGGCTGAAACCGCATCGCAACTTGCCGCCGCAATGGGATCGACATTAAGGAGATCAGCTTTGATAGGTATCGTATATGCTGTTATTCCACCTTTGAAGTATTTGGAGGCACCAGAACGGGCCCCAATCAGAGCTTGCAGATTCCCTGTGGTGAGGCTTTCGGCGAATGCGAGTGTCTGACCGCTTTCGCTCAAAATGCGATGAACGATGTCAGCGCCACTTTTCTTAAACATAGGTTCTGCCCCAGGTGGTCGGCCAAAGGTCGGCTCCGTACTGGCCAACGTGGTAGGAAATCTCGCTCGTCTTGTTAAATTTATGGACGTTTGTGTGCTCCGAAAGCTGTCCAATATTTTGTAATGCGTAGGGGAGGTCTTCGGTGTCCCGCACAAACAGGACAGCGGGTAGCCCTAAGGCTAGTGCAAAGCCCGCCTCCACAAACGAACTCGTTGCAAGCTTTTCAGGTAAAATCATCAAGAAGCGATCCGAACTTGCGAGCGCGCGCATGTCCCGTTTCGCGCCAACTAGGCTGTCGTCAAATTCGCGGATGTCTCCGAATGACCTTCCTGCAAAGTAGAAACGACTGAGTGAGGGATTTTTCTCCAGCATCTCGATTATTATGTTGAGAGATTTTCGGAATCCGCGGTACCGCAATCCTCTCAGCGATGACATTGGCGCTGAGAGAAAGACGTCAAATCTATTCGCATCCTGGCGAGCTCCCTCCAACGTTCGTTGTACCTTTTCCACCAGCTCATCGTCGTTTGCGGGCATCGAGGGCGCTACTCCGAGGACTTCCCTCATGGTGCGCACCAACTGCGTTCCAAAGTCTGGGTTGGCTACGCCGAGCCCCTGAAATGCGGAGAGTGGGCTAGGTAGGTCTGCGACGGCCAGACCAGAATGACATACCGGCAAGAGGCGAACGTTGCGTCCCCAAGCGCCACCTGCCTCAAATATGACCCAAGTTTTGCGGACGGAAAGAGGGCTGCATAAGACAACCACAAGGCTTGCATCGCGAATTGCGGACTCAACCGCCTGAAGCCACTGTGCACCTGCGGTAATATCAGATTTGCTGACAAAAGTTTCTACTTCACCTGAAAAGTGCGAATCGATCCAGCCCTTCAGCAATAGCGCCAATGGTGCTTCTTGACTGGTATGACTGATAAAGACTTTCCTAACGTCCATTGTCCCTCCGAAAGTTTGTAACACAGCCATCGCCGAAATCACGGGTGAATCTCGGAGCCCCCGCAGTGTGACCGTCTTCGGTAAGATTAGATCTGTGAGAATTGCGCTGGCAAGCGATTTTATCCGGATTGTCTGCAACCTTTGCTTGGGTCAACCAAAAAAATTGACCCCCGGCCGTTCTAACTTGGGTGGCACGAAAAACCCGGGTCACGGCCAGCGAATACGGCGCTGACCTGATCGTGATCGGCTCGCGCGGGCAGAACATGATCCGCGGGCTGTTTCTCGGCTCGGTCGCGCGTGAGGTGATCCGGCTCAGCACGCTGCCAGCAAGGAAGCCGCTAAACAATGGCCTGCTGAAAGCAGGACCCATGATTTGCGCCATGGCTGTGTACACATCCAATTACGTCTTGTGCCTGCGCCACACCTTCAGAGCGAAGTGCTATTTCGCGCCAGGACCAAGGATTTTGTTTGACCGCAACCATCAGAGCAAAGATGCCCGACTTCGTTCAAAGCTCGATGCTCTCGGCCAGCGCGAGCGCATCCTCGACCTCCACCCCGAGATA
>CAYVAZ010000425.1:0-3847 GCA_964449065.1 uncultured bacterium
AACCTACTAAACCAATTCGAATTTTATATTCATTATCACCACAAGAAGTAAAAATAATTATAAATACTATAAATATTAACTTTCTCATTTTTTTCATAACGAAAAAGCACCCTTCAAATTTAGTATAGTAAATTATAGTATGAAGGATGCTTTTTTGTTAGTAGTAAGACTTTTTCTATTCTACAAAATACGGGCAACCTGCCGTGGTGCTGTCGGTTTGTGGTTTGACAACTTTAACTTTCATTGGATACACCTCCCTTCTTCAAATTGGATTTTTTATGTATGTCAACGATTGCTATTGGCTAGCAACGGCATGCATAAACGGTTTTAAGGTGGTATCGAAATACGGCATTTCACAGGATTCGGCTTGGTCGTCTCCGGTTTCCATATAGGCGGCGTGGCGGCAGCCGCTGGCGCAGATCGGCATGTAATGGCACGCTTTGCATTTGGCGTTCAAATCAAGATTACGGTACGATTTTTCCGGGTCGATAATCCCGTCGCGTACATGGCCGACCTTGAAGTCATAACGGCCGACAAACCCGGGGCACTTAAAGATGTTCCCCAGCGGATCCACGACATAGCTGTGGTACATCAATGCCTGGCAGGGGCCTAATGCCATCCGGTCTTTTACGTTAAAGCCTTTTTCCATCGCGTATTCGGTCAGAGTGACAATATCCCGGCACTCGGTTTCCGACATCTTGCAAACGGTGCACTGTTGGGAAATAGCCGAAGCGATCTTATCGCCGATGGTGGAGAGAATCGGCTTGGCGTAAAAGGTTTCTAATTTTTCATGCAGTCCCAAATCATGCAGGTAATCAATGAGCGTGGTTACGCTATGGTAATTCTCTTGGTTAAAGTTGGTGCCGACTGTCACTTTCAGATGATCGGCGGCATAGAGAATATTGGTGATGATCTTATCGAAGGTCCCCTTGCCGCCCAGCGTCGGCCGCTTGGCATCGTGCTCATCACCATAGCCGTCCAGCGTAATCTTCACGGATTCGATGCCGTGCTCTTTTAACGCGTGCACCGTTTCTTGATCCATCAACACCCCGTTGGATATCATCCGCAGGGTTTTTCTTAGTTGATACCGTTCTGCCAGCAGGCAGATTTCATCGCAAAGGTGATACAGTTCTTTTTTGTTGAGTAAGGGTTCGCCACCGTAAAAGGTGATACGCAGTTCCTTGGATTGATCTTCTTGAATGAGTCCTTCCACCCAACTAATAATTGAATTGGACGTGTCGCGTTTCAAAAAGATGCGGTTTTTTACGCCATTTTCAACACAGTATGGGCAGGCTAAATTACAGGAATAGGTTGTAAGAATCGTAAGATCAATTATGTCTTTATTTGTTCTTACATTTTTGTACCACTGATACCCTTTGTCGTCATCGTTTTCATTTTCTTCAACCAATACCCCCATTTCCTGCAATTGATCCATGGCTTCCTGAAGCTCTTCATTGCTTTCTGATAATCCAGCATCCGAATCTAATAATTCAATAAAATTTGATTCCAATTCAACAATAGATCGATTAATTGTGTTATAGATTAGTACGGTGTCATTGCCGTTATCTGATGGAATTGAATATTTGGAAAGACGTAATTTTTTCATGTATATATCCTGTATTTTGATGTTGCTATCTTTATATACAAATACAGTGCCAATAGTTACACTAATTTATAAGTTATATAATCTCAGATAGATATAACATATTTTGCAATATATTCTTATTTGGAAAATTGATGCGGAAGCGGGCAGTAAATTGAGGGGAAATTGAGAATTAAGTAAGAATAGCAGTGCAATTGTTGCAACTGCCCACTTTCGGTCACTGCCCATTAGTGGGCAATGGATAAGATGAGTTTTCCGGCGGAATGACTAAGATGTTGAACTAATCATTTAAATTGTATTTGTTCATACGCCGTTGCAGGGAAGTACGCGAAATCCCCAAGAGTTTCGCTGCCTTGGTTTGATTCCAATTGGTATCGGTTAAGCTTTGTTGGATGATATCGTGTTCCACCTGCTCCAGGGAGGAAATCAGGTTGTTGGACGAGAGTAAATTGTTGTATATCGATACGGTGGGAAACTGGATGTTCAACGGCAAATGAGCGGCAACAATGGTTTTCGTATCACCATACAAAATGCAGATTTGTTCGATAATATTCTTTAATTCGCGGATATTACCCGGCCACGAATAATCCATAAAAAGCTCCAAAGCCTTTTCCGAAACGTCTTCGATTTTTGACCCAAAGCGTTTCGAACACTCTTGCAAAAAAAACCGTACCATCGGCACGATATCCTCCGTCCGCTCCCGCAGCGGCGGCAAATAAATCGGAAACCGGTTGAGACGGTAAAATAAATCTTCTTTAAATTTCCCCTGATCCACCAGCCGTTTTAAGTTTTTATTGGTGGCCGCTAAAATACGCACATCCACCTGAATCGGCCGCTCCCCTCCAATCCGGTAAAACTCGCGTGTTTCCAACACCCGCAGCAGCGCGGATTGCAATTCATCGCTGATATTTCCGATCTCATCCAAAAACAAGATGCCGCCATCCGCCAGTTCAAATTTGCCCCGCCGGCGTGAGACCGCGCTGGTAAACGATCCCTTTTCGTGTCCGAATAACTCGCTGGTCAGCAATTCTTGTGAGATGGAACCGCAATCCACTGTGATAAAAGGCGATTGGTTGTTCAGCCGCAATTCGCGGATCGAGTTGGCGATTAATTCTTTTCCCGTTCCGGTTTCCCCATAGATCAGCACATCCACATCATGCTTGGCGGCTTTTTCCACCTTTTCCATCACTCTCTTGAACTGCTCGCTTTTCCAGATCAAGTTCTTATTGCCGGAAATGCGGTGCAGATTTTCTTCCAGAGAAGCCACTCGATTATTTAATTTCTTGAATTGCAGTGACCGTTTCACGGTTTCAATCAGTTCATCCGGATCAATCGGTTTTACACAATAATCGTGCGCTCCTTCCTTCATGGCCTGCACCGCGGTGGCCGCTTCATTCAATGCCGTATACATAATCACGATCATATCCTGATCGATCTCGCGGATCTTCATCAGCGTTTCAATCCCGTCCATTTCCGGCATCATCACATCCAAAATCACGACATCGATAATTTCTTGCTCTATTATATTAATCGCTTGGGTGGGGACCGTACTGGTAAACGTACGGAAATGATGGCGTAATACCGCGTTAAGACCGCGAACGGTTGATTCTTCGTCATCTACTATTAACACACCTGGCAGCATTTTATTGTCAACCTATTATTTTTTCTAAATTTGCAATAGAGATATCCCTAGAACTCTTACTTTTATAGTAGTAAAAAAATGTTAAAATATCAAATGGTTGATACAATATAAATAAATTATTTGGAGTAAAGTCTAAATTCTATCCACTATTTTTTAACGATTTAAAATGACTGAAAGATTATTGTTTTTTTTAAAGTTCATTTCTATCAACGTCTAAGGTTAAAATTTTGTTTTGGAAATTCAATGTACAAATTATTGGGAACATCCCGCGTTTGTGATGAAATCCTTTCAGTAAACTTATCACCCATTATCGTTACATTTTTACACAAAGATCATGAATGAAGATTTCCGTTCTGTCTACTGGAATCGTTCAAAAAATATAAGCATAATATATTCAATCCGTTATGAGAAATAATGTATTGGTATATGGCTTGCAGGTTATTTACAAACTGATGTTACGCAATCCATGATTGACGATTGCTTGAAAAATGGTTTTTGTTGTGAGCCAACTATTCTAAGTCAAACGCAGTGTCTATCGTCTTCTCCTTTTGGGAGAAGATAAGAGATGAGGGCGAAGAGAGCGATTGCTCCCCATGACGCAG
>CAYVAZ010000426.1:0-3835 GCA_964449065.1 uncultured bacterium
GTCGAAATGGATGAATGTAAAGGCCAATCAGCGAATCACAATCATGGAAGAATAACCGGCAAATAGTGGTGTTAAGAAATCGTTTTATTATTGGGTAGCATCGGCTTCCAGCCGGTACGTCAATTCGTTGGACTCAATAATTAACGTGCTTACTTGTTAAACTCTGCCAAAGAGACTGATTAGGGATTACAGGGATGAAAAGGATAACTACAATTTCGCTCTTACTTTTGATTGGCGTGATCAATGCGATTGGCATTGAACTATCTCCAGTGATCAAGAATCCGCAATTGCAGTCAGAAGAAACCCGTTTGATTCAGCAGGTTCAAAACCATCCAAATAATAGAGAAAGACTCTATGAACTGGCCGAATTTTATGCTGGCCACAATTACTATCCTGATGCAGTTGAACTGTTGCAACACATCACAACTAAGAATCCCCAATTCCACCAAGCCCATTTTCTATTAGGCAAGTTGTTGGGCAGCCAAAAAACCGACCCTGAAGGCTCATTATCCGCCCTCAATAAGGCGATTGAATTGCAGCCGGAAAACGTGAAATACCGCGAGGAAATTGTTAAAGTTTATCACCGCCTGCAGCGCTTTCCCCCGGCATTAGAACATCTCGAAATCATCCTTCAACTTGAGCCCAATAATATAGACGCGCAATACCGCAAAGCCGTAATCCTCTACACACAAGGCAATGTAGAAAAGGCGGTAAACATAACGAAACAACTTCCAGAACACGAACATGCTCAAGTGTTGTACGCTCTCATACAACAACAAACCGGAAATGAATCGCAATCCCTATGGGAATCAATCGTAGAACGCTATCCCAACAACATCCGCGCCCGCTATGAATTGGGCAAAATCTGGATGAAACAAAAAAAGTGGGATCAAGCCCAAAACATTTTTGAAACCATAATCGATCAAGACCCCTTCTATCAACACGCCTTGTTTCAATTGGTGAAAATCTATTCGGTCAAACAAGAGAAAAAGAAAGCCCAATTGGCAAAACAAAGCCTTGATGTCATCAACCGCATGGGGCGTGATCAGCGCAATTTCTACCGCAGTTACTTACAGCATCACCCCGATACAGCCGAATCTCATTTCAACATGGCAAATATCTATCTCGAAATCGGTAGAGGGGATTTAGCCGCGGATGAATTGCGAACCGTGATTGAGAGGGACGGAGATCATGCCGACGCCCATTTTTATCTGGCGCAAATTTATATGGCAAGCGGTGACTTTCAAAACGCGGTTCCCATTTTAGAAACCTGTACCGGCTTGCATGAAAATAAAGCGGTTATGCATTCGCTTTTGGCGCAGTGTTATCTTGAATTGAAAAAAGCGAATGAAGCAAAAGAACATCTGACCAAGGCATTAAAAATAAACCCAACTGAACCTTTTGCGCTTCGATTAAAGCAACTGATACTGAAGGCGCAATCTAAACCGTAGAATAATGAGGGACTTTGCTGACGCTTGATGATTTAGCAAAGTTGCCCAGTCTATGAGCGATTTCGTCTAAAAAGCCGCTTAATTCTCCGGTATCGAACCAAATGAATTCATAATAGCGCAACGATAAATACAACCCGTTGTGATGGGTAGAGATATGAAGTTCCATGGCGGCTTTTTTTCCATCGATAAAAAATAATTTTCCCGGTTTGCGAAATACAATATGACTTTCATTGACTATATGCTCATGAAATCCAAATTCGCTTACAATTCCACGCGCTTCTTCCAATGACTTAGCATCTTTAATGATTCCTTCCGCTGATTTGTATCCCCACATATTAACCTCTTTTTAACTGGAATTTGATCGGATTATATGTTACATTCATCAAACAAGTCAAGAATTTATTTTAATTTATGAGGAAAGTACAATGTTGGGAAAAAGAAATCCAAACGGTTTTACTTTGATTGAACTGCTTATCGTAGTGGCGATTATCGGTATTTTGGCGGCGATTGCCGTGCCAAACTTTCTACAGGCTCAAATGAAAGCCAAAGTTTCAAAAGCCGTCAGCAATCTTCGATCCATCAGCACCGCCCTAGAGATGTATCAGCTGGATAAAGGCACCTATCCCCGCTGGGCCTGGGACAGCAGCAATGCCGCGCAAGACTATATGGGGTACCGGGATTTAACCACGCCGGTTTCCTATATCTCCGGCGGCGACACCTTTACCAATCCATTCAAATCGAAGCATATTAAGGGCAACACCGCCGGCGCGCTGGGAGAAATTGATCCCAATTATGAATTGGCAACTTGGCAGGCATCCGGGCAAAGTTATGACCGCAGTCCCTGGCCGCGCAATTCGTTTTTGTTAGAGAGTTCCGGCCCGGATACCTTCGACAGTTATAACGCCAACAATTATCCCCAAAGAGGCATCCCCTATCAACCTTCGAACGGTTTATTAAGCTGGGGCGATATCTACCGCGCGGGCGGCGCCAGTGTCCCCGAATGGGCAGCCACCCTGACATACTAATCCTACCCAAAATCGCTGAGACTGTTATCATCCTTACTCAAACATGGGTAAGGATTTTTTCTGTTTACATGATGAATAAAACACTTACAGGAGCATTGATTGCTTTCGCTATCGGTTTGGCTGTTGCCGGCGGGATGATTTACCTTGGCAAATCGCGATCAAAAATCAATTCCGATAGAAATGAAAATTCATCCTATCAACGTGTCATCTGCGCTGTCCCCAACATCACCGAAATCGCATTCGCGCTGGGGCAGGGAGACCGGGTAGTCGGTGTCAGCGATTTTGTCACCTACCCCCCGGAAGCATTGGGAAAAGAAAAAATCGGCGGCTATATCGATCCCAACATGGAACGCATTATCGCCCTGCTGCCCGACCTTATTATCGTCATCGGAATGAACAGCAAACTCATATCGCTTTGCGAAGAAAAAGGCATCGAACTCCTGCATGTCGAAATCGAAGACATTGCCACTCTTTATGAAGGGATCCAAACCATAGCTGCCAAGTTGGATTGCGAACCAAAAGGCAGCCAACTGATCGCGGAAATGAAAACCGGATTGAAGAACGTTCAACAGAAAGCCGAAAAAGCCGGCCAACAACCGGATGTATTCTTGTGTATCAGCCGCATGGAAGGCGAACTCACTGATATGTTCACCGTCACCAACAAAGCCTTTTTAGGAGAACTCGTTCAATTGGCTGGCGGCAACAACATCTTCGGGGATTTGAATGACCGCTATCCCCAAATCTCGAAAGAATCGCTGATGAAACGCGAGCCCGATGTGATTATTGAAACGCGGCCGGAAGACATCAACCAAACCCGCTCCATCGAGGATATCAAAAACGACTGGAAGGGATTGCATTCCATGCCCGCTTCGCCCCGCGTTCATGTAGTGACCGATGATTACATAAAGATTGCCGGCCCGCGAATTGTACAATCCGCCCAACGCTTGTATGATTTGATCCATCATCATGAATGAACCGCAATCCATACAACTTGAAATCCACAATCTCGCCTACCAATATCCAGGCTCTGATTGGACGCTGCACGTAGACCGCTTCAAAATTGCGGCAGGCGATTTGAAAGCGGTTATAGGCCCAAACGGCTCCGGCAAAAGCACATTTCTCAAACTCATGGCGGGTATTATCCGCTCTACAGATGGCGGCCCAATTCTCAACGGCAATCCGATGAAAAAAATGAAACGCAAGGAAATCGCCAAATCCATCGGCTATTTGCCGCAATACCTGCCCAGCGATTACAACTACCGTGTCAGCGAACTGATTTCGATGGGGCGATACCCCCACATGAAGGGCAGCAACATGCTGGATCAACACGATTGCAGCGTTATTCAGCACTGCATGGAA
>CAYVAZ010000427.1:0-3828 GCA_964449065.1 uncultured bacterium
CGAAACCGTAAATTCATCATTTTTTTCTCCTAAGATTTGGTGTTTTTGTTTTTTTTCGAACTTTCTTTTACATCTTGCGTGTTACAAATCTTGACGGTTCAAAAACACCAGGGCGGAGAACGGCTGCGTTGTTGTTGGTGAATAATCCGTTGACTATTCCCAACAAATCTACACCGTAATTAGTTATAGAGGGTTCTTACATAAGAACCTTCTTTCGGGCGGGTACACATCGGGTCGGCAAACCTTTTGAGATGTGTACTCTTTTATTTTGTAAACTTTTGTTGCTGTGTTACGTTTTGTTTCAAAAAAAACGTATATATGATTACGTATCAATAAAGACGTTATCACAACTCAAGTATAATTTCAACAGGTTTTTGTATAAATTTCGTTATGAAATAACTCATATTTAAACATATTACTCATAAATAGAAACAAATCAGTATATTGTTTTAATTCGACTGAAACAAAATTGTTTTCACTTGAAACGGTTGAAGAATCCCGGTAAGGGTTGATCAATGCAAGAGATCACATAAATATAAACATACATATCTCTTATATTGGAAAATAACCATGACAAAACTCCGTTTTGGAATCACCGGCAGCGGCATGATCGCCGAAGTCATCACCAAAGCCATTCAGGCAAGCGAAAGCGCGGCCGTCACCGCGGTATGCAGCCGTCTCGAAGAAAACGCCAAAGCCTTCGCCAAAGCACACAACATCGATCATCCATTCGCATCGTGGAATGAAATGGTACGCAGCGGTGAAATCGATGCCGTCTATATCGCCTGCCCCACCATTTTCGAAGAAGAAATCGCCCTAGCCGCCGCCGAAGCCAAAAAGCATCTCCTGGCGGATAAACCCTTTTTAAGCGCGGCATCGGTCGAAAAGATGATCCAGGCAGCCAAATCAAACGGCGTGTTGTTTATGGATGCCACCCATTTCTCTCATCACCCCCGCACGCATCACATCAAAGAGAACATGTTAAGCGCCATCGGCGAACCGCAGACCATCGTATCCAGCTTCTTCTTCCCCTTTGATGACACCTCCAACATCCGTTTCAATCCCGAAAAAGAACCCATGACCGTTGTGGGCGATATGGCATGGTACTGCATGAGAGCGGTGACCGAATACATGCCCAAAGCCGAGACCGTCAAAACCGTATCGGGCTTTGCGCAGAAGTTGGAAGGGACCCACGCCTTCATTCGCGGATCGGGATTCATCGAATTCAATGACGGATTAACCACAACCTTCAACTATGGCTACAACATCGGGGCCTGCTTGATGGATTTGGATATCCACGGCCACACCGGCTCACTCTATCTGGATGATTATGTCCTCGATTGGCAGTCCAGTTTTCCGTTTGACAACCCTAACCACCAAGTCGGCTTCACCAAGAAAAGCGAAATGAACAAACCGGATGACTGCCCCTACATCTATATCCCGAATCAAATCCCCCAGCACCAGCGCATGATCGACCGCTTCGCCGAACTCGCGCAAAACCCATCCAGCCCGGAAGCGCAGGTGTGCATGGCAATTGCATTAAAAACGCAGCAATTCTTGGACGCAGTGTGGGAGTCGGTGAAGTGAATACGAATGCTTCTGAATTTCAACATGCATCATACCGCGACACCTTCACGGTCAATCACTTTAAAAAATGCCGAATCTTCCGTAACGCTTTGTTCCCGTTCCTCTTTGGTATAGATTTGAATAGAAGGGACTACATCATTTCCGATTGATAGATCATACCCCAAATAACGCATTTCCTTTTTGGTTTGCTTATTGCCTTGGTCGATGATCAATAACAAATCAAGATCAGAATACTGTTTTGCATCCCCTCTCGCTTTCGAGCCAAAGAGAACCATTTCGTCAACCAAACCGGGGAAGCACTCGTCTAAAGACCGCTTATAATCCTCCAGCCATTTTTGTTCATCTGGATGCAATGCAATCGTGGCTTCATTCATTTCATCACCTTAAGATTGAGAAACATAAAAATTGCGAAAATATGATTACTCCAAATGTTATAAATCCATTTTAGCATATTCAATGAGTACATACCAAAATTCAATCTAATACAACATCCTCTTCCTCAAATCAATTCGTAAATCGTTTTATTTTGGTGGATAGCGCTTTAATTCAATCAATAATCGCCGTTCTAAAATACGATCTATGTGATTGAAATGCAATATCCTTGCTGTCACTTCTCCTATTGAGTCAAGAGGTTCGATAAGAGAATCAACTAAACGAAAATGTTGATTCCAATTATCCGTTCTCGGATTATAAAATCGTATAAATTCACTGGTTTCAACATGAATAGAGCCTATATCACTGCCCTTATGACGATTACAGAAGAAACAACTGTAAGCCAAGTTGTTCAGTTCATTTGAACCGCCATGTTTAAGACTGATTATATGATCGATTTCACATCCGAAATATGTATCATCCTCATGAATAAGGCAATATTCACATTGAAAATTTGCTCGGACAGATATTTGATTTCGTAAGGTTGCATTGATCTCAGGCATTTTGCAGGATTTGGCGGGCGCGTGATTTTGCCATTCTCATAATATGTTCGATTTCCATATAATGATTGAGTTCCGATTGCTCTTCCGGTGTAAGGAATTCTTCTTTTTCTTTTTGGAGCAATTCAGAGACACGAAATTTCGTCTCGCGTGAAGGCGTAAAATCGCTGATGGTTTGCGGACTGCTGCCTGTCGCGATGAGTTCTATGATTTCTTCGTATGCTTTCATTGAATTTCTCCGTTTTTTATTATTATACCAAATCGATAGCAAATTTTCAATGATGCACTCCAAATACAGATAACTAGATCAAATATTGTTAATTATTCATAAAAACGCCACCCAACCACATAGCGCAACTTTACAAAATATGATATGTATTAGAATTGTATTAAGAGCGCGTTTCGCTTTTGATTTTTAATAGCCCCAACGCCCTTTGGATGCGATTACAGCAGTAGGGAGGATTGTTCATGGTCGAAATTGCCAAAAAACGCAATATCGCCGTGGTCGGCCACCACGGTTCCGGAAAAACCACACTCATCGAGGCCATATTGTTTCACACAGGAGTTATCAAATCGTTAGGATCCGTAGACACAGGAAATTCCTTCTCTGATTACCTCGCCGAAGAAATTGATGATAAACACAGTATTTCCACCAAAGTCATGCACTGCAACTACAAGGGTTGCGAAATCGCCCTGCTTGATACCCCCGGCTATTCCGACTTCGCCGGCGATATCCGCAACGCGGTCCATGCCTCTGACGGTGTTTTACTGGTCATCAACGCGCAATCTGGCGTCGAAGTCGAAACCATCAAAATTTGGGAATACCTCGAAGAACTCAAAATTCCGCGGTTGATCGTCGTCAACCAGATGGACAAAGAACGGGCTGATTTTGAAGCCTGTATGAACTCACTGGAAGAAAAACTCGAAGCCAAAATCTGTCCGGTGCGTCTGCCGATGGGGGAAGGAGAAAACTTCTCCGGTGTGATCGATCTCATCACCGAAAAGGTTCTTCGTTTCGATAAAAAAGGCGGCGTCAGCAAAGAAGAAGACATCCCGCCCGAAGTGCGGGAAGAAGAACAAGACATGCACGACAAAATGGTCGAATCATCCGTCATGAACGATGAAGCCCTGATGGAACGTTTTCTAGCCGATGAAAAACTGGAGTATGACGAAATTCGCCACGGCCTGCACGATGGCGTGCTTAACGGCGATATTGTCCCGATTTTCGTGACCGACGCGCATGAATGCATCGGCATTTCCAGCCTGCTGGACGGCTTGGTCAACTACATCCCTGAACCCGAAGAACGCC
>CAYVAZ010000428.1:0-3807 GCA_964449065.1 uncultured bacterium
GAGTGATAAGTCCAACGAATTCAAGAAATTCTACGATTGACCGCTCTCACCCTTTGGTGATTATTTTTCAACTGCTCCGCATTTCATAATTATATTATATTCAAATAGTTATGGCATACTTTTCAATATCAACTGCTTTTTTTAGGTTGATGTAAACATGATCTGTAGGGAGAGTGGCCAACCTGGAGAAGAAGAAAGAAAAAGTCCAGTCGGTATATTGATAAAGCGCACCATAGCGCTAACCTGTTATATACATAACATCATCCCCCTCCTTTAAATACCCCTTTAAATACGCTGGAAATAATGTGAATAATATAGTATGATGATGATATATGGTATCAATTTAATTTTGTATGATGCGAATTCTCCCTTCAAGACTAGGGAGGATTGGGGTGGGATTGACCGTTCGATCATCACCCCCCCCTCTAACTTCCCCCAATCTTGGGGGGAGAATATTGAGGCCTTCGAAAGATATATTAGCCGCGCATCAAACATTATTTTTTTGAAAAGGTATTAGTCAATTATGCAGGCGGAGCAGGTTTCTGCACGACCAATATAATATGGGGAGAAAGCGTATGAAGAGGTTTGTATTTCGAATCTTTTCCTTTTTGCTAGCAAGCGGATTTTTTGTTAGCGCTGCGAAAGCGGAAGCACCGGGTTCCGGTATTTTAATCTTTGAGAACTCCATCCAACCGGTTTTCGCGGAGAATTGTTTTTCTTGTCACGGGACACAACAACAAACGTTAGGCTTGCGTCTGGACAAAAAAGCAGGCGTGATGAATGGGGGGCTTTCCGGCCCGGCGGTGATACCCGGGGACAGTAAAAACAGTCTGTTGTTTCAGATGATCAGTGGAGCGCATGAAACCCTAATGCCCCCCGAAGGCGGCCCATTGCCGGAAGATCAAATCAATCTCATCAAAACATGGATTGACCAAGGCGCTCATTTCGAAGCGGATACGGGTGATGAAGACATCATCAACGTGCGCGAGCATTGGGCCTATCAGCCGGTACAGCATCCAAAAATCCCCACCGTTAAAAACACAGAATGGGTCCAAAACCCCATTGACGCGTTTGTATTGAAGAAATTGGAAGACGAAGGGGTATCCCCCTCTCCACGCGCGTCAAAAGAACTGCTGATCCGCCGCTTGTATTTGGATATCACCGGTTTGCTGCCTTCTCCGCAAGAAGTGGCCGCGTTTGTAAACAGTGATGATCCCGACGCGTATGAACAGTTGGTAGACCGGTTGCTGGCATCCCAGCATTACGGTGAACGCTGGGGACGGCACTGGCTCGATTTAGCCCGTTACGCCGACAGCGACGGCTATGAAAAAGACCGCATTCGCCCCTATGCCTGGCGTTACCGCGATTGGGTGATTGATGCCTTCAACAATGATATGCCCTTTGACCGCTTTACCGTTGAACAAATCGCCGGTGATTTGTTGCCTGATCCATCTATCGATCAATTAACCGCAACCGGGTTCCACCGCATGACGCTGACCAACACGGAGGGCGGTGTCGATCAGGAAGAGTTCCGTATTAAGGCGGTGAAAGACCGTGTCAATACCACCAGCACCGTGTGGTTGGGCTTAACCATGGCCTGCGCGGAATGCCATACACACAAATATGACCCGATCACCCATAAAGAATATTATCAGTTCTACTCATTCTTCAACACGGCGGAAGAAAAAGACATCAAAGCTCCCTTCCCGGATGAGTTGGCACGCTATGAAACTCAAAAAGAGAAGTTCGACAAAGTTCACAACACGCTTCAAGCAAGTGTGGAAGCCTACCGCCAGGTGCAGCTTAAAGAGAAATTCGAAGAGTGGCTGCGCAACAAAAAGAGCGAAGGCGTAAATTGGAAGCCGCTGAACCCGGTTGATGTCACATCCACCAACGGTACGTCTTTCGAGATTGATGAAGAAGGCGTCATCAAAGTTGAAGGGAAAGAGCCGGGTGAAGACACCTACTCGATTTTGGTCAACACAAATCTTGATGACTTATCCGCCCTGCGGCTGGAAGTTTACCCAACCGAAGACGGCAAAGCGGGACCGGGACGCGCCGGACACGGCAATTTTGTTTTGTCCGAATTTCAAGTATTCACGACGCAATACAGCAAAGGCGGCGAGTTGTATCAAGTTCCGCTAAAATCGGCGCGGGCGGATCATTCGCAAAACAAATACGATGAATCCAACGCGATCGATGGACGGTTGGAAACCGGCTGGGCCATTGGCGGGCAGGAACGCATGACTCACTCTGTCATATTTGATCTAACCGATACCGTTCAACTCTCCGGCGATGTTACTTTAAAAATCCAAATCGATCAAAACTATGGCAACAAGCATACCATCGGGCGCTTTCGCCTGTTTGCCACCAATGATAAAAATCCAGGATTCGACGGACTGCCGTATGAACTCTCATCCGCTTTGAATAAACCGGAACGAACCGAAGAAGAAACGAACCAATTGATGCGTTTTTACGAGCGTGAAGACCCCGTCTTAATCAGTTTAAACGAGACCATTGAGACACACAACAAAACCAAGCCGGATTATCCCGGCAGTTTCATCATGGGATTTACGCAACCGGAAGAGTCCCGGAAATCCTTCATGCATGTTCGTGGGGACTTTTTGCGCAAAGGCGACCGGGTTGAACCGGGAGTGATACAAATCCTGCATCCCATTCAAACCCCGAAACCAAAACCCAACCGCTTGGATTTGGCATACTGGCTGGTTTCGCCGGATAACCCGCTAACCTCGCGGGTGGCGGCCAACCGCGTGTGGCAGTATTTGTTCGGCGAAGGGATTGTGCGCACGCCAAATGATTTCGGCGTACGCGGCGATAAGCCTACGCATCCCGAACTATTGGATTGGCTGGCGAACCAATACATCCGCCTTGATTGGAGCCGCAAAGCGCTGATCAAAACCATCGTAATGTCAAACACCTATCAACAGGCGTCTCTAAACCGGGCAGACCTCAAAACCCGTGATCCCCAAAATTACTGGCTGGCACGGCAAAACCGCTACCGCCTTTCGGGCGAAATCGTTAGGGATATCAGTTTGGATGCCAGCGGATTGCTGTCCGAAAAAATCGGCGGTCCCAGCATCCGCCCTCCATTGCCATCGGATGTAGCGGCATTGGGATACGCGAATTCCGTGAAATGGAAGAGCAGCGAAGGCGAAGACCGCTACCGCCGCGGCTTGTACATCTTTTTCCAACGGACCGTTCCCTATCCTATGCTGGTTACCTTTGACGCCCCGGAAGGAACGGTGACCGAGACGGAACGCGAACGCTCCAATACACCCTTGCAGGCGCTGACGATTTTGAACGATCCCGTCTTCTTTGAATGCGCCCAGCATTTGGGGTTGCGGATTGCCGAATATGAAAGCAATGATCTTAGAGAGAAAATCCGCTATGGCTATCAACTCGCTTTAAGCCGCGCTCCCAGTGACCGCGAGGTAACCATCCTGGCAAACGCCTATCAAACATTCTTTGATCAGTTTAAAGAAGATCGTTCCCGCGCGGAAAAAGTAACAAAGGGATTGGATGTTGATGACGAAAATGTAAGCGATATTGCAGCGTATATTTCATTAGGCAGAACGTTGATAAATGTGGAAGAGTTTTTTACACGACAGTGATGAGTGATGAGTGATGAATCACGACGAATTGGAATAAAAGTAGTATTAATAACTGATGTTACGCAATCGGTGATAGACGATTGCTTGAAAAATGGTTTTTGTTGTGAGCCAACTATTCTTAGTCAAACGCAGTGTTTATCGTCTTCTCCCTTTGGGAGAAGATAAGAGATGAGGG
>CAYVAZ010000429.1:0-3797 GCA_964449065.1 uncultured bacterium
TCGCGAAAATCGGTGTTCAAGCAATAGACAATCATGGATTGCGTAACATCAGTTACTAATTTCAACGCCCCAATGCTCCCCGCGATATTTGCTGAAGTCATTTGGTAAATGATGATGTGATGTAGTTCCTTACCGCCATTGATCTTCTCACTTTCATTTCCCTTCTCCGCGTATACGATATTACAACCTTATTTCGAGGGAGAATTTTATGCCATCTTATGATATAAAAGCGGCCGTGGCCGGGACGGGTTTAATCGGGCCGATTCATATTGAAGCGCTGCGGCGGTTGGGGATTACCGTCGTTGGGGTATTGGGTTCAACTCCGGAAAAGTCGGAGCAGGCGCGGCAGCGGTTTGGGCTTTCCAAAGCCTACCAAAATTATGATGATTTCGTAGCGGATGATGATGTGGATGTGGTGCATATCTGCACGCCCAATGTGCATCACTTTGATATGGTGTGCAAAGCGCTGGAGGCGGGAAAGCATGTGTTGTGCGAGAAGCCGCTGGCGATGAACGCGAGAGAAACCGATCAGTTGGTATCGCTGGCAGATTCAAAACAACTTGCTGCCGGCGTTTGTTATAACGTGCGCTTTTATCCGTTGAATTTGGATGCGCGCGAGAAAATTCGAAACGCGGAAGTCGGTGAGATTTTTCATATCAACGGCAGCTACGCGCAGGATTGGCTGTTTCATCCGACCGATTACAACTGGCGGGTGCTGTCCGAACACAGCGGCAAATTGCGGGTGGTGGCGGATACCGGAACGCACTGGATGGACCTGATTTGCAGCATGACCGGACTGCGCATTCAAGCGGTGTTTGCCGATATCAAAACCTTCCATCCCGTGAGAAAGCGTCCCAAAGGTGAGGTGGAAACCTTCAGCAGCAAGATTCAATCCAGGGACGATCTTGAGCCAGTGAAGGTGGATACAGAAGACTACGGCAATATCCTGTTTCGTTTTTCGAACGGGGCGCTGGGCAGTTTGTATGTTTCGCAAATCACCGCCGGGCGCAAAAATTGCATTCGTTATGAAATCACCGGTTCCAAATGCACGGTGGCTTGGAACAGCGAATCGCCCAATGATTTATGGATCGGACACCGTGACCAGCCCAATAAATCCGTCATTCGTGACCCGGCGCTATTGGCGGAACCGGCCTGCCATTTCGCGGATTATCCCGGCGGGCACAATGAGGGCTATCCCGACACGTTTAAGCAGTTGTTCCGGGCGTATTATGAGTATATTCACGCGGGGGATTTTTCCGCCGAACCTCTCTTCCCCACCTTTGCCGATGGCCATGAAGAGGTCAAAATTTGTGACGCGATCCTGGAAAGTTACGAGAAACAAGCTTGGGTCGAGATATAGGAGACCATTATGAAACTTGGATTTGTCAGCGCGATATTGCCGGACCTTACGTTGGAAGAAGTCTTTCAAATCGCCAAAAATGAGGGCTATGATTGTGTGGAAGTCTGCTGCTGGCCGAAAGGCAATGCCGAACGGCGGTACGCGGGTATCACCCATATCGATGTCGCCGGGTTTGACGGCACGCACGCTAAAGTTGTCCATGATCTGGCGAAGAAGTATGAGATTGAAATCAGCGCGCTGGCCTATTACCCCAATCCCCTCACACCGGATGAAGACGAATCGAATGCCTATTGCGAGCATATCATGAAAGTGATCGATGCCGCATCCATCTTGGGCGTCAATCAGATGAACAGCTTTGTGGGGCGCGACTGGACTAAATCAGTCGATGACAATTGGGAGCGGTTCTTGGCCAAGTGGAAACCGATCATCCAACATGCCGAACAACAAAACGTGAAAGTGGGAATCGAAAACTGTCCGATGACATTCACCAAAGACGAATGGCCGGGCGGCAAGAACCTGGCCTTCAGCCCCAGCATCTGGCGGCGGATGTATCAAGACATCCCCAGCAAAAACTTTGGGTTGAATTACGATCCATCGCATTTGGTATGGATGCACATGGATTATTTAAAACCGATGCAGGAATTTATTGACCGTATCTTTCATGTTCATGCCAAAGACGTTCGCATCGATCATGACCGGTTGAACGATGTGGGGATTTTGGCGCATCCAAACGATTTTCATACGCCCAAGCTGCCCGGAATGGGCGAGGTGGATTGGGGGAAATTCTTCTCTGTCTTAACCGATACGGGATACGAGGGGCCGGTGTGCGTGGAAGTGGAAGACCGGGCGTATGAAGGTTCGCTGGAAAAGCGTGTATTATCCTTGCGGCAAAGCGCTGTGTATCTGCGCCAGTTTTTACCCAAACCCTCAAAGTAAGGAAGCAAAATGGACTACAACTACTTAGATATCGCCAAGATGATCGATCATTCGCTGCTGAATCCCACTATGACGGATCAGGATTTAGAAGACGGCTGTAAACTGGCATTGGAATACGATGTTGCCAGCGTGTGCATTATGCCCTTTGCGCTGCCCCGCTGCGCTGAGATATTGAAAGGGAGTAATGTCAAAGCCAGTACAACGATTGGTTTCCCGCACGGGGGACAAACGACCGCATTGAAGTTACGCGAGACCGAAGAGGCTTTAACTAACGGCGGCGAAGAACTGGATATGGTGGTGAACATCAGCAAAGTGCTGAGCGGCGATTGGGGATATGTTGAGCAGGAGATTAACGTCTTAACCAACGCCACCCATCAAAGCCGGCAGCGAATCAAAGTAATTTTTGAGAACTGCTATCTAAATGACGAGCAAAAAATCAGGTTATGCGAAATTTGCGCCGGGCAAAATGTTGATTGGGTGAAAACGTCAACCGGATACGGCACCGGCGGGGCGACAATTGAAGACCTCAAACTCATGCGGCAGCATTCGCCGGATCATGTGCAGGTTAAAGCGGCAGGCGGTGTACGCGATTTGGATAAATTGTTGGAAGTGCGCGCGCTTGGGGTCAGCCGCTGCGGGGCCAGCCGCACGTCAGATATATTGGATGAATGCAAAACGCGTTTGGGTATGTGATTTTACTTTGTTATAATCATGGAAACGGAAACCAGGGGTATTGCTCTTGCTTTTCTTTATCATCTAATTCGATCATTGATATGAAAAAATTGTATAAAAAAATGCTCGTGTATATCCTCATCGTCTTTGCATTTATCCTATTGGTTCTTCCCGCGGCAATGGTGAAATGGGGCGGCGCGCCCTTGCTGGTCAAGCCGGGACTCATCACGAGAATGCAGACGTACTTTACCACAAATGTGGCGGAAACCCGTGATGAATCGATTTACCCGGAATTGCAAACTCCAACCTACGAAATCTCTGCTGATGACCTTTGGGCGAAAGTTCAAGAAACTGTTGAAAAGTTGAATTGGGAGATTGAATCGGTGGATGAAGATCGGCATGAGATTCATGCCGTGGTGACGACATCAATCATGCAATTTAAAGATGATTTTATTGTGCGGGTTAAAGAAAGCGGCGGGCAGCAGAGTGAATTGTACATTCAATCGTCTTCCCGTGTGGGTAAAGGCGATTTGGGAGCCAACACCGGACATGTTTTGCGGTTTCTTGAGGAGTTAAACCGTTCTCTTTAAATTTCTCTAGTACAGTGTCAACGATTTATTGACGGGTATCGATCCCCCCTAGCCCCCCTTAACAAGGGGGGAAACAACGGATAGCCAGCCGTCATTCTTTGATTGACAGAGTACCAGTGATTTCCCTTCTTTTTGCGATTCATTCCTACAACCGTGCGATTCCTTTTGAATCAAATATAATGATTAACTGATGTTACGCAATCCATGTTTGACGATTGCTTGAAAAATGGTTTTGTTGT
>CAYVAZ010000430.1:0-3778 GCA_964449065.1 uncultured bacterium
GAGCCGTAGGCTCCGGGGGATTTTGCGTTGTTGAAAGCGTGCTTCGATCCCCCCTGCCCCCCTTAATAAGGGGGGGATCAACAACGACAGTCTCTTCGCTGCGTAACATGAGATATTTAATTTAAAGAGGTGTTTTTTATGGAGACACTAACCATTTCGCCAGATTTCCAAGTATTGATTCCGGAAAGTTTTCGAGATCAATTAAAATTAAGTCCAGGACAGCAGATTCAGGCCATCTTATTTGATAACCGCGTGGAGTTGATCCCGGTTAAACCGGCAAAACAGCTGCGCGGATTTCTGCGCGGAATTGATACGAATGTCCCTCGGGATCAGGATCGATTATGAATGTAGTTGATTCATCCGGTTGGCTGGAATACTTTGCTGATGATCCCAATGCGGATTTTTTCGCTTCTGTTATAGAACAAACATCGGACTTGGTTGTTCCAACTATTATACTTTATGAAGTTTTTAAACGGATTCATCAACAACGAGATGAAGACTCTGCCTTACAAGCCATTGCGCTCATGCAACAAGGAAAAGTAATTGACTTAACGTCTAATATAGCTTTGTCAGCATGTCATATCAGTTTAGAACTTGATCTTCCTTTAGCAGACAGTGTCATTCTCGCATCCGCCCGATATACAAATTCTGTTTTATGGACTCAAGACTCAGACTTTTCGAATATTCCAGATGTCAAATTCATCCCTAAACAAAAATAGAATGATTTCAAATTCTTATTCCACTCATCATTCTTCTTATCCGTTATATAATTATTGAAAGTACAAAATTCAAGCGAGACTCTATGCCGAATCATCCGAACATGCTGCGGGTTGCGGCGGCGCAACTGAACCCGATTGTGGGCGATTTGCCGGGCAACACCGAAAAGATCAAACAGGCGATTGCGCGCGCCAGATCGGAAAAAGTGCAGCTCTTGGTCATGCCGGAACTGGTGCTGTGCGGCTATCCTCCCAAAGACCTGCTGCTGAAACCGCAGTTTATTTCCGAACAAAAACGCCTGCTGGATCAGATTATCCCCGAAACCCAGGGGATGATTGTAATTTTGGGCATGGTGTGGGGGGATGGCGATTCCTATAACGCCGCCGCCATGATCCACGACGGCCGATTAGCGGGGGTCGCCAAAAAGGTAGGCTTGCCCAACTACCGCGTGTTTGATGAGAAGCGCTACTTCGAGCGCAGCGATCATCTATCCGCATTAAAAACCGATATCGCCAATATCGGCGTACTGATTTGTGAAGATCTCTGGCATCCTGAAATCTGCGCCAATATTGCATCAGCGGGTGTGGATATTATTGTGTGTGCTTCATCGTCTCCGTTCAGTGTGGGGAAATCAATTGAACGAGAAATCATGATCAAATCACGATGCCAAGATCACAGCGTGCCGATGGTATTCGCCAACCAAATCGGCGGGCAGGATGAGTTGATTTTTGACGGGCGCAGCCTGATTGTGTCATCGACCGGTAGAATCAAAGCCGAGGGCAAAGCGTTTGAAGAAGACTTCATCACTGCCGATATCCACTTTGAAGAGGTGCGGCGCAGACGGCTGGCGGTGCCGGTGCAGCGCGACATCATCCCCGGCGATAAACCCGGTAAAGAACCGGTGAAGGTGTTTGAATCCACCGGAAAAACCGACTGGCTCGATCACCCGCCCTCCACCAAAATCAAAACCTACTTCATGCCGGAAGCCGTGATGCAAGAGTATGACCCGGTTCCCGACGCGTATAATGCCTTGCTGTTGGGTGTCCGCGATTATGTGCAAAAGAACGGGTTTAAAGATGTGATTATCGGTCTGAGCGGGGGGATTGATTCGGCGCTTACCGCTGCCATTGCTGTAGACGCTTTGGGAAGCGAACACGTGGTTGGGGTATCGATGCCCAGCCAGTATTCTTCCGATCACAGTAAAACCGATGCGCAGAAGTTGGCGGAGAATTTCGGCATACAATATTATCAATACGCGATAGAGAATATTTATAAGAGCTTTGAATCGGCACTGGCAGAGACTTTCAAGAATACCGAACCGGATGTGACCGAAGAAAACATCCAATCGCGCATCCGCGGCATGCTGCTGATGTCGCTTTCCAACAAGTTCGGCTATATGGTGCTGGCGACGGGCAATAAATCGGAACTGGCGGTGGGGTATGCCACGCTGTACGGCGATATGTGCGGCGGGGTGGCGGTGCTGGGCGATGTCCCCAAAACCTGGGTTTACCGCCTGGCGGAACACTGCAACCGGCGTCACGGAAAAGAGATGATCCCGGAAAACACAATCAAAAAGCCGCCGTCTGCCGAGCTGCGTGCCGGCCAGCTCGACACCGACAGCCTGCCGCCGTATGATAAGTTGGATGAAATTCTCCATGCCTATATCGAACTGGACTGGAGTATCGCCGAAATTACCGAATTGGGTTACGAACGCCAATTGGTGCAGCGGATCATCAATATGGTAGACCGGGCGGAATACAAGCGCCAGCAGGCCGCGGTGGTGCTGCGGGTGACATCAAAAGCATTTGGCAGCGACAGGCGCCTGCCGATTACCAATAAATATCAGTCGTAGAGGATGAACCATGAAAACGATTATTATTACTTTAACTGCTTTTCTTCTATCCATACCGTTGGCATTCGCGCAGCGCTATCAAGAAAGCTTTTGGGATACCTACCTGCCCATCGCGAAGTTGTTTGATTCGCCGGTGTTTTTCGCAATCGTGGTAGGCAGCGGCATCGCGTTCTTTGGTGCGTCGTTTATCTTTATGAAGTATATGAAGGCCAAGATAAAGCGGGTGGAGGAATGGGGCAAAGCAAAAGACACGCAAGAACTGATTGATCTGCTCGACAGCCCGGTCCCGGAAGAAGCCAACATGGCCTTTATGTATCTGCGCAAGTTCAGCGATGAAAAAACCGGCAATCTTGTCGTCCAAAAAATGCAGGAACAGCGTAAAACCAAGGCCAGCCAGGTGAATCCTTACCTCATCTATTTGGCGGAAGACATCGGCGTGTCCTCGGCGGTGGAAGTGCTGCAAGCCATCGCGAAGGGCAAATCAAAATCCGCGCAACTGGCGGAAGAGACGCTTGACCGTTTTGGGGTTGCAACCGCCGGGGAAAAAAGCAAGTAAATGAAGATGCTAACGCGAATTTCCATCCTACACATCCTTCTATTCTTTTTTCTGTTGACGAACAGTTCTGCTGTTTCTCAAGAATCGGCTATGTTACGTGTGCTGACCTACAACATCCATCACGGCGAAGGTGTGGATGGGAGACTCGATCTCAACCGCATTGCTTCTGTTATCAATTCAGTTACTCCCGATTTGGTCGCGCTGCAAGAAGTGGATGTAAAAACCGGGCGTACTAACGGGGTTGATCAAGCCGCAGTGCTTGCCGGGAAAACGGGACTGCATGTCGCGTTCGGCAAAGCGATTGATTTTTCCGGCGGCGCGTATGGCAACGCGATTTTATCCCGCTACCCCTTATCTAACATTGTCATTCACCCATTGCCGGATCCGGGGGAGAATGAAGACCGGATTTTATTGCAGGCGGATGTTGAGATTTCAATTGAGGATGAAAAACGGTTGGTTTCGTTTATCTCCACTCATTTAGACAACCGCAGTGCCGAATACCGCATGACGGCTGTACCTGCATTGCGAAAGATTATGCTGGATAGGCCGGAAGTTCCGTTAATCCTGGCGGGCGATTTGAATGCAACGCCGGATTCTGAATTGCTGCAAAAGATTGGAGAGATGTTTTCATCCGCGATTTTGGATGAGGTGTT
>CAYVAZ010000431.1:0-3769 GCA_964449065.1 uncultured bacterium
CCCAGCCTTGAAAGGCTGGGCTATTCTAACATGTCCCTAAAGGGACAGTTGTAATAGCCCAGGGTTTTAACCGTGGGACTTAAGCTGAACGTTACGACATTGCCTCTGGCTAGCTTATCTTACCCCGTTGGGGTATATAACAAAACAAGGAAAACTTTTGGGTAAACCTTAGTATCAAGGGGGGGAACAACGGATAACCAGCCGTCATTTTTTGATTGACAGACTACCAGTTATTATAAAATACTTCAAATACAAGATACTGATTATAATGAAAATACAACACGCAATGCTTGATCGATCATCTCCATATCTAAAAGTGAGATTTCTCCTCTAATCTTAACCATTCTTTTTTGGTGATCGATTGGTCTGGTTTGCAGGCAATCAGCAATAGAAGGTTTTGTCAATCCATTCTGTTCAGTGGGCTGTAATGTGATATTGGTAACAATTTTACTTTTCTTTTCACTCCAGGCAGTGATGGGAACGACTTGAATGACTGGTACTTTTGCATTGTAGGTATTATTGGTTACGATAATACACGGACGGATTTTTCCGGTTTCTGATCCTTGTACGGGATCAAGATTCACATCAATTACACTTCCCCGCTTTAGATTGCTCATTCAGGCCAATCCTGTGAAGCGGAATTTGTTAAACGCTGCAAATCTTCATCTTGTTTATAAACATCGGAATATAAATCTGCGGATGTTTCAAGATTCTTTTTCTCTAGTTCACCTTGTAATTTTTGTAGAGCCGTTTCTACCATTTCGTTTTTGGTTTTGAATCCATATTTATTGTGTTTGCTGATGAACTCACTGGCCGCAGGAGATAATTCAAATTCTAATTGCTTCATGCTTTCACCGCCCTAACCGTTTTTTCATTTTATAGCCTATCCGATTTGATTGGCTCTTTAAAGTCAGCCGGTTTTTTGGTAGAGATGGAATACCCGTATTCTTCCATAAATTGCTTTGCATCCTTTTGAGTGTTGACAAAATAGTCATGGATATCGGTTGCGGATTCAGCAAGTATTTTTTGTACCCGGCTTTTTTCTTTTAAGATTTCGTTATCAATCATTTTAAACCTCTTCGAACAATTCCATCGGCGTAGTGATTACTGGAGTTTCCAATCCTAGAGAAATTTAGGTTTGCGTAGAGATACAACGTGTACATCCATGTACCGGCTGGAAGCCGATGCTACCCGGCTATTCAACTCTGAAACGCTCTAGTACTTTGTCAACGATTTATTGACGGGTATCGATCCCCCCTACCCCCCTTAACAAGGGGGGCAACAACGGATAACCAGCCGTCATTTTTTGATTGACAGACTACTAGTTCTTGCAGAACAGCTTCGGATATCCAAAGATTATACCGGTTCGATTCTTCTGTCCACCAACGTTTTGTTATTTCAACAAACGTTTCCAATGATGATCTTTCATCAAAAAAAATAACTTGGGATAGTCGAATCCACGTATATATTTTCTTTCTTCGCCATTTCAATGAACCTTTAGATATTCTTCAATATATTGGCGGATGCGTTGGGCGGCTTTGCCGTCTCCAAAGACGGTGGCCGGGGCGGCGTATTGTTGGTAGAAGCTCTCATCCGTTAGGAATTGATGGGTGAGTTTAACGATTTTCTCGGTTTCGGTTCCAGCCAGGATGCCGGAGTTTGCAGAGAGCAGTTCATCGCGTTCGGTGTGGTTGCGCAGGACCAAAACCGGTTTGCCGAGGGTGGGGGCTTCTTCTTGAATGCCGCCGGAATCGGTTAATACAAGATGAGCGTGTTTCATCCATACCGCCATTTCGTCATACTCAACCGGGGCTTTGAGGAGGATGTTGGGTACACCATCCAATTTTGAATGCACGGAATCTTTTACAATTGGGTTGGGATGTACGGGAAACACGATTGCCAATTCATCGTGTTTTTCTGCAATCCGTTTGAGGGCTTCGCAAATTTGTTCTATGTTTTTTCCCCAGTTTTCGCGGCGGTGGCAGGTGACCAGGATTATTTTTTGATCCGGTTTGATTTCCGATAGGATTGTTGTTTCTTTTTCTGGATTAATGTTATTAATGACGTAATGAAGCGCATCGATGCCGGAGTTGCCTACTACACGGATGGTGGATTCATCGATGCCTTCGCGCAATAGATTTTCTTTGGCTTTGCGGGTGGGTGCCATGTGCAGGCCGGCGATGTGTGTGATTAGGGTGCGGTTCATCTCTTCGGGAAAGGGTTCGTTGCGGTTGAAGGTGCGCAGGCCAGCTTCGATGTGGACAATGGGCACTTTGTGGTATGCCGCTGAGAGCGCGGCGATGAAGGCGGTGGTGGTGTCTCCCTGCACGGCGATCATGTTTACCGGATTGGCGAGAATGTATTCGCAGAGTTTTGTCCATACTTCCCGGACGAGGCGAACTAAATCCGGTTTGGCGGCCATCAGGTCGAAATCAACATCCGGGACTATGTTAAATAGATTAAGCACACCGTATTGCAATTCTTTGTGCTGCGATGTAACGGCCAGTTTCGTGTTGAGTTGAGTTGAGTTTTTGCACTCCAAAATGACTGGAGCGCATTTGATGGCTTCGGGGCGGGTACCAACAACGAATAAAAGAGTAGGCTTAGTCATTTGGATATCACTTCAAGATTGTGAACGGATCATTTCGTATGGCAACAGAGCCGATATACTATTGTAACCAATTCATATATCAATACATGGAAAATAGACCATGCCGGAACAAAAAATGGGAAAAGTGTATATCACGGGGGCGGGGCCGGGTGATCCCGGGCTGTTGACTCTGAACGCGAAAAAAGCCTTGGAAGAGGCTGATGTGATTATTTATGACCATTTGGTTACGGAAGAGTGTATGCGGTTTTGCCAGGAATCCATCCGTAAGATCTATGTGGGAAAAATGCGGGGGAAGCATACGTATCCGCAAGAAGAGATTAACCGGATGATTGCGCAGGAAGCCGAAACCGGGCATATTGTGGTACGGCTTAAAGGGGGAGACCCGTTTATCTTCGGGCGCGGCAGTGAGGAATGTCTGTATTTGCGTGAACGGAACATCGAGTTTGAAGTGGTTCCGGGAATATCGGCGTTATCCGCAGTGCCTGCTTATGCGGGGATACCGCTGACCCACCGCAATGTGAGTACACATTTTACGGTCGTGACCGGGCATGAGCGGTTTGGGAAAGAGCCGTTATCGGTGAATTGGAAGGCACTGGCGGAAATGGGGGGCACGCTGGTGATTTATATGGGCGTTACCAATATTCGCGGAATTGCAAACGCCTTGATGCAGCATGGGAGACAGCCGGAAACACCTGTATCCGTAATTCGGTGGGGTACTACGCCTGAGCAGGAAGAGATTGCAGGCACGCTGGATTCTATCGCGGACCAAATTGAGGGAATTAATTTACGCCCTCCCGGACTCATCATCATCGGTGAAGTGGTGCGGTATCACGATCAAATCAATTGGTTCCATCCAGAAGAATTCAACGAAGTAACTTCTGAAAAGGAAGATTAACGATGGGCATGTGCGGAATCCAATTGAGGCTGCCGTTCCGTCACGCTGATGTTGATATCCACTTGTTGATCTAATTTGTTGAGAATGGTGATTAAGCGGTCTATGGTGAATCGTTTGAGGTCGGGTTTGCGAATACGTTGAAAAACATTTTCTTCAAGACCCGTTAGTTTTGCCGCTTTTCTCGGCGTAAGTTTTCGTTTATCCATAATCCCAATTATATCGGAAGCCAATAAGGCCTTGGTTTGCAATACATCCGCATTCGG
>CAYVAZ010000432.1:0-3740 GCA_964449065.1 uncultured bacterium
TATAGTAAAGAGGGCATACTATTTACACTCAAAACATCTGGTGTCCTATTAGATAGGTTTGAATCATATTATTCTAACAATAATGTTCTCTTCACAAAAACTAATGGTTTTCGTTTGATATCAACATATATTAATAATAAAAAATTTATCTCTAAATATTTAGACAATCAATCTATCTCTATAATAAATAACCTAGTTAAGGAACATAATGAATTTGAAAACATTAAGTACTATATAAATTATCTTCACAATTTAAAAATTGCTGGATGTTATTATGAATATTTAGAAATGTCATATATAATCAAGTCTACAATAATAAATTATAGTAATGACGCCCCGGTAAAAAGTCAGATTTCGGATTTGGGTTGAAATGGGTTGTTGTGATCTCCTAGTGAGCCGGTCTGTCTTGTTTTATCCGGCAATAGGTTAACTCAGTTGGTTTGGAGAAAGTTTCTGGGGAATCTCATACTGAAATCCGCAGAAACCAGCGAAACCCGGCGCATTTTACGCCCTCGCCGTCTGAAAGATGTACCAGCCCAGCACTTTCAGCATCACCGCGAAGCGCACCGCCCCCAGTCCTTTTACCCGTAAGTGCCCCATTCCCAGCATCCGTTACAGTTTCGCCTTCAGCGCTTCTCCCTGACCACCACCGGTACTTCTCGCGGAACTCATCGGTCTCTTTCGCCACCCGCTGCTGCGTCAACGGCGTTTTGTTATCAAAGAATTGGCGATCAAAACATGGTAAAGCATTTGACAGCCACTTTACAGACAAGTGGTGTATAGCCAAAGTTTTTTGCTTGGTTGCTATTTTCCTCCCCGCCGCACCACACTTTCGATCCGCGTCGGCAAACCAAATAGGCGAATAAACCCTTCCGCATCATGCTGGTTGTAAACTTCGTCTTCGCCGAAGGTGGCGTATTCTTCGCGGTAGAGCGAATGCGGCGATTTTCTTCCCACCACCGTGCCGTTTCCTTTGTACAGCTTCAGGCGTACCGTTCCGGTCACGTATTGTTCGGTTTCTTGGAAGAACGCGTCCATGGACCGGCGCAGGGGTGAGTACCATTGGCCGTAATAAACCAACTCGGCATAGCGTTCGGCCAGCAGGTCGCGGTAGTGCATCACCTCGCGTTCGCACACCAACGTCAGCAAGGCTTGGTGGGCGGCATACAGCAGCGTTCCGCCCGGGGTTTCATATACCCCGCGCGATTTCATCCCCACCAGGCGGTTTTCCACGATATCCACACGGCCGACTCCGTTTTCGCCGGCTGCTTTGTTGAGCGTTTCCAGCAACGGTACCGGAGCCAACGTTTTGCCATCTACTCCAACGGGTATTCCTTTTTCAAATTCTATTTCCACATAAGTTGGGGAATCCGGCGCGTCTTCGGGATTGGTGGTGAGGATGAACATATCCTTCGGCGGTTCGTTCCAAGGGTCTTCCAATATGCCGCCTTCGAAGGACAGGTGCCACAGGTTGCGGTCCATGGAGTAGGGTTTGGCGGCGGTTACCGGCACATCGATGCCTCGCGCTTTGGCGTATTCCATGCAGTCTTCGCGGGATTTTAGATCCCATTCGCGCCAGGGTGCGATGATTTTTAAATCGGGAGCCAAGGCTTGGGCGGTCAGTTCAAAGCGTACTTGGTCGTTGCCTTTGCCGGTGGCTCCGTGGGCGATGGCTTGGGCACCTTCATCGCGGGCGATTTCGACCATTTTCTTGGCGATCAGCGGGCGGGCGATGGAGGTTCCCAGCAGGTATTCTCTTTCGTAGACGGCGCCGGCCTGCATGGTGGGAAAGCAGAAGTCGCGGACGAATTCCTCGCGCAAATCTTCGATATAGATTTTGGAGGCTCCGGTTTTGACGGCTTTTTCGTTCAGCGGATCAAGTTCTTCTCCCTGGCCGACATCGGCGGCGAACGCGATGACCTCGCAGCCTTCGTAGTTTTCTTTCAGCCAGGGGATGATGATGGAGGTATCCAATCCACCGGAATAGGCCAAGACGACTTTATTTACTGAAGGGTTTACCGAACTCATTTGAAATGCTCCTTTGTTGCACAGGGGAATTATACCGATTCATGAAATAAACGCAGCATTTGGTGGGCTACCGAACGAAGATATTGATTGATGGATACATGTTACCCCGTATGTAAAATCGGCGTGTTCACCAACACCATTGCCAGTTGAGCCCTACTTTCACTCTACTTTTATTTTTGCAATTGGTATTATTGCTTTTTTTTACGGGTTTGATAGGCATCGTAAATGCCGTAAACGTAGAGTACAACACTGACCACAAGCAGTGTGATGATAGAATATTGCCGTTCATTCAAATGTGTAAAGGGGTTGGCGTCTTGAAACGCGGGATTGAACGAGGGTGAATTGGGATTGCTGATGCCGGTGTAATATAAGATGGCGTCATAAGTTAAGGGGATTAACAGGCTGAGGGAGGCGACGGTGAAGATCACGGCGATAAAGATGCCTTTTACCCACTGGCGGTTATAGAGCTGGCCGGCGCCGGGGATAACCAGGGCGGAAAGAAGCGCCGATTTGGCGGCATCGCTCCGCTTTTGTTTTGTTGGAGTGAAAGGGTCGCCCATGATAGATTACCGGAAAATACTTTTTCTTTTTTGATGGTGCCAAATAATTATTTTAACCGCGAATACACACGAATACACGCGAAGAAAAGGCATTAAATCACCGAAAATTGTGTGTGTTTATCCGCTTTATTGCCTGTGATTGATTGCGGATGTAAAAGCAGCAAGGGCACTTTGTACTCTGTGGTAATTGTTGATCGAAAGTATCCCTTGCGTAACATCAGTTATTCAATTTTATTTACTTGTCTTTCTTTTGAAATTCCGCCCGAACCCGTTCCAGGTCTTCTTCGGTGTTTACGCCCGGCCAGGGGTGGCTGGTAGTGATCATTTTTATTCGGACCCCGTTTTCGACCGCGCGAAGTTGTTCCAAACTTTCGCTGAGTTCCAAAGTTCCCCGGCTCCAGCAGGAGTATTGCCGCAGCGTTCTTGCTTGAAACGCATAGACGCCCAAATGCAGCCAATAGCTGGCGGGATGCTGGGTCCATTCCATGTCTTCCTTGCGCCGCCAATAGGGGACCGGACTGCGGGAAAAGTATAGTGCGTTTTGGTTTTGATCGACAACCACTTTGACCATGTTGGGGTTTTTGACATCCTCTTCGTCATACAGCCGCGACATCAAACTGGTCATTTGGGTGCGGTTGTATTTTTCGAACGGTTCAATCAGCCGGTCTAAATCGCCAGCGTTAATAAGCGGCTCATCGCCCTGCAAGTTGATGATGACTTGGTGTTCGAGTTTTTGATTTTCTTGTACCCATGCCACGCGGTCGGACCCGGTCGGCAGTGAGGCGGGGGTTTTGACCACTTTGCCGCCGAACTGTTTGACGGCATCTTCAATGCGCTCGTCATCAGTCGCGACAATAATCTCTTGGATTTTTTTGGCTTGCGAAGCGCTTTCGTACACGCGTTGAATGAGCGGTTTGCCTGCGATATCAAGCAAAGGCTTGCCGGGCAGGCGTACGGAAGCATAACGGCTGGGAATGACACAAACGGCTTTCACGGGCTGATCCCTCTTTTGTTTGGGTTTGTTTTTAGGCTTTTGCAGGTCTTTCTGCAAATCGCGAAACGACGTGTATTTCATGGATACGTTTATTCCATCATTCAATTTTTGTAATAGGTCAGCCGCTTGAAGAGAAATTTCCCCTCCCAAAGGTGGGA
>CAYVAZ010000433.1:0-3706 GCA_964449065.1 uncultured bacterium
AGAATAGTTGGCTCACAACAAAAACCATTTTTCATGCACTAGACAATCATTGATTACGTAACATGAGTCAATTCAATTTAAAAATGCCCGTTATCATTGCGTGGGCTCAACACTTTAATGACTTAGATTACAATGACTAAGATTACGCTCTTTGTAAAACTGGAAGCAAGTCAATGTCATATCAAACGGCTTATGTCTGGTAGCCCACCAGTTGTATCGAAAGCAGACTTATAATTTTTCTTCTGGTATCATACCAGTTCTATATTGAATAGCCGGATCAGTCCAGCAAAAAATCTTTGCAAAAGTAAGACGTAGTACCAGTGTCAACGATTTATTGACGGGTATCGATCCCCCCTAGCCCCCCTTAATAAAGGGGGAAACAACGGATAGCCAGGCGTCATTTTTTGATTGACAAGCTAGTAGTGGGATCATTCTCTGATAATTTATTGTATTTGTATACCAAAATATCATAAGATTCAGGTAGAGTGGAGGCGGACACAATTCGCTTAAGGGCTCGTTATCAAATCCATCATCGTTTGAATGGCCTTGGCATAGTTGGAATGCTTAAACACGGCGCTGCCGGCTACCAATTCTTCCGCACCGGCTTGCGCGGCAATGGCAATGGTCTCAGGCTTTATCCCTCCATCAACTTGGATAATGTATGAAAGCCCTTCTTCCTGCTTGCGGCGTGCCATATAGCGGATGGATTCCACCGTTTCCGGGATAAAGGCCTGCCCGCCTTTTCCGGGGAAAACCGTCATGACTAAAACTTGATCGAATAGGTTCAAATAGGGTTCTAATTCTGTTGGTGAAGTGTTGGGATTGATCGAAGCCCCGGCCTTCTTCCCCCGGCGGCGAATTTCGTTTAAATCCCTCGCCATATCTTTTGAAGCTTCTACATGAATGGTAATACTGCGTACGCTGGGTAGATCAAACCAGTCAATCTGTTCCTCCGGGTTTGTTACCATTAAGTGAACATCAAATTGGCTTTGGACTTTATCCTGCAAGCTGTTGATTATAAGAGGCCCCATCGTCAGGTTCGGCACAAAATGGCCATCCATGACATCATAATGCAGTAACCGGACACCCGCATCTTCGAGAGAAGCCACCGCTTCACCCAAGCGGTCAAAGGGGGCAGACAATAACGAGGGGACAACAATCGGCATGATCAATATACTATGGGCACAAAACGGCGCTGCGCATAATCTCTTTCATATCGCGCACGGCTTTTTCCATACCACAATAGACGGCTTGGGCGACAATGCTGTGGCCGGTGTGCAACCAGGCGATTTCTTTTAACGAGGCGATCTTTTTGGAGTTTTGATAATGCAGGCCATGGCCGGCATTCACTTGCAAATCCAGTTCTTTGGAGAACCGGGCGGCAAATATAACTTCTTCCAGTTTTTCATCTTCTTCTTCGGGAGAAGCCGCCAGCGAGTAAGGTCCTGTATGGATTTCGACAAAATCCGCTCCAATGTTTTTGGCGGCTTGAATTTGCTCTTTGTCTGTATCAATAAAAATACTAACCAAGATTCCCGCATCCAACAAGCGCAAGACTTTCGGCTGCAATACCGATTCATTTCCTACCACCGCCAATCCGCTTTCGGTGGTTTGTTCTTCCCTCGATTCCGGTACGATGGTGCACATATAGGGCTTGATCTCAAGCGCCAGATCGATCATTTCATCGGTGAGCGCCATTTCAATGGTTAAGGGAACCTGAATGGTCTCCTTTAACAGTTCGACATCGCGGTCTTGGATATGCCGCCGGTCTTCGCGGGGGTGAACGGTAATTCCATCCGCTCCACCCAGTTGGGCCAGCACCGCGGCATGGATCGGATCCGGATACGCCGTGTGCCGGGATTCCCGCAATGTGGCAACATGGTCTATGTTTACGGATAATTGCTGCATTGTCCCTACTTCTGACTGGCATGAATAATCACAGTCGCTTCCCGAATATTTTCGTTTACCGGCATAACATCGGCATTGGCCGGTACATTCAAAGGAGTGAATACCGGAAAAGTATTTCCTCGAATGTTGTTCAGATCAAGTGTCGTCGTCGAAACCGACTGCAATTGTTCCAATGCTTCCCGTCTTCCGGTAAACAATACCGTTTCCGGCTCAATGGAATAGCCTTGGTATTTCACATCAAACGGGGGAGTGCCTGTAATGGGAACAATAATCGGCACTGCTTTTTCCAAACGGTATAGCGGCATTTCATATTGGCTGATATCGGCCTGATCCGCAGAAAACTCAGGCTGTTCCTGTTCGATATTCCATGAACGGGTATGTAGAACAATCCTTTGGGGAGTGGTTGAATCGTTATCAATCCAAAATTGCCGCATGGCTTCCGTATCCAAATTGGTACGAAACATGTCCGGGGTAAGAGTAACCGGAATCTCAGAAGGGACCTTTTGAAAGGGGAAAGAACCTGCATCCACCCGAAAGGACGATTCACTGGATAAGATAGAATCAATAATATTTTTGGGGCCAAATACCTCTATCTGAATCATCGGGGAAAACCAATTGGGCGGCACCCGGAAGTTGGGCGGAATATTTTCAAATTCCAGTTGGATATTTCGAACCACGCGGGATGCTATCCGCTCCTGCGCCTTGATGAATACGATCCCCAAAGCCATCAGCAGCGCGATTAACTTCAACCCCCAATGGGCGGTGATCCAACGAATCATGATGCGCTCCCTTTCATCAGGTTGGTGATGATGTGCTGTATGCGGGATGAATCGATCTCACGGGTTAACCGCCCATTAATTGCAATGGATATACCTCCGGTTTCTTCAGAGACAATCACAGTAACCGCATCTGTTTCTTCCGCCAAGCCTAATCCGGCCCGGTGCCGGGTACCCAAATCGCTGTCAACTTCTTCGCGTTGGCTTAGCGGCAGTAAACAAGCGGCAGCGGCAACCCGCCCCGCCCGCAAAATCACGGCGCCATCATGCAGCGGGGTTAACGGCGAAAAAATCGAAACCAACAATTCCGAAGAAATATGACTTTCCAAAGGGATACCGGTATCGATAAAACCTTGCAGGCTGTTAGAACGCTCAAACACAATCAACGCGCCGATATGCCGTTTGGATAACGCAATCACTGCTTGGCCGACTTCGTCTAAGATGGGATCGGCATGTTTGCGGGACCGGCGCCAAAAAAAAGGGGCCTGCGCCAGTTTTGAAACCGTGCGCCGCAGTTCGGGCGCATACAAAATCACCAATCCCACAAATAGAGGAAGTTGTACCGAACTCAGCAGCCAATGCACTGTGGTTAATTTAAAAAGCTTGCATAGATAAACGGCAATCACCAACAGGGTGATAAACACAACCACTTGAGCCGCACGGGTCCCCCGCACGGTCTTTAAGACCGTATAAAACAGTATCCAAAGAATACCGATCTCTATGAGCGTTCGGGGGAACTCAAACCCCAGGTTGGCAAGTGTCATATTCTTTTATATTTTAAACCGATTAAACGATTCAAACAGTTGTGTACGTAAATGCAATACAATTAAGAGCTCACGTTACGCACTACATTTATGATATGCCCGTTTTTCTCATCGTACGCTGAATCCATCGCCCTCGCCCTCCGGGAGAGGGTCGGGGTGAGGGTTCGGGAGGAATAAACCTCTAATTACGCTACTGCGTCATGGGGAGCAATTGCTCTCTTCGCCCTCATCTCTTATCTTCTCCCAAAGGGAGAAGAC
>CAYVAZ010000434.1:0-3679 GCA_964449065.1 uncultured bacterium
TAGATTCAGCGAACGATTAGAAAAACGGGCATATCATAATGTAGTGCGTAACGTGTCTTAATAAAGGAGATTTTTGATATGAAAAATGTTGTATCTCTTCCTGCAACTTCTTCTACTGTTCGATATGCAAGCCGGCTAAAAACCTCAGGGGTAAGATGGACATCGACAGAAAAGCGTTTATTGGATACCGTGGAATTTTTGGAAGCGATGATCATTGTTTTGAACGATGTAAAAGTGAAAAATATCAAAGACCGTGATTATGCGATGGCGCAGATTGTCGCTGATGAATTGAAGCAATATGAAGCCCGCCTTCAATCTGTTACGGATGAGTTGAACGCTCATCGGCAAAGTTTTCTTGCTTCGGTACAATAAAAACCGGCAAGAACGACAATTCCATACCATTCTCCTCTCGATTTCTTTACAAAATCAGTACACTATAGCCCTACTTACCTATTCGGATGGGTGAATGAAAAAGAAAGAGAAAGCCATCATCGGTTGGAGTGAACAGGTGGATTTCCCGGAATGGGGAATATACCGGTTGCCAGCCAAAATCGATACGGGTGCCCGAACGAGCGCGCTGCATGTAGAGGAAATCAAGCACTTGCCGAATGGATACATTGAGTTTGATGTGGTTGTCGATGGAAACAATCCGGAAAAGCATGTACGGGTGATTTCCAAGTTGGTCAAGATTGCCAAGGTGCGTTCCAGCACGGGGGTGTATTCAAAGCGGTGTTTTGTTAAAACCACAATCAAAGTGGGGCCGGTCAAAAAAGAAATTGAAGTTTCTTTGGTTTCACGGGAAAAAATGGTGTTTCGCATGCTGCTGGGCCGCCGGGCACTGGAAAAAGATTTTTTGGTCGATGTGATGCTCCGCGATCATCTAACCGAATCTCCAAAAAAAACAAAAAGGAAAACCATGGCAATATGAAAATAGCGATATTATCCCGCCAGCCCAGAGGGTATAGTCCTAAACGGTTAAAAGAGGAAGCCAAAAAGATGGGGCATACAGCGGTGGTGCTGGATCCCTTAAAATTTTCAATTGAATTAGAAAAAGAAAACCCGGATCTTTTTTATAAAGGGAAACGGTTGTCTCATTACGATGCTGTTATTCCCCGGATTGGCGCTTCGATCACCTTTTATGGGGTCGCGATTGTTCGGCAGTTTGAACAAATGGGAGTGTACAGCACCAATGAATCGATAGCGATTGAGCGTTCGCGCAACAAATTGAGGGCAAGCCAAATTTTAAGCCGCTACGACATCGGCATCCCCAACACGGCGTTTGTCCGGGATAAGTATGATGTGCTGCCGGCGATTCGGCGTTTGGGAGGGGCGCCGGTGATTATCAAAGTGTTGGAAGGAACGCAAGGGGTTGGGGTGATTTTGGCGGAGACAGAGAAGGTTGCGGAAGCCATTGTAGAGACCCTGCAATCGGCGCGTCAGAACGTATTGCTGCAAAAGTTTGTAAAAGAAAGCAAAGGCAAGGATGTTCGGGCGATTGTGGTGGGCGACCGCGTCATTGCGGCAATGCGCCGGCGCGCGGTAGGAGATGAATTCCGCAGCAATGTGCACAAAGGCGGAATGACGGAATCGATTACTTTGGATGCGGAATTTGAGTATACGGCGATACGTGCCGCGCAAATAATGGGGCTGGGCGTAGCGGGTGTGGATATGTTGGAGGGCAACGAAGGGCCGCAGGTGTTGGAAGTGAATTCATCGCCTGGCATGGAGGGGATTGAAGCGGCATCTGGCGTGAATGTCGCACGGGCGATTATTGAAGAGATAGAGCATAAAGTTCTGTTTCCCGAGGTGGATTTGCGGCAGCGGCTTCGGTTGGCGGCCGGGTACGGGATCGCGGAATTTCCGGTTCATAACATGCCGGAGATTGAGAATAAAGCGTTACGGGACAATCATCTGGATGAAAAGAATATTCGAGTGATTCACATTAACCGGAACAGATATATTATTGCGAATCCAAACGGAGACGAGATGATACAAACCGGGGATTGGCTGCTTTGCTATGGGCCGTTGGATGAACTGCGCGGCTTGATTCCACCCAAACCGAAGCGGAAAAAGAAAAAAAAGAATGCATCCGCTTAAAACGGGCTAAAATATTGCTTTCCACACTGCATCGAATCCCGTATGAGAGATCAATTCTGCGAAATGATAGTTGAAAATGATAGTTGAAAATGATAGAAAAGAATAAACCGTTTACCATTGGCGATACTGTGATTCAGCCGGGTGAGCGTGTCAACATAAACCTGCCGGTCGCATCTCTCAGCACGCAAACCGATTTCAGTATGCCCGTCACCGTAATCAACGGAAAAAAAACGGGCCCGGTGTTGTTTGTCAGCGCCGCGATCCATGGGGATGAAATCAATGGGGTTGAAATTGTGCGCCGCCTGCTGAATGGGCATCGAATGAACCGCATTCACGGGACTTTGATTGCGATTCCGATTGTCAATGTATTTGGATTTATCAACCATGAACGGTATCTGCCGGACCGGAAAGACCTAAACCGCTTTTTTCCGGGGACGACGAACGGGTCGCTTGCTTCCCGCATGGCCAATATTTTTGTTAGTGAAATTGTGAAAAAAAGCACACATGGTATTGACCTGCATACGGGCGCGATTCACCGGACGAACTTTCCTCAAATACGTGCCCGTCTTGAGAATACCGAAACCCTTCAACTGGCGCAGGCTTTTGGCGCCCCGGTGATCATCAACAGCAACTTACGGGACGGATCGCTGCGGCAATACGCGACCGAGGAGGGGCTGCCGATGTTGTTGTATGAGGCCGGAGAGGCGCTGCGGTTTGATGAAGCCTCCATCCGGGTGGGATTGCGCGGGGTGTTGGCTGTTATGCATTCCATTGGTATGTTTCCCGAATCCAAACGACGCCCCCGCTTAAAAGAACCGATCATAATCCGCTCCAGCCAATGGGTTCGTGCGCCTGAAAGCGGAATTTTAATGCATAAAGGAAAACTAGGGGCGCTGGTGAATGTGGGAGATACTCTGGGCGTGATATCCGATCCGTTCGGCGGCAACCGGGTGGAAGTGAAAACCGATGAAGAGGGGATTGTTATTGGTTTAATCAACAACCCGATTGTAAATGAGGGCGAGGCGCTCTTTCACATCGGCCAAACGACACACCATGCGGATTCGGTTAAATCCATTGCGGACTTTTTGGATTACATCAACCCGCTTCAACCGGAAAATTACTTCATTGAACCGCCATCGGATTCCGAATAGGAATAAAGAATTATTTCATGCCGAAGAGACACATTGCATATTGCATCGTGCCCCTGCCGGTGGAGTCCAAACAATATTAATGGGAGGGCAAGGCTCCCGCCGAGCCAGGTTTGGGAGGGCAAGGCTCCCGCCGAGCCGGAAGTACCGTTCATTCCAATCCAAACGTATTGCAACAATCTAGCGATGCAAAATGTAGGATGGGCTCAAAGCGAAGCGTATCCCATCACGACCAGCTACGTTCATTTTTGTTTAACTAACTCATGTTACGCATACGTAATGATATGGCCGTTATTCTCATCTACCGCTGTTTCTATCGCCCTCGCCCACCGGGAGAGGGTCGGGGTGAGGGTTCGGGAGGAATAAACCTCTAATTACACTACTGCGTCATAGGGAGCAATCGCTCTCATCGCCCTCATCTCTTATCTTCTCCC
>CAYVAZ010000435.1:0-3662 GCA_964449065.1 uncultured bacterium
GCTTTATCGTCGGCGCCGAGCAACGTAGTGCCTGAGGCTGTAATAATGGTATGCCCAACGCAATCGGATAACTCGGCTGAATCATCTGGTGAAAGCGTTAGATCAGGATTATCTGGAAATGAGATCGTCCCCCCATCATAGGTTTGATGCCGTACGGGCTTCACCCCCGCTCCCGGTTCTGACGGCGAGGTGTCGAGATGGGCGCAAAAAGTGACCGGCGGGGCTGTCACGCCATCTGAAGACGGAAGCGTGGCATAGACATAACAGGCATCATCCAAGGTGACCTGCTTAAGACGCAGCGCCTCAAGCTCAGATTTCATCATCCGAGCCAGAGTCCATTGCTGATCTGAGGAAGGGTGTGTACCGGATTTCTCGTCAGCGGTCGTAGCTATTTGCACATATCGTAAAAACCGTTCGACGGTATCTTGCTGCAGAAATGTCGCAACTGTCTCAGTGATCATTGGGCCCCCTTGATGATAGGTTGATATTCACATTTATGCGCCTTGCAAGGCATGAAAGCTGTTTAACGCCTGTTCCAAAGTATCATGGATCTCAAAGACACGATCTAATCGCAACAGACTAAAAATTTCACGGGGCTGCCCGACCAAACAGGTGATCTTCATTTCCCCTTTGTTGGAACGAACCCGCTTGAACAGGGCAATAATGGCCCCGATACCTGAACTGTCGATTTGTTCCAGGTCGTGAAGGTCGAACACCACCTTATATTGTCCTGTGGAGAGCAGCGCATCTAAATCAGCACGCATCATCGAGACTGTCCCAATATCCAGGCTTCCGGCCAGATTAAAGATCACAACATCATCGCGTTCATCTTTTGTATACTCAAACCGGCTGTTCCTCATGCTGTCATGTTCTCGCAGGCTATGATATGAATCATAAGTGAGACAGGTGACTCATTATCCATATCCGTTCCTGCATCCCTATCTGAAGCTGTAAAGCACATATTATGCAAAACTTTGCAGTGCGACATCAAGCTCTTCGTAAATATCAAACACCTGATCCAGGCGGAGAAGGCGAAAAATTTCTCTGGGCTGACCGCTTAACCGGGCGATTTTCATATCACCTTTATTAGAGCGTACGCGTTTAAACACCACGATCAATGTCGTCACTCCGGCACTATCGAGTTGTTTCAATCCCCCCAAATCAAACAGCACTTTGCTCTGTCCGGTTGATAACAACGGTTCAATGCTTACCCGTATTTTCGAAGCCACACCGACATTGAAATTCCCTGTGAGGGTAATCACACGAACCCCCTCTCGATCTTCCTGAGTCCAATCAAAATCACGATTTATCATAATGCCAATCCTAAAAATAGCTGTTCGATATGTGCATCTCACAGATGATGATCATCATATTGGTCAGACGTTTTTCATCCTATAAGCATCTCACCAAAATTCGTTTACTCGGCACGTTCCATTAGAGAATATTCTTGTGAGCATGAGAAATTCACAAGGGGTCTGACATGTGTTGAGAAACTCTCATAATTTTTGAAGGTTCTCACATACACTGCAATCAATGTCAAGTGGAAAAAATATTCTTTCCTTAAGAATCGCGGGATCATTGTTATATTTAGCCTGAATTATTCATAAATTATAGACGATGCAAAAAACAGGAAATACAAATTCTTATTTTGCCGATAGCATGGCATGAGCCAATAAAAATTATGTCATTTCTCTGGGGGGGGGCAAAAGAGAACGTAGATTCAGATGCATTGAAAGAAAAATTATATTCTGAGGAGGGAAAAAACGAACAATTATTGGTCGGCAGGCACACATCGCCCATTCGCGTGATCGGTTGTAAATCCGCGTGTATTGAACATGTCGTGACGCTTACTGCCTTATGAAGAGCGAAGCTGTGTCAATATGCCGAAGCTTCGTATAAGAAGATTTTGCACCGGACAATTGGTTGGAAGTTCGACCGTGATACGCGTCTTCCACTCCCTAACACGGGCGCCGATTTTGAGCACGCGAAGACGTATGGTCTGCATGCTTGCTCGACTAAATGGAGTATACTGAAGGATATTTGTCTTGAGGCTATGCAGGAGCACGTAGGCGGCAGAATGGAGAAAGACTCGGAATTGATTGGCTGCGAATGTATGGCAGGAGGTCCGATCAGATTTGAGATAGAGCTTGTGTTCTTTGATATAGAGCTCATCTTCTCCACGCTGACAATAACCGTCCTGATACAACACGGATGCTCTCAGCCCCTGAATATTGGTGACGATAAACCGCAGGTTGAGTCCTTTGCCGGTGATTTCAATTTTAGCCACCACTCGTCGCGCCCTGCTCCATGTATCGGCTTGATAGGAAAATGTATAGAAGCGTTTGATGTCATCTTTATAGAGGCGATAGGATTTTTGAGCCCATTCGACGATCGCTTGAACAGCGGCCTTGAGGCGCGCATTGCCACTTAAACCTGTGAGATACATGACATGGTGCTGTGTCTCGATCCACGCCATGGTCTCCGGGTAAGCAAAGTGGCTATCGCCCCGAACCAGTATCATGGTGTTCGGCCAGGCCGCCCGAAGATGGCGAATAATCCGTTTCATGATGGAGAGCATCTGTTTCCCGTCCGAGCGTTTGCCCGGTTTCAAGATGGTGGTCACCAATTTGCCGCTCTGTCCTTCGTAGACATGCAGCGGCATGAAACAATGTTCTTTGTAATACGTGTTAAACAATGCCAGTTGTTGGTTTCCATGGGCAGGGTCATCGGTATCATCAACATCAAGAATGATACACTCGGGTTCTTTGTCGTATGAGGCGATAAAGATATCGCCAAAGACCCGTGCCAGACGATACAGGATGCTTCGGGAGATCGAATTCTCGAACCGACTCATGGTCGGCTGACTGCATAACGCTTCACCTATCTCAGGATGACGTCCGGCAATCATTTTGAACACGGGATCATGGCGCAAGAAGTCACAATCGTCGCCATCTTCGTACCCGCATGCGATTTGCGCGACACGCTGAATCAACATATCGGTGATGCTATGGGTAATATAGCGTGCGTCCCTGGAATCGGGGATCACTTCGGCGATTTGACGAATCAGTCCGATTTGGTCGTCAACTTCCCTAAGGAGCAATGCGCCAGCGTCTGAGGAGAGGAATCCTCCATTAAAGTTGATGAGGACACGCTTTTCTCCGATATCTGAGGCCGTAATTTTTGAAGCGACCTGTTGGGGGGAAACAGTATGGGGAGATTGTTCGAGATCGTTTGCGTACATGTTGGAAATATTCATCATTTTTCTCCTTGTGTTTCGTGAGTGAATAATCATTGCATTTGACGTCCAAATAACGATGCATGAGAAAAAAAGCAAGATATTTTTAATATCTTTTACATATAAAATAAGAAATAAAGACGATAATATGTTATCATAATTCTCTTATTGAGAGAAAACATGTGTATGGAAGTTTGTTATGGATAAGTAATTGTTTATAAATAAGATACCGCATTTATGATAGGACGCATGAATAATTCAGGCTAAGGATTCATTTCCATTCTGACCCTTAAACTCATTGCTAAAAAACGCACCAAAAGTATATCGCCATCCTTTCTAAGGATTCATTTCCATTCTGACATAGACATCTAATTGATACGCTTTGATGTGTGCGTATCGCCATCCTTTCTAAGGATTCATTTCCATT
>CAYVAZ010000436.1:0-3650 GCA_964449065.1 uncultured bacterium
GGAGGAATAAACCTCTAATTACGCTACTGCGTCATCGGGAGCAATCGCTCTCATCACCCTCATCTCTTATCTTCTCCCAAAGGGAGAAGACGATAGACACTGCGTTCGACTTAGAATAGTTGGCTCACAACAAAAACCATTTTTCATGCACTAGACAATCATTGATTGCGTAACATGAGTGTATAATTTTGTTATATAGGGCGACTCAAAGCAATTCATAGTCCCCCTATTTCATCTTACCGTGAAGATTTTGGGCTTTTCCAAACAGCCGGGCTCTTTCCAAGCAAACCATACATCATTCCCACCATCCCCGCAGTAAACATAATCAGCAGGTGGGTAAACAGGGTAAACGGCTTTAAATACACAGGAATCTTTTCATTATCCACAACTACCACGCCGATGACAGCCATAAGTATGGATACGATTCCAAAAATGAAAAAAGGATAGGTGATAGATACAGGCTCTGCCCAACATGCTGATATCAGTGCCAACATCCCAATCGGCAGTGTTAACCAGCGTAGAAACTTATGCGACAAAAACTGCCAAAACCGCATCGGTGATTTTGCAATGACCGGAAACAGTTCGATAAATCCGTTCATCCCCCGCGCCACTATCCTCGATGTCCGGTTCCACTCTTCCTGCACGGTCTGATGTGGTTTTTCATAGCAAATACACTGCGGTTCGGACAGCACATACAAACCCTGCGCGGCAATCCGCATCGGTATCTCCAAATCATTCGCAATGTGAGGATTTAATCGGTTGATCAAACCGTTTCTTACGGAAAACAGTGCTCCGCTTACAACCAATACCGATCCCAACAAACTCTCAAACCGCTTGATGGCGTTCTCATACTTCCAATACAGCCCGGTTCCCTGCCCCACACCGGTATGGGTGGGATCATCGGTATAAATCAACTCAGCAGCAACCACCCCCACTTTTGGGTCGGCATAGTGCTTCGCGGTATGCTTTAAAACATCCTCATGAAAGATGATGTTGGCATCGGTATACACCAAAATCTCACCCTTCGCCATGGGAATGATATGATTCAAGGCGTAGTTTTTCCCACCCTGCTCATTCAGCACAACCAGTTCCACATCATCCTGGTCTTGCAGATACTCATTCGTCCCATCGGTTGATGCATCCGATGCAATGAGTATTTGGATTTTATCCCGCGGATAGTTCTGTCGGCGAATACTTTCCAATTTAGCGGGTAACGAAAGGCGCTCGTTATGTGCGGCGATCAGAATTGAAATCCGCGGTTGGTATGATTCATCGATTTGATGCCGGACATATCGAAAACGGGATAAAATCCAAAGCAGGATGGGATAACCCGCATAGATATACAGCAGCAATCCAAACGATTTCCAAAAAACGTAGGATAATTGATAATTGATAGTTGATAGTTGAAAACTATCCATCATTGATTTCGCATTTTATTTTTGGTTGTTTTAATGATGCTGACCAGCAACTTGATAAGTTCAACGGCATTTGGTTTGATCGATTCAAATCCATTAGCATCAATAACTTCTGATTGATGAAGAAGTTCCAGCCAATAATCCGTCTCGTTGGAGTCCTTCAAAGCAATCGAAATTTTGTGAACAAAATCAGCTTTATACCTATGCAATGTGAGATTGGCTGCATATTGAATACTCAACATCTTCCTTTCGCTGGGCTTACGCCGCGCTTATAAGTCATGATTTTTTGAAGTGGTATTACTTTCTGCTTGTTCCGCTTCACGAATCAAAGCGCCAATGGCAGTACCAGAACGCAACAATTGCTTACTCAGAACATATTCTTTCTTTTCTTCTTGTAAATAACGGTAAAGTCTTACAACTCGTAATGCAAAAGCAAAATATTTTTCTTTAACAATATTCTGCTTCTGCGAATAATTACCACAATTATCCATTATCCATTATCCAACTAATTTCGTTAACCGGTGGCAGGATTCCTGCACGTTTGGATACAACTCATGATAGACTTGATAGTAATCGTTATACTGTTTCACGCTTTCTTGATTTGGTTCTATTCGTGCAGTGACTTTAATGACAGAATCACACGCTTCCGGCAGTGAATTATACACACCTGTTCCAACACCCGCCATCAACGCGGCACCGAACGCAGGCCCTTGATCCGTGTTGATGATGGCAATTTCACTGCCATAGATATCCGCCTGCATTTGCTGCCAGAATGGACTCTTCGCGCCGCCACCGGTCGCGCGCACCTCATCGATATTCACACCAAGCGAACGTACAATTTCCAACGCATCACGCATCGCAAAGGTAATCCCTTCCAAACACGCGCGGATGAGATGCTGCCGGTTGTGACGGATGGTCAGTCCCAAAAAGCCGCCTCTTGCGTGGGGGTCTTTATGCGGGGTGCGTTCCCCGGTTAGATACGGCATGAACAGTAAACCTTCACTGCCAATAGGAGCCTGATCCGCCAATGCGGTTAAGATATCGTATGGGTCTTTGTTTGACTGTTTCGCTTGCGCTACTTCGGTTTGCCCAATCACATCGCGGTACCAACTCAGCGACATCCCCGCGGATAAAATCACTCCCATGATATACCACATATTCGGCACCGAATGGCAGAAGGTATGCACCCGTCCCTCATCATCCACCTGATGGTTTTGCGATGGAGCCAGCACCACCCCGCTGGTGCCAAGCGATGAGAGTACTCTCCCTTCGACCACAACTCCTGTTCCGGTAGCACCGCAGGCATTATCCGCGCCACCGCCGACCACAGGAGTGCCTTCCTTTAAGCCGGTTTGGAATGCTATATCTGAGGTAATCTGACCGCAAACATCGGTAGATTCATTCATACTGGGCATCCAAGACTCCGGGATATCCAACGCGTTGAGAATCTCTTTTGACCAGTTACGCTTTTGCACGTTAAACAAAAGCGTTCCTGCACCGTCCGAAACCTCCATCGCCAACTCACCGGTTAAGCGGTAGCGGACATAATCTTTCGGCAGCACTAATTTGGCTGTTTTTTTGAAGTTATCCGGTTCCTGATTCTTCAGCCACACCGCTTTAGGAGCGGTAAATCCGGTCAATGCAGGATTTGAAGCCAGTTGCATGAGCCTATCAGCGCCGATGGCTTTTGTGATTTCATCGCAGGCGTCGGCGGTGCGGCTGTCGTTCCACAGCAAGGCGGGACGAACCACTTCATTCTTCTCATCCAAAAAAACAGAACCGTGCATCTGCCCCGATAAACCGATTCCTTTAATTTCACCGGCAGATACACCGCTTTTATCGATTACCGCTTTCAAGGTGTTGATAGCCGCCTTACACCAATCTTCCGGGTCTTGCTCCGTCCAGCCCGGTTGCGGCGTATGCAGTGGATACTCTTCAGACGCGCTCGCTTTCGCATCCCCATTTTCATCAAACAAAACCGTCTTCGTACCGGATGTTCCTACATCAATCCCTATTAAATATGCCATCTTTTAATCCTTTTAATCAAAATGATTCGTATTATTGTTTGTTGTATTGTAAACCAAACTTAAATGTGGAAAATGAGATCAACACAATTTAGGATTTTTCGTCATTTCTTATAGAACTCATGTTACGCATTCGTTACGACATGCTCGTTATCTGAATCATTCGCTGAATCTATCGCCCTCGCCCACCGGGAGAGGGACGGGGTGAGGG
>CAYVAZ010000437.1:0-3646 GCA_964449065.1 uncultured bacterium
GGGGGATTTAGAATCAACACATCCCACCACTCACAAAGCGAAACCCTGGGAGGGCAAGGCCCCCGCCGAGCCAGCAGCACCCGCCGTTGTTACCCCCCTTATTAAGGGGGCTAGGGGGGATTCAGAATCACAAGCCCTGGGAGGGCGAGGCTCCCGCCGAGCCAGAAGCACGCTATCCTTCCCCGATAATCCAAAATAAAACCAGTATAAAACTCTAAGACCTGGAAATACCCCCGTCGTTATTCACGTGAATTCGCGTGAATTCGCGGTTGAAAAAACAGTCCTGCCATTCCCCACCAAAAATGCCCCGGGCTCTCACCCGGGGCTTTCTCCATCCATTCGCTAAGCATCAATGTTTAATACAGGGACCATTGTTCAACAGGAGTGTCTTCTACCACTGCGCCCACACGAAAGTTATCCAAAAACACCAACTGGCCGGCTTGCGCGCCATCATTGTTGGTGATGATAAACAAGTTCATCCAGGTGTTTTCGCCTTCAAATGCCGGGCGGTGTTGTTCCATATCGACATTCCAGATGATGCGCTTCCATTCGGATGTGGCATCGGAAAAGCCTTGTTCCGGCAATTGATTCCAAACCGCGTCCACATCATCGGCACCCACTTGAATGACAACGACATACTGCACCCAAGTGCCCGTGAACCCTTCACTCACGCGGGCATCCAGCTGAATGTCCACCACATCTTGCCAGCGGTCAAAATCGCCCAATGGATCAACCGCTTGCACATTATTCGTCCACCCGTTGCCCAATGCCAGTTCCATGTAGGCGCTGCCTTCGGATGGGGTGACATCGCTCGCCAAAAGTCCGGCCCCTTCATTATCCTGCCAGCCCATCACTTGGCCGGTTGCGGGGTCTTCTTCATTAAAACCGTACAGCGTTATGGTCTCAACTTCTGGTACGTTTGCAGGACGATTAGCAAAGATGTTGTCGATATATACCGTACCGGTTGCTGTGCCGTCTCCCGGCGCGATAAAACCGCCAAAGAAGGATACATCGCTCAAGGTTTCGGATGTAAAGCGGTCAATCGGCCAAACCAGTTCAACCCACTCGCCGGTCACGCCGCCGGTTCCTTGCTCACCAAGTCCGACGCCTCCGGCCAAATCAACGCGAACATCGGTTTCACCGGTCCAATCCTCGCTAAAATAAACCCACATGTGAATTTCACGCATGCCGGTCAAATCCACCGAAGGAAAATCCAACTGAGACCAATTCCATTCCGCTGTGGCGGCATATTCCACCACCAAAGCGTTATCCCCGTCTTGAGCCACAACATCATTGGGCGGAATGGGGGAAAAATCCACAAATGACAGCGGGATACTGGCACCCGAATAAGACAAATTAAGCGCCTCATCCGTCTCAAAACTGGTGATATCCACCCGCTCTTGTGCGGATACACTAACCGCAACCAAAATGCTAAAACCAAATGCGACAAATCGTTTCATCATAAAAAATCCTCCACCAAAAAAGTTTTTCTGCCTCGGCAGATTGGGTTAACATAAACGAAATTTTATCCTAACCTATTACTTATAATTGTATGTATTTGATGCAAAAGCGACAACGAATTTGGATAAAAATAACAAAATATCCTGTTGAAATATCGAATTTTATATCGAAAGAGTAAGAGAAAACCGAATTTTTGTTTGTTTATACCTAAAAATCTTACACTTAGAGATTAATTCACTTGTCAAAAGCGTTACGGTGCACTATCCATTTAAACCTGATTTACGATATTTTTTTCATAAATTGATTAAGTAGATCGCCTATCACGTCGATACCTCTACCAACCTCACTGAAAGGTTACGGCGCGATGGTACAATCTATTAATCTTTTTCAGGATGGGAAAGGTCTATTTGGAGGCTTTAACGGCTTCTTGGACCGCTCTTTTGGTAATGAGAACCAAAACAACCGTCCTCTTTCCGGTTTATTGAACCGCAATACCCTTGGATTTCAATCCAATCCACTGCAATTGCCCAACAGCAATCCCCTATTGCAGCAAATTCAACAGAAAAACGCAAACGAAAAAGCAGACGAAAAAAAGAAAGACGAAGTCACCCTATCTAATTTCGTAAAAGATGCGGCGGAAGAAGCAGTAGACAACGCCCGCCAAACTCCTGGGACCACTAGCCAGGTCTTTGTGAGTGAAGATGGACGTTTCGAAGTATCAATCGATCTCCAAGTCCGCCGCGACGGCTCCTTCGACCTTGATTTAGCCGTCGGGTTTGCCCAGTCACAAGGAGCGGCCATTTCGAGCCAAACCAACGGCGGCGGACAGCAAACCATCGAAGAACAATCAACGGTTGAAGAAGCGGAAGCAGCCGCAACCGGCGAATCACCTCAAGAGGGGGCGGTAACGGAACCAAACGCGTTCCCTCCGGCCCAATTCAGCGGATTCTCCGGCATCGCGGAACGGTTTACATCGTTTGAACAATCCCTTTCTACCCGTGATTTAGAAGTCAACATTTTCTTTGAAGAAGCCAAATCGGTCGAATTTCAAGCCCGGCAGCAGTTCGGCGATGAAACCGGCGATCGGTTCCAAGCCGTGGCGGGACAAATATCCAATGAATTCCAATTAAATATCAACATCAGCGGCAGCGATATCAACAACTTTAACGAGGCCGCCAACGATCTGCTTCAGTTTGATGACGACGGCACACTCGGCGCCTTCTTAGGAGCCGCATCCAATGTGCTCAGTTCCGATTCCAGCAACATCGGTTCCTTCATTGACGCGACACGTTCTCTGGTGGGTGCCTCACGCGATTTGGTTTCCAATAAACTCAACAACTTCTTCACCGATCTCAACAGCCAGTTCGGCGGCTCATTAGAAGAAATCGGCTTCGAACCCAATTTTATCCAATCGCTGGGTGAAAACGTGCAAAACGATTTGGATTCTTTCTTCAGCGTCACCAACGATTTATTGGCCAACTTAAGCGGCAGCAATCAAATTGAAGACCCAGAAAACATCGAAGACACCGAACTGAACATCTTGGAAGAAAACTTAGAACAACTTCAAGAAGCACGTGAAGAACAAATTGAAGCGGGAATCAGTCGTCCACCGATTTTTGATCCGGAAAAGGATGAATTGGTGAATGATCCAAGAAAGACCTTTGAAGAACTTTTGGCGGAATTGAATGAGCCGGAAATTCCCGCAGAACAAATCCAACAACAGCAGCCCGTAGACGGCAATTTTGAATCAATAGCCTAACAAACCCATTACTCTCTAGCCGGGGAGTTTATTTGTATGAAATCCTCTGAGGTTCAATCCTTAGAGGGTTTTCTTTATACTTCACGTCATTCATGACTCGACAAGTAAAAAGTTGTATATTTCCGACAGGATAGTTATATATTTCCAATAAGATAATTGCAAAAAATGGTTCGTTTTTGGCAGGACGATACCCCCGCCGAGCCAGCAGCACCCGCCGTTGTTGCCCCCCTTATTAAGGGGGCTAGGGGGCAATGCCATTGATTTAAGCATTCAAACTTGTAAGGCAATATCTTCTCCCCCCAAGTTTGGGGGAGACACAGAGGGGGTTGTGAAGAACGCAACCACTCATTTTATTACACAAATCGCCCGGAATTTTATTAACTCACGTTACGCACTACATTATGATATGCCCATTTTTCTAATCGT
>CAYVAZ010000438.1:0-3642 GCA_964449065.1 uncultured bacterium
TCATTCCAAGTAATGCCAGACCTACCCATTTGCTTGTTTTCGTAAACGTCTTCATGTTTACAATCCTCCTAATGCGGTTTTGGAACGCGTGCGCCGGGTTGGCGAACGCGGTCTGCCAGTGGAATTGGTTGTGCAGTATCTGCTTTTCCGCCGCGTCCACCAGCAGTTTGGAATACTCGATGGGGGCAATCGCCAGTTCGTTGACCACCCGTTCGTCACAGCAGAGTTCCCGTTCACAGCGGATTAAATAATTCACCCGCCAGACGATGGGGTGCCACCAAAACACAGCGAATACCGCCGCTTGCAGCCAATTGATAATATGATCCTTGCGTTGAATGTGGATTAACTCGTGCGTCAACACCAGACGTTGATGCTCTGGAGGCTCTTGCAACAGCGACTTCGGTACGGAGATATACGGGACAAACAAACCACCCGCGCAGGCCCCCGCGCCCGCGTGGGATACATACAGCCGCGGCATCCGCATCCCCAGCCGAACACATAAACGGCCGCAGAGCGCGCCGAGGTCTTCATCGTGCAGACGAATGCGGGAGGTGTGATACTTCCACAAACGGACTGCGCAGTACCCCGTTACGAAAACCGTTCCCGCCAGTTGCAGCAGAAATAACAGTTCCCCCCATGAATACCACTCGACCGGATGATTTTGTACCGGAGATGCCACAGGATTGTTCGGCGGGAGAAATGCTGACCTCCCATTTTCAGGCTCTTGATACACAACCGCTTCATTCAGCGGGGCAGGAATGATAACCGGTTCCGGGGTTGGTGACAATATGGGAACCGGAAGCCACACCAGCGGGGGCAAAATGCATTTGATTAATACGCAAAGTAACAGCCAATAGCGCAATTTCGGCGAGAAGGACTTGCCATATCGAATTACTATTTCCGCAAACAAATACACGACGATTGCGCCGGGCAAACTCAGAAGAATCCACTGCTGCCACACTTCCGCCATGTGTTCAATCCATGCTGTCATCGGATTCCTCCTTTTTCTTCTGCTCAAGCGCTTCCAGCATCTTTCGGATTTCGACAATGTCATCCACACTCAGGTCGCTGGTTTCAATCAACTGCGAAAACACGGGGATGGGGTCGCTTCCGGCGAATTGCGCGAGATACTTTTTAAACATGTGCTTTTGCGCGCGGTCCGGCTTCAGCACCGCTTGGTACACAAAAGCCTTGCCCACCTGTTTGCCGGTTTTTTGGATGTACTTCTTGGCTTCCAAACGCTGAAGCAGGGTGACAACGGTGGCGTGCGCGCGTTCTTCTTTGCGCTTCTTGCCGATGTGCTCTCTCACCCCGCGCGCGGTGGAAGGGCCCAGCTGCCACAACGCCTGCAACACTTCCAGTTCAGAATCCGGCAAACGGAGCGTCTCTTTCGCCATGATGCTCTCCTTTCCCAACTGCTGTGAACGGTTAATCCATACATTATCGACATCCGTCGATTTTGTCAAGTGAAAAATTACATTTGTCGATAATGTATTTTTACGATGATCGAACCGCACGAAATCTTTTGCCGTACACTTTTGCCGTACACTGTATAAAGAAACGATCATCTATGGTATGATTTTACCGCACAATTCAATCACTTTGGAGAAAAACCATGAACCAAATCTCGCGCAGAACGTTTCTCGATCAAAGCGCCAAAACCACAATTGGCTTATCCGCCGCGATGGTTAGCGCCAATTCCAAGCGGGTGATGGGCGCGAACGACCGTATCGTTCTCGCCGGTATCGGTATCGGGGGACGCAACACCAGCTTATTGCGCGGCTTCATCAAATGGGATGAGATCGACATCAAAACACTCTGCGACGCCAACCTGAACCGCGGCCGTTTGCAAGAAATGTCAGAGTTCATCACCAACGCGCGCGGTAAAAAGCCGGTCATCACCCAAGAGATGAACGAGGTGTTTGACGACAAAGACATTCAAGCGGTTGTCATCGCAACGCCCGACCATTGGCATGGTCCGGCAACGGTCTTCGCTTGCCAAGCCGGAAAAGACGTATACGTTGAAAAGCCGATCTCGCACAACATTTGGGAAGGCCGAAAGATGGTGGAAGCGGCAAAGAAGTACAACCGCGTCGTGCAGTGCGGTACCCAAAACCGCAGCGCCGAATACAACTACCACGCCTTGGATTACATCAAAAGCGGCAAACTGGGAGACATTCACCTCTGCAAAGTATTCAACATGAAGCCGGGCGGACCCTACCACATAGGGGAACCCGCTGAGGTGCCGGACGGATTTGATTATGACAAATGGCTCGGCCCCGCGGCGACGCGCCCCTACAACCCCAGCGTGGTGGACGGATGGCACATGTTTTGGGATTTCACCGCGGGTGATTTAGCCGATGACGGAGCCCATCAACTGGATTTAGCGCGGATGCTTATCCAACGCGATACCCCCTCAGCCGTTCACAGCAGCGGAGGGAAAATCGCGTTCAACGATGACCGCGAAGTACCCGATACACTGGTAACAACATACGAATTTGGCACGGGTTTGATCCTGACCTTCGAACTCACTCAATGGACCCCTTATATGAAGAAAACCCCGGCGGATGTTCGTTCGGGAGATCAATTTCCATTGTGGTTTCAAAGCGCGACCCGCATTGAGTTGTATGGCACCAAAGGTATGATGATCATCGGAAGGCATGGCGGCGGGTGGCAGGTGTTTTCCAACGACGGCGAGGTCGTTGAGCAGGAATACGGCCGCTTTCCGGATTTTGAAGTGGATGACCCACACAAGCAAAACTTCATCGACTGTATCAAATCCCGCGGCAAACCCAATGCGGATATTGAGACCGGACACTACAGCGCGTGTTTGATTCACTATGCCAGTGTATCGAACCGGGTCGGCAACCGGCAGTTGAAGTTTGATGGCCGTACCGAAACCTTCATCGGCGATGAGGAAGCCAACATGCTGGTCAAACGCTTTTACCGCCCGCCGTATGTTATTCCAGAACAAGTGTAGGAGAAAAACATGATTGTCAAAAACCAAGACGGGAAACTGGAACATTTAGAAGGAGTAGAACGCCGCGTATTGTCGCACGGCGGCAAAATGATGGCGGTTGAGTTCCGGTTTAAGAAGGGGGCAGTCGGCGCGCCGCACAGCCACCCGCACGAACAGATCGGCTATATTGTATCCGGCAGCTTTGAACTGGAACTGAACGGCCATAAAGAAATTCTTAAAGCGGGCGATACCTACTACGTCCCGCCAAACACAGAACACGGTGTCGTCGCGCTGGAAGACAGCGTTGTCTTTGATGCGTTTACCCCCCATCGCGAAGATTTACTGTAGGCACACAATCTGTTTGGACTGCTCCATAGGGGGTATCTGATACCAAACGAAAAAAATGTCCGTTTTCGGTACGAATGGTGGGCTGCCGGACAAAAGCCGTTCGATTGGATTCAGGTCTACACCCAACCACATTCGCCGCCACCCCTCCTCTGTTTCTCCCTCAACTTGGGGGAGAAAAGGCTTTGTGTTTTCAGACGAATTGCCTAAAATCAATGGCATTTCGTGCAGGGGGAAGCGGCAGGGGGCTGCCCACTGCACGTTGAGGAAATTTCTTACATTAACTCACGTTACGCATTACATTATGATATGCCCGTTTTTCTAATCGTTCGCTGAAT
>CAYVAZ010000439.1:0-3636 GCA_964449065.1 uncultured bacterium
GAATTGGATAATGGTTTCCATATCTTCTCTAACGGCATTCCGAATTTCCATCATGCTCATCTCCAATTTTGCGCGCCGCAATAGTGAATGAGCCGGAATTGTACTACTATCTAAAAGAAAGACATACCGTAAAAAAACCAAATACTAAATCATGGAGGACTATTTATGATGGAACTGGAAAGACGGAGTTTATTGAAGGGTGGAGCGACAATTGCCGCCGGAACATTGATTGGAACATCCAAATCCTGGGCGGGTGCGAACGACCGGATCAATGTGGCAGTGATCGGGCTGAACGGCAGAGGAAAATCTCACATCAAAGCGCACCAAGAAGCGCCCAATGTGGAAGTGACGACATTGTGCGATGTGGATAAACAGGTGTTGGCCAAGCGGGCATCAGAATTTGAAGAACGCTACGAGCAAAAGGTGAAAACGGTGGTGGATATGCGCGACGCGTTCGCCGATAAAGAACTTGACGCGGTTTCGATCGCCACGCCGAACCACTGGCACGCGTTGGCCACGATCTGGTCCTGTCAAGCGGGGAAGGATGTGTATGTCGAAAAACCGGGCGCGCACAATATCTTTGAAGGCCGCAAGATGATTGAGGCGGCTTATAAGTACCGCCGTATCGTACAGCACGGCGTTCAACTGCGAAGTTCAGAAGCTTTACAAGAAGCCGTGCAGCTGCTGCGCGATGGGATCATCGGTGATGTGTATCTTGCACGCGGATTGTGCTTTCGTACACGCGGTTCAATCGGCAACAAAAAGCCCAAATTTGTGCCGGAGCATTTGGATTACAACCTGTGGCTGGGGCCGGCTCAATACCGTCCGTATTCAGAAAATATAGTGCACTATAACTGGCACTGGCATTGGGATTTTGGCAACGGCGATGTGGGCAACCAAGGTGTGCACGAAACCGATATGTGCATTTGGGGATTGGGTGTAGAAACGCATCCCGATCAAGTCACCGCGATGGGCGGAAAGTTCTTATGGGATGATGATAAAGAGACGCCGGAATTGTTATCGACTCTCTACAAATACACCGGCCAAAACAAGATGATCCAGTTTGAAACACGTCCGTGGAACACGAACGCGGAAGCCGGGGCAACGGTTGGAAACATCTTCTACGGCAAAGACGGCTATATGGTGATCAAAGGATATGAAACGTTTGAGACCTATTTGGGACGAAGAAGCGAACCGGGTCCAAAAGGCAAAGCGGGCGGCAACCACTTCGCGAATTTCCATAAAGCGGTACGAAGCCGCAAGATGGAAGATCAAAACGGCCCGGTGGAAACCATTCATTACTCTTCCACCATTGCGCATTTGGGGAACATCGCGTTTCGGGTGGGTGACCGCTTAGAGTTTGACCCGCATAACGAGCGGTTTGTGGATAACGATCACGCGAATTACTATCTCGCCCGCCGCTACCGCGGGGAGTTTGTGGTACCGGATATTGTGTAGTTCATAAAAAACAATACGTGTGCTTTATTGGATAGGGATATCATCCAACATCGCGCCGGAATCGGCCACCAGCACATATCCGGTGTTGTCTTGTGCCCACACGAGGACTTCACACGGGTGTCTGACCGTTGCCGGCCCCTTGGGTTGAACCAGGGTTCGCTTCATCGTGGCAGGCAGCAAAAAATCGGAGGGTTGAAATTGAAAGAGTGTATATTCTCCCGCTGAATTCATCCAGCGGGAATACAAAACGGGATGCGTTCCCAGTACACATTTTCTTCCACCTACCAACGCGTATTGGTTTCCTAAGTCCGGCAAGGAAATATCAAATGGCAATACGGTTCGCATTTCCTGTTCAAGAAAGGATTTATCATGAGTCTTTACGTCCAGCCGAACTTCATCGACATGGTCGTTCATGGCCAATAAAGCGAGGGTTTGCAGGTTTTGTTCCGTGATCGAATGATGCCAAGCATACCATCCGCTCAATCCCAAGACAGCAAGGATGAGCACTGCCGCGCATGAGAATATAACTTGTTTCAAAACGCGCGGGGTTTGTTGTGATTCATCCGGTATGGAAAGAAGATACTGCTTCATCAGCGGTGAGGACGGGACATCCAGCACCGCGAGACGCAGCCGCTCTTCTTCATGGAGATAGGTTAGCCATTCCTGTTTGACCGAATCATCCGCCTGTGCGATTTCGGCTTCAAACGCACTTCGGCGATCATTATCAATCGGCAGGAGTATCATCTCTTGCATACGGCGCACCCACTGTTCGTCTATAGGATTGTTGATGTTCATCATGACTCCGGCATCTGAATTTGTTTTGAATCCGGCTCGGAATTTTGGGAATTCAGATGCGTATAGTTTGGGTAATCCGGTGTTAAAAATTGCCGTAAAAATAACCGGGCTCTGTGAATACGGGAAAGGACCGTTCCTAACGGCAGTTCCAATAGGTTTGCTGTTTCCTGACAGGTAAACCCCGCAAGATAAACCAGCAAAAACGGTTCTTTATAAATTTCATCCAGCGAATCCAGCGCTTTTTGCATGGTTTGATGCTGAATAAAATATTCCGCCGGATCGACGGCTGGACTTTCCAGTACCTGTTCCAAAGAAGAAAAGGGAATACCTTGTTGCGGTGTGGTCTTTTCTTTTCTCAGCCAACGGGCATAACAGTGTTTTAAAATCTGATACAACCACGCCCTGCCGCGGGAAGGATCCCGCAATGAATGAATCGATTTCCATGCTTCATAATAGGTTTCCTGAATCAAATCTTCGGCGGTTTCTTGCTGGCCGCACATCCGGACGGCAAAGCGGTAAAGGCGTTCCGCGTTGGAATGCACCAATTGCTCGTAGAGTTCTTTATGCTTTTGAAAATGGCTCATGGATTAAAAGTCATCGTTCATATTTGTATGGGGTTAACATCGAGTCTCCCTGCGGATGTGAGAAAATAGGAGGAAGGTGCTTTGAATGATCCCTCCCTCCAACCGTTTTCACCTCAGGTAAAACATCTCATTTTGGGGGACATAAACGATCATGTTATTTATGATGCCTGTTTTACCGCTTCTTGTAATGCCGCTCCCATTTCTTTTAGATTTTTTTCGTGTGAGAGTTTTTCAACGACTTCTTTCGTGTTGGCGTCAATGAGCAGAATAAACCCGGTGGAGCCGCCATGTTTTGCCCATACCTGATTCAATCCCATCGCGTTCGCAAGATATTGGGATTGTTTCCGGTCAAACTCGCGGGTTTGATCGAAGGTGACATACAACGCCGGCTGCAAGTCAAATTTGGCTTGCAGTTCTTCAAACACCGGCCCCATCGCTTTGCAATAGCCGCACCAATCCGCGTGAAACTTCACGGCGATGATTTTGGGTCCGGCGGCGCTTGCATTGTTTTCCGACGATTGCAGCGGTATGGTTTGCAGCATAACGATAGCGGCAACAAAAACCGGTACTACCCACAGCGCTTTTTTGAGATGAAACATTTCTTTTTTCATGATACCTACCTCCAAATTTTATTGTAAATCGTTTATACAGCGTTTGCTGTCCGTGCTAAAAATAGATGAATCACGCAATAGAAGTAATGAAACCGATTCAAACCGCATTAATTAACTCATGTTACGCACTACTTATTATGATATACCCGTTTTTCTAATTGATCGCTGAATCTATCGCCCTCGCCCAC
>CAYVAZ010000440.1:0-3628 GCA_964449065.1 uncultured bacterium
GGGGGAGGCTAGGTGGGGGTTAAACGCTCAGTGCTTCAAACCCTCCCCTAACCCCCAATGTCATTGACTTAAGGAATTAGAGCAATTCAAGGTTGGATAAACAGGAAATGGGTATTGCACTTGCCGTAGGGGCACATTGCAATGTGCCCCTACACAACGTCTACGCAAACCTGAAATGATCTAAGAGTGCTAAGTCAATGGCATTGCCCTAACCCCTCCCACCTTTGGGATGGGGAATTTCTCTTCAAGCGGCTGACCTATTACAAAGCTTGTTGTGGCGAAAATGAAGGTAGAATGGGAATGGAAGTGGATTCACAGATTTTGGAGAAAATCCAACGACTTTTCATCCACGGGATCAAGAGTATTCAGCATCGCCGATTGCGCCGCATTGAATAACTGCCGGTCGCTGGTTATGAAGTGGAAATCATCTCCATAGATTGAATGCAAATATAGTGCAGTCGATAATTGAATGGCATCAGAAGCTTTTAAAGGATTTTTTGACATGATGTCAATCGCATTGGTTTCAATTTGTGAGTTTACATCAAGAAAAATAAACCGGGATTTACTCTCCATTTGGAAGGTATAATACAAATTGTAGGCTTCTTCTAACGAAATCACACCATCTCTTTGTAACCGCATTCCTACAGAACCCATTTCAACAATCGTTAACCGGGCAGCAAACAACAAAGATTCAAATCCGCCCTGATACTCAAATATTTTATTTACTGCGTCAGATCCTTTTTCAATTTTATAACGTTTTACTAAAGCGGAGGCATCAAAATAAAAGATTGAAGGCATTTAATACCGGGCCTCCCGGCGCATTTCAATTAACACATCAGATAGACTCACATCTCCTAAACGCTCATTCAACATTTGCCGGCATTCTTCAACGCTCAAGGGTTCTTTGTCTTGCAGTCCAACTTGTTTTCTAAACACATCAATATCATATTGAGTCAGTTGATAACAGTTATCCGGCAATTTCATTATTTTATCTTGCACTATTTTCGAACTCATTGAACAACTCCAAACTTTTAAACTATACATTATTATACCGCATTTCAGTATATGGAATATAGTAAAACTACGGTCCATATTCCGAAGGCATTTTTCCCACTGCAAGCACACTGCATGCCTGCACGGGGTTCAAGCCCATCTCTTTCGCCTTCTCAACCGCTTCTTCACTTTCCGAGCCGGGATTGAAAAACAGCATTTCCGGCGATTTGGCTTTGATGTCTTCCAACACATTCATCACTTTATCGGGGGGGAGATACACGCTGATGGTTTCGACTTCACCGGGAATATCCTTAACAGAGGGGTAACACTTCAGTCCTTCGATTTCTTCTTCGTTGGGATTCACGGGATAGACCGTGAAGTCTTGATCTTTGTACGCGCGCACGGCAATGTTGCCGTACTTCTTCCGGTTGTTGGACGCGCCGATGATAGCGATGGTTTTGTTTGGATCGGGCATGGTTATTCCTTGTTTGAAGTGGTTACCGGCGGATGCCAAAGTTTTTTACTTGCCATTCCGGCAGTACGCAAATTTCCAGTGTATCGAGTTGTTCAGGCAGTGAGCAGACATATTCCGCCAGTTCCGCGTAGGTTTCCGGCTCGGCATACCAATGGTCTTCCGGATGCGGGCGTCCACCCATGGTGTCAAAAAAGTTGGTTTCGGTCATTCCGGGGCAGATGAGATGAACATGGATGTTGTGCTCGTTCACTTCTTTCGCCAGGCAGTGTGAAAATCCGTTTAATGCCCATTTCGACGCGAAGTATAACGAATGATCCCGCCGAAAGTATTTCGACGCGATGGATGATGTCATCACAATCCGCCCGCGCTTGGCAGCAATCATATTAGGCAAAGCGCGCTTGGTGCATAAGAAAACGCCGCGGCAGTTTACGGCCATGGTATGATCCCAGGCTTCTTCTTTGATATCCATCAAACTGCCGATGCCGGAGGTCCCGGCGTTGTTGCACAAAATGGTGGGGTTGCCGAATTGCGATTCGGTTTGATTAAACCAGCCGTCAACATCCTTTTCCCGTGAGACATCCGCATTAACGGCTAACACTTCGATTCCCTGCTCTGTTAATTTGGTTTCAGCCGTGTTCAACGCCTCTTGATTGCGGCCGCAGATGCTGATTTTGGCGCCGTGTTTCCCCATGCGTTCGGCCATAGCATAGCCGATGCCCTTGCTGCCGCCGCTGATCATGATGATTTCATCTTGCCAATTCATAATTGCTCCTTAATACCCTTTGCGTTGGAAGGTTGTCATGTAGGTCAGTTCCGGCACATGCGCGTGCTGGGGCAGTGTGCACAAATACTCCGCCGCATGGGCCAGTTCTTCCGGCTGCAGCCAATCGATATCGATATCGGGTTTGCCGATTTCATCGAAGATCGAGGTATCCGTAAATCCCGGACGAAGGGTATGCACTTTGATATTTTCATCCAACAGTTCCGGGCTGATAGAGCCGGAGAAGCCATCCAGTCCCCATTTGGTTGCTGTGTAGAGCGATATTCCCGCGGGCGATTCCAACCCGATTGTTGACGAAACGAAAATAATAATCCCCCCGCCGTTGTCAATCATGTGGGGCACAACCGCTTGGGTCATCAAAAATGGGCCTTTTAGGTTGATCTCAAATTGACGGTCCCACTCTTCCACGCTGGTATCCAATATGTTGCCTGGGACATACGTTCCCGCATTGTTGATGAGAATATCGATTTTTCCGAATCGTTCTTTCACTTGTTTCACACAGTTTTCGATATCCTGCTTTTTAGAAGCATCGCATTGGACGGCCATGCTGGTGGGAGAAATCGCCAGCAGTTCTTTTTCCGCTTTCGCCAACGGTTCCGGGCTGCGGGCACAGATGGCAACGTTGGCTTCTTTCTTGGCGAAATGGAAGGCAATGGCTTTGCCAATCCCCCGGCTGCCGCCGGTAATAAGTACCGATTTATTTTCTAAGGATTGCATAGATGCCTCTACTTATTCTTGATCGTAGTAACAGCCCATTCGACTACCTTCTTTGCTGCGGCAACCGAACGTTTGTATTCTTCTTCTTCAATGTTACGCGATTCAACCGGATAACGGCCAATCGTCACATATTTTGATAGCTCAACCACATCATCAATATCAGCGAATATTTTGATGTTCTTTTGTTCCAGTAGATCTATCAAATAGCCCAAATTATGAGTATAAGGAAATGAAATTCCGAAAAAAAGCAATGCCGCTTTAATTGCTTTTTCTGCCGCTTGCTGTGAATGGAAGCACAATGTCTCGTACATTACACCGGGGATTCTATCTGAAGACGCCAGTTGTAAATCACTTTGAGCATACAGCAACCAATGTTCCGGGCTTCCATATTTAGGCGGCATATAATTCTATACCCTCTTTTAACGCATTTTTATAGATTAATCCTGGATTGTTTTCATGCTCTTTTAAAGAACTTTCTGTCGTAACCACAAATTCCAATGGAATACCGCTATACATCGTATACACATACAATTCCCCCATCAATTTGCTGCAATCCGCGCCGTCCGGCATCACCACCAGCAAATCATAATCGGAATGCTGATGGCGTTCTTGCCGCGCGGATGAGCCAAACAAAATAATCCGCTTGGGGTGAACGGCCTCCA
>CAYVAZ010000441.1:0-3615 GCA_964449065.1 uncultured bacterium
CAGCAAAAAATTAAGCCATAACATCGCATCCCGGCCAAGAGAGTGAGTTATGGCTTAATTGAACCGCTGCAGCCACTGCAGATGGAACTGCAGGAGCTACGCTGATAAGTGCAGTTTTACGTGCAAATTTTCGGCGCATACGGACGTCTGTCCGTACTCGAATAGCCTTCTCTCATTATAGGCAGAATCCGCAAAAACTTTAGGAAAATCTGCGGGTTGTGTTGGAAAAAATCATCTATAATGGGAGACGAACAATGGCAATCGAAAATGTAATAGGAAACGTAAATGCTCTCAACATCATCAGTGAGATTCGTAAAACAGAAAGCCGTCTGCAACAAAACATTGAACGCATCAGCACCGGGCTGCGAATCAACAGCGCGAAAGACAATTCCGGCTTATTTGTCCTCAGCCAAGAATTAGACACGCAAATCCGCGGATTGGACCGCGCCTCCGAGAACATCCAACAAGGTGTCAACTTCGTCAACGTCGCCTTGGGCGGTGTAGATGACATTTTAGAAATTGTGCAAGATATCCGCACCAAAGCGCTGGAAGCGGCCAACTCAAGCGCCGGAGACACTTCACTTCGAACCACCCTGCAATCCGATATTCAAGAACGATTGGCGGAAATCGACAAACTGACCAGTACCATTGCCTTTAACAATCAGTCCCTTCTCAATGGCACATTTGCATCCGTCGTCGGCTTCAAACCCGGTACACGAAACTTTGGCGCCAATGTGGCCTTTGGACCGGATTCCACCAATTTAACGCAAAACGCATTTTTGAAGATCGGTCAAGTCGCCGAAGGATCGGCGCGATTGAAATCGGGATCGGATACAGGATTCAATACCGGGATTGCCCTGCAGACGGATGTGGCGGTTTCTACAGCTCAATTTGTGGACACAACCGGTCCAGCAGCCGCCACCACAGCGACCGCTCTTGATTCCGGAAATATAACCATCAATAAAGTGTCTGTTGTCGCCACGGATGTCATTAGTTTTTCCGGCAATTTGGCGAATGGAAAAACCTCGTTTGCCGGGTCGTTAACCATTGCGGCCGGATCCACCGTGCAAGATTTACTCAGCACCATCCAAACTTCGATTGATATCGCGGAAAACATTATTGGCATTGATTCCGGTGGCGGGACAAACGGATTAGAAACCAATGTGACCATTTCCAATCAAGGTCGTTTGAATTTTTTTAGCGGCGCCAGAGGAACCGCTTCTGAATTCGACATTAATTTTACGATTCAAAATGCCGCTGATGTGACCAGAACGTCGTTTGATGTGACCCGTGAACAAACGATATCAAACGATGAATTGGGGAATACAACAACGGATGCGCGTATCGGCAATAGCACAACAGCCATTACGGGGTCAACATTTGAAGACGGTGAATTTACCATCGATGTATCGAGTTTGACGACCGCGGCGAATCAAACGGTCGAGTCAAACAGCGCGTTTTTTGCCGACGCGGCCCAAACAACTCCGGTAGTTGCGGGCACCAACGTGAACGCTTCCTTTCTGGGAAGTATCAGCTTAGAAGACAATGATACCATTGAGATTAATGGAACGGACCCTGATGGTTCCACGTTTAGCACGGAATTCACGGTCGGCACCGACACCGGGGTTGGAGATGGAATTGTTGAGACATTTCAAAACGTTATTGATGAACTCAATAACCGTGACCGGAGTGATGTCAGCACCGGGTTTAACCAAGCAACGGCTACCTTGACTGCTTCGGGAACCATTCGAATCGTGGATGATGTCGCGCGTACTTCATCCACGGATTTGACGTTTACCGCGACGGAAAGCGCCAGCAGTACCGCCGTGACCGTGAACTCTACCATTACCGCCACCGGAACGGAAGAAAAAGCGAATTTCTCCATCAACGGTGGAGATACAATCACGGTCAATGCGGGCGAAGTCGTCACGCTGTTTGGTGATAAAGAACAATCCGTGACAGGAGTCGCGCCGCAAGTCACTCTTCGAGCCGGCCGCGGATTCACAACCGGATCGGATACGTTGGTGAATACTTCTGATGTATTTCAAGGTCAGCTAAATGGTGGCGGTGTTGTGAAATTCTCTAACGGCGATAAACAGGTCACTTTCTTCGGCAATCCAGCCACGACCAGTTCGACCGAACAACAGCAGCGTGTCACGTTGGATTTTGACTCTGTCGTGGATATTACCACGCCATTTACGGATGGAGGGGATACCTTTGTCCTCTCTACCAATGCCCGAACCTTAAACTTCCAAATCGGTTCGGAAAGCAACGATGAGAAATTTTTTACGCTGACCGACTTGCGGCCTGAGAGTTTGGGCAGCAGCGCCGACGCCACCTTGGAGGATATTAATGTAACCACAATCAGCGGGGCATCGGCGGCGTTGGATATCTTGGATGACGCAATTGATCAAGTCACGCAAGTCAGCAGCCAGTTCGGCGCGTTTTCCGACCGGCTATCCGACCGCGCGAATAGTTTGGATTTTCTTTCGCTCAATTTAGAAAACGTGCGCAACCAAATCATCAGCACCGATTTCGCCAAAGAAACCACGGAACTGACGCAAAATACCGTTCTTTTGGAAGCGCAAACTGCGGTGTTATTGCAAGCGAATTCCACATCACAAACCGTCTTCCAGTTGTTGATTGGCATTCAGTAAACTTGGCTCCATTTGCTTGTGAAAGAGCAAATTTCATTATCATCTTCCCAAATGGATTTGGGAAAATCGACTCGGAGTGGCTCTCCAAGTCGAGCCTTACAAGGGATTGGTCATGCGATGTATACCCGGGATACTATCTCGGGTTTTATTTTGTCTTGAAGTTTCAAAAAAAAGAACACAAAAAAAGAAGTTGTTGCGCACTTGCGTTCCCGCCTTTATACTATGGGAAATACATTCAAATCATATAGGTGATCACCTATGGCGATTGGCGGAATCGACAATAATGTTACCTCTCAGATTCAACGCAATTTTACGAACTTAATCACGCGAAATCTGAAAGCGGCTACCCAAGAACTTTCTACCGGTCTGCGTATCAATCAAGCGGCCGATGATGCCGCCGGTCTGCAAAACGCCAACCGCCTGATCGCTCAAATCGAAGGCATCAACACTGCGATCGATAACTCGCAAAGCGGAATCCATTTAGCCAATACGGCCGATCAAGGATTGGAAAGCATCACGGACTTACTCGGCCGTATTCGGGAACTGTCTATTCAGGCCGGCAACGGTACCTTGGATCAAGACGGTCTTACATCTATTCAAAACGAAATCAATCAAAACATTGCCGAAATCGACCGGATCGCCACATCAACTTCTTTTGGAAGAAATCAACTCTTAAATGGTGATTTGTCTTCTACATCAGAAAGTGGTGGAGAAGATGCGTCCATCCAAACTGGAGCGAATCCAGGCGAGAGTATTTCGTTGAACTTTGGCAATGTACGCTCCCAGTCATTAGGGTTGGGAGAAGGGTTGACCGTGGAGGCTATTGACATCACCCAACCCAATGGAGTGTCGCAAGCGATTCAGATTGTCGATGCCGCTATCGGACAAGTTGGCGGCATTCGCGCGGAAATTGGCGCGGGGATCAACCGCTTAACTTCTACCATCAACAGTTTGTCTG
>CAYVAZ010000442.1:0-3611 GCA_964449065.1 uncultured bacterium
ATTGAAGCATCCATGCGGCATGGCACATCAAATTCACCCTCTGCTATTTCCACTGATGAAAATCAGTGGCCCCATTGAAGCAATTCATTGTCAGTCAATCCGGTGTAATTGCCAGTCGATTTCCACTGATGAAAATCAGTGGCCCCATTGAAGCAGTATCCTGCAAGATACGGAATAAGTCCCTAGCGGTTTATTTCCACTGATGAAAATCAGTGGCCCCATTGAAGCTGAACGGGACGATTGATTCCAGGGAAGCCCAGCAACTTATTTCCACTGATGAAAATCAGTGGCCCCATTGAAGCGAAGCCGCTTTGATCCGGTGTGAGGATTTGAAAGAAGATTTCCACTGATGAAAATCAGTGGCCCCATTGAAGCAAAACGTATATTTGATAAACTAAATACTTCCATTGCAAAATTTCCACTGATGAAAATCAGTGGCCCCATTGAAGCGTGTCGATCCAGCGCACCCATTACCTCGCGCTTGTATTCTGATTTCCACTGATGAAAATCAGTGGCCCCATTGAAGCTCATTTAAAAGAGTAAATTAGAGTTATTATTTTAAGGGAGTAAAATTTCAGACGTTGTCTCTACTTATTCTACGAGCATTTCTTTAGCCTAAAGGATTGTTTGCTCGGCGGTGTTTATGGCTGTATCGACATCGGTTTCTTCGATGTCCATCCATGATCCGGGATATCTTGTTTCGACTGCGTATGGTGTGAGTTGCCCCGCATCCTGCACTGAACCAGGCAAATGAATGCCGTTGTCTTCTGCGATTTCCAATAATTCTTCGATGTCATGGGTTAATGGAAAATCAATGCCTTTTTTGAGAAGGACAGCTTTGATGGCTTTCTCCGCGGCTTGTTGTGTATGAAAACACACTTGTTCAACACAAATGGATTCATCGCTTGCCGCCAACCGGGCTAACCGGAGATCGCTTTCCGCGTGACTCATCCATTCTTCAGGGGAACCGGGAACTTGTTTCGGATGCTTAGGATTCATACACAACTTTCCCTTTGTTCTGCGCTTCCCGGTAAATCAATCCCGGCTGATCTTTGAGGCGTTCCCATTGCTGTTGGGGAACCACTAGAATATCCATGGGCATGGAAATCCCCCGCAGTTCCTTGCGGATGCGAACGCTTTCCTTGCGGGGATTGTTAATGTTGTCATGTGTGATGATGAGGAAATCGATATCACTATTGAGATTTGTATTATTTTCCACATACGAACCAAATAGAATTAGTTTTAAAGGATTACACACTTCAATGATTTTTTGGATCGCTGCTTCAACCTTGTCGGGAGTGACTTGCCAAGGTTTGATTTCTTGTGTGGTGATCATGGTTTTGTTTCCTGTTATTCAAGCATCATTTTTCTTTCGCGAACGTGTATCATCGGTGTTGGAAAGGAAGTATTACCCCAATTGGTTCCTTTCCAAGGATTATTCTAACCGATTTAAATGAACTTCCGAAGTTATTTTTTCATGCTGTTGAATTTACACATGTGTTACACAGAATCTTCATTTTAAATTTGCAGAATACACCCCTCTGCGGATTCTGGTGATGTCGGCCGCCTGTTCCAGTGGAAAGCGGCCGGGGATTCCGGTGAAGCCAGCCAACCGGGTGGCACCGTCTTATCTGCTTATTTTTGTAACCGAATTAATTTCTTGATGGTATTGTGGTTTCCTTTGGCAAAGATGGGTTGCATGATCATCCCTCAACTGATATCAATTTATATATGCGCGTTTACGAGGGATAGAATTACCGAAAAAGGTAGGAAAAACAAGATTTTTCCTGCCTTATTCGAAAAAAGAGGTTTGATGAGTGATGGAAATATGCTGATGTATAAAGGATAAATTGAAATATATGTCTAAACTAGTACAGTGTCAACGATTTATTGACGGGTATCGATCCCCCCTAGCCCCCCTTAACAAGGGGGGAACAACGGATTGCCAGCCGTCATTTTTTGCTTGAAAGACTACTTGTATGCGCACTTATATAGCAGTCTTATCCGTCCTGTCCAACACGTGCGCTCAAAACCATCTTTCGCAAAATAAAACGAATTACGTTCTGAAAAAAATTCTCTTTGTCTCCACTTTCACAATAAAGATTAAGTGGAGAACAATATCCAACAACTCACTCCTCATTAAGAGGTTTTCACCGGCCCCATTTTGGATCGAAAGGCACACACAGAAAAAAAGCCCGAACGAATTCCGGTCTTTTTCATGACAAATTAGAGCATTTCAGATTTGCGTAGACGTTTTGTAGGGGCACATTGCAATGTGCCCCTACAGCAAGTGCAATATCAATTCTCTGTCTATCCAACCTTGAATTGCTCTAATGACAAACTTTCGATCCGCTAAAAAAGTTCCCAACTGGAAACGCTGGAATCGTCGCTGGCAAAATCCATCGAGAAGAAGATTGTACCATCAAATTGGGGGTTAGCGTTTTTACTGCCGTCCGACCAGCCGATCCATGCGCCCTCGTTATTCGCGGTTAGATTAACAATATCGCTAGGAATGGAGTCATCCACAATACCATCGCGGTCCATCATAGTTATGTCGAAGCCCATACCCGCACCGTTATTCATATCCGGTCCAAGATCAACTACATCGGTACTTGGATCCGGTTCAATGCCTTCCGCTAAAAAGTTTAACGGTGTAATCGCGGCTTCAAATGTTTTTGTATACGCTCCAAACGGTTCGTTTGGATCTTCTAACTCAAGGATAAATTCTGCTTCCGAAAAAGGAGGGGTGCCATCCGGTCCCAAAATAAATAGAGATTCATCCCAAAAGTTGCTAATGAAAAACATTGTCCCGCCGTCAACAATATTTCCGTTTTCATCGGTTTCTTGACCGGCTGAACTTCCCGTCACGCCTCTATCCGGATCCGTCGCCCCAATCACATATTGCACATTCCCGGGATCGCCGTCATCTAAACCAAACCCTAACGCGCCTGAATCCGAATTGTCATGCTCTATATAGATTTCATATCGGTCATAGAACCAAGGTGCCCCTGCCGGTTCAAAAGTTTCTGGGTTCAACCATTTACTTAATTGAGTAACATTGACATCGTCAATCGACCAGCCGGAAATATACAATTTATTTTCACTATCATTCCAGCCCAACTGAAACCAGTTATCTTGTGTTCCAGTCGCGAACGACTCTTGTTGATACCCAAATCCTGCCAAATACACGTTAACGGACCGGGTTTCCAGTCCACCGGGCCAATCGCTTAAATCGCCGTCAACTGTAATGGGATCAATCTGCATGACCGTTGCTGTTTTGGGACTGGTTTGTCCTTCAGGATCTTCAGTAACCGGACTAATTTGTGCTATTACAACTTGTGAAAATATCAACACCACTACCGCCAATAAATAACGCTTTCCCATGGCTACTCTCCTCTTTTCGCTTGTTTTTAAACAACATTCAATTCAGACTATTCAATTATGCAATTCTTATTCCAACAATTCAAGCGATATTTTAATATTTTTTTAACATTTCTTTTCATGACTCACGTTACGCACTACATTATGATATGCCCGTTTTTCTAATCGTTCGCTAAATCTATCGCCCTCGCCCACCGGGAGAGGGCCGGGGTGAGGGTTCGGGAGGAATA
>CAYVAZ010000443.1:0-3605 GCA_964449065.1 uncultured bacterium
GTCCCTCTCCCGGTGGGCGAGGGCGATAGATTCAGCGAACGATTAGAAAAACGGGTATATCATAATGTAGTGCGTAACATGAGATGATAAGAGTTTGAACATAGAATTGAGTTGAATCAAAAACAGGAGGTCGGGTTCGTGGTTGAAGCAGCTACATCCAACACAGATATTCAAGCGCTGACAGAAAAAATCAAAACCGAAAGCGCGTTCATTCCCCCCTTATTTCAAGAAGTGGAAAAAATCATCGTCGGCCAAAAGTATATGGTTGAGCGCCTGTTGATCGGCCTCTTAACCGGCGGTCATGTTCTCTTGGAAGGGGTTCCCGGACTGGCCAAAACGCTCACGGTCTCGTCGCTTTCCAAAACCATCAAAGCGTCCTTTCAACGTATACAGTTCACCCCCGATCTGCTCCCGGCCGATATCATCGGAACCATGATCTACAACCAAAAAACCGGCGAGTTCATCCCCAAAAAAGGGCCGGTCTTTGCCAACATCATTCTGGCGGATGAAATCAACCGCGCCCCGGCAAAGGTGCAATCCGCCCTGCTTGAGGCCATGCAGGAAAAGCAGGTCACCATCGGGGATACCACCTATCCGCTGACCATGCCCTTTTTGGTGCTGGCAACCCAAAACCCGATCGAACAAGAAGGAACCTATCCACTGCCGGAAGCCCAGGTTGACCGCTTTATGCTCAAACTCAAAGTCGGCTATCCATCCAAAATGGAAGAACGTGTCATCCTTGACCGTATGACCGGCGAACTGCCGCCCGAACCCTCTCCCTTGGTAGAGACGGATAAGATATTGCAAGCACAAAAAGTGGTACGTAACGTCTACGTTGATGAAAAAGTCCGCGATTACATTGTTGATATCGTATTCGCCACCCGCGAACCGGATGTTTACGGCTTGGATATCGCGCCATTGATTGAATTCGGCGCGTCTCCGCGTGCCACCATCTTCTTAACCGTCGCGGCCAAAGCGCACGCGTTCTTGCGGGGCCGGGGATACGTGACGCCGGAAGACGTAAAATCCATCGGGATGGATGTACTGCGCCACCGCGTGATTCTCAGCTACGAAGCCGAAGCCGAAGAAAAAACACCCGAACAAGTCGTACAGCAAATCTTCGATCACATCGAAGTACCGTAAAACGAAACGAACTGAACGATACATTGAACCAAATATGAATGATCAGCCGTTAGTGTCCATCGTCGTCCGTACTTACAACCGGCCGGAACGCCTGCGCGAGTGTCTGCAAAGCCTGCGCGAGCAGCAATACCGCCCCCTCGAAATTGTGGTGGTAAACGATTCCGGTGAGGATGTGTTCACTATTGTACAAGATGAACTCGACGATGTGATGTACAAATACATCTCCCACCGCGTCAATCTTGGCCGTACCGCCGGGCTCAATACGGGTGTGGAAGCGGCGAGTGGCGAATACATCAACTTTGTGGATGACGATGACGGCGTCTATCCCCATCACATCCAAACCCTTGTCAACGCCGCCATGCCAAACCGGCTGCCGGTCGTCTATTCCGATGTGCTCAATGTCACCTTTCAGCGCGATCCAAACACCAACGAGTGGAAGCGCGTGCAGGAACAACTCGTCTACTCGTTTGATTTTGAACGCGATAATTTTCTATTGGCGAATTACATCCCGGTAACGTGTCTGCTCATTCGCCGCGACTGCTTCGATGCGGTCGGCCCCTTCGATGAATCGCTGCTGGTCTATGAAGATTGGGAATACCTCATCCGCCTCTCACGCAAGTTTGAGTTCAAACACACCGCCGTTGTAACGGGCGAATACCGCCGGCGCGATGATAACTCCAACCTCTGCGAGCAGGATGCATACATCGCCAACGAAAAAGTCGTAAAGCGCCGTTATCAGACCGACCGCGACGCCGTGTTTGATGGCATTTTTAAAAGCACCTTTCAACTCAAGCGTGAAATCCGCAACCGCATTCAGCAGTTGCAGCAACTCATGCAGCAATCAAACAACATACAGGCGCAATTGGCACAGGCATCCAATAAAATCCAAGGTTTGGAACAGCAAGTACAGCGTTTGCAAACAGGGTAAGGAACATGATTCCAAGAGAATTGATTAAAAAAATTCATAAATTAGAAATCCGCACCAACCGCATGGTCAACGATGTCTTGGCGGGCGAATACCATTCCGTTTTCAAAGGCCAAGGCGTCGAGTTTGAAGAGGTGCGCGAATACCAGGCAGGCGACGATATCCGCACCATCGATTGGAACGTCACCGCCCGCATGGGCGAACCGTTCATCAAACGCTACCGCGAAGAACGCGAACTCACCGTCATGCTGCTGGTCGATGCTTCCGCTTCCAGCATGTTTGGTACCGCCGAAAAAATGAAAGGCGAACTCGCGGTTGAACTTTCCGCCCTCCTGGCGTTTTCCGCCATTAAAAATAACGACCGGGTAGGCCTGCTCATCTTCACGGATGAAATCGAAAAATTCATCCCCCCCAAAAAAGGCAAAAAACACGTATTACGGCTTATCCGTGAACTGCTGGTTTTCGAACCCAAAGGCGGCCATACCAACATCAGCCAAGCGCTCGATCACGTCAATAAAATTCTGCACCGCAAAAGTGTGGTGTTTTTGATATCCGATTTCATGAATCCTGATTTCAGCGATTCACTGCGCATCACCAACAACAAGCATGATTTAATATCGGTTAGCATCACCGACCCGCGTGAGGTCGAAATGCCGCCCATTGGCTTTTTAGAACTCGAAGACGCCGAAACCGGAGAAACCATCATCATCGACACCTATCATTCCAATATACGCAGGGGTTTCTCTGAAACCGCAAGCGAGGATTTTCAGAAATTAGAAGCGGAATTCAAACGCATGAAGGTGGATCATGTCCCGATCCGCACCGATCAGGATTATATCGACCCGTTAATTAAATTCTTTCACAAACGGGCCAGCCGATATTAAGCTTGTTTTAGGTGCAGGCATCCTGCCTGCAATCATGGAAATAACTTGTCGTTGTAGAATAGGTTTAAAGCGAATCGAGCGAAATAAAATTTTTGAATGAGTACGGTTATCCCAATACGAATACGAAAGAACCATGCTGAATCCTCTACATATATTGCTTGTATTATCAATTGCTCAAACCCAGGTCACCGGCCCGGCGGTCGCGCCGCCGCCCATTCCGCCGGATAAGGTCCCGCAGGTTGAAACCTCTGTCGATAAGAACGAGATGCTGATCGGCGATCCATTCACGCTGACCATCAAAATCGTGCACGACCAATCCGTCGAAATTCTCTCCAAAGGCCGCGATTTCAATCTGGGGCAGTTTGAAATTTTGGATATCCAACCCGGTCTCAGCAGTACCGAACCCAACGGCCGGGTAACGACGGTTGATCAATACATTCTCTCCACCTACTTCACCGGTGAGTTTGAAATCCCGTCCATCACTATCCGCTATCAAACCGAAGACGGCCGCATCGGCAGCCTGCAAACCACCCCCATCAAAGTGACGGTCAACAGCCTCACACCGGAAGAATCCGAAAACCTGGAAATCAAAGACATCAAAGGCCCCGTTTTATTGGAGGGCAAAAGCTACTTGTGGATGGTATGGACCGTTT
>CAYVAZ010000444.1:0-3551 GCA_964449065.1 uncultured bacterium
CAAGCGAAGTTTGCCTTTGCGTTTGTAGTATAAAGCGTTCAAGTAGGGAGTTGATTCTGATTTATAAAATTGAAATGGAACGTATTTGAGATTTACAGCAAGGGTAGACGAACAGCCTTACCCTTGCCACCCGCCATTTCCAATTTGGATTGTTAACTAATAATCAAAGTGACTCAATAGATTGCTTCGATTGAATGCCAAGGAAGAGACCCCGCAATGACAGTTGTTTCAATGATATTTCGATGATTCGTTGTGAACTTTTCTATATGAAAATGGTATAAATTTATTTATACAATATGAAACTATACCAATTATGTCTGATTGGTCATTATTTTAGAGGGTAATCTTCAATTCAAACCTTAAATCCATGATGGTAAATGATTTTTCTTTGAACCGGATGAAATAAGATGATATTTTTGAGAATGCGGTGAATTGTTGATTCTTCATGGTTCATGATTTCCACACACCATATCCCCACCCAAACACTGTTGTTGATAGACGTTTCCCTTTCATGTTCATTTTGTTTTGAACGAATGACATCCCGGTAGGCTGCTATGATGTCACTGTATCTACAATCTTTACCGAGAATAGAAACCGTTTGTTCGCTTATTTTTACATGATTGATTTGCAGGAATACCGGAGAAAAGTATTGCTGCAAAAAATGGGGATCATAATGATAGGTATTTATCAACTCAGATTGTACGGTCTTGAGGTCATGGGTAAATTCTTCGTGGGCTTTGACAAAAACATCATAGTGACGATAGGAATGGATAAAGTCCACCGTACATACAAATCCTTATCAGCTGGTTTTACCGGATTGAGTTACATGCAGTTTTGATGTTTCGGCTACAAACTCTTCTAGCTCATTTATGGTTTTCTGATGCTTGTTTTCCGCTTCAGCTTTTACTGTGCTGAGTATCTCTTCAGGAATATTTTGCTCGAATTTGATGGCTGTTTTATCTTTTGGCATATCATTTATCCAGCTTTATTTTGTACCTAAAACTGTAGTTAAATTGTATGAATTGTCAATGGATTTTTAAGCTACTGCTTGCTTTAATTCATTTCGTTCGTATCTGTTTGCTTCTTCCCAGTCGAGGAGATGGAGTCCCTTGACGCGGCTGAATTCCTTGGTGTTGTGGGTGACCAGGGTGGCATTGTTGGCGAGGGCGATGGCGGCGATCATCATATCGTTGGGGCCGATGGGTTTGCCCATTTTGAAGAGTTCGTAGCGGATTTTGCCGTAATGATTGGCCGCATCGTCATCAAATTGCAGGGTTTGGTATTGCCCGAACATGTCTTCGAGCAGTTGCAGGTTGTATTGCATCTTTTTGCTGTTGTGGGCCCCGAAGAGCAGTTCGGCTTTGACGATGGAACATAAGCGGATGGCATGTTGAGGAATTTGGAGAAAGCGGTCTTTCACAACCGGGTTGGTTCCGTTTAAGAGCTGAATCCAAACGTTTGTATCCAACAAGTACATCATGAGAACGGGTTCCGCATTTCAGGGTTGCCCTGTTCAGGACGAACAAGCGGTTCTCCATGCCACCGGCCGATCCAACGGGAATGGAAGGTTGGAATCCAGCGTTCTTCATCCTCTACCGGGCGCAGCACGGGTTCACCGTTCCGGTCTTTAAGGACATCCGGAAGGGAAATCGATGCAGGCAATAGTTGGCGGACTTTGCGGTTCGTATCCAACGGTCTCTCCAGTAGAAGATAGGTAACTATAGCAGTAATTTATGATTTCGGGAAAGGGTTTTTTTTGGGGGGGGGTTTGAATTAATAGTTATTATGGCAACTCCATTTTTGTATTGCGGATACTGTGAATTACTACTGTATCTACTTCAATAGTGTAAATCACATAATGCCCTTTGTAGACATAGCGACGTGATTCTTCATCCATTGATTTTCCAAGATGAGGATTGTCTATGAGTAAATCAAACATATGTTCAAGTCCGCCTAAATATTTTTCTGCTTGAGTTTGTCCAAAGTTTTCAACGGAATAGCGGTAAATATCCCGTAGATCGTTTTTCGCACGTGAAGTGAGTCTAACGTTCATTTTCCATTTCGGTGCGGAATTCAGCAATCATTTCAGCCATCGTTTGTTTGGGAGCCAGTCCGCTTGCCCGTGATTCTTCCTGTTCACGTTGAAGTACAGCACGCTGTTCGTCAGGGGTTAGGCTGTTCCACAGTTTTACGTCTTCTTCGGTGGGCTGTGCCGTAGAAGTAAAGCGGATACGGGAGATGTCTATGGTTTTTGTATTCGTCATGATTAATTGGAGGTATCCAAATCATTGTAAATATCCATCTCAGGATCATCCCATCCTGCACGCAATCCTGCCTGAATCAAAAGATATTGCTTTTCATCAGTTGTTAAGGGATCATCTTGATACATTAATCCCTCAATTTGTTTAAATATTTCCGCAGGAATCACAACGTATTCTTTTTCCGTTTCCGGGTCAGCAACACGGACGGGTTGACCTTGCGATAGTCTTACTGCTTGTTGAAGTTCTTTCGACAATGTGATCATCATAATAATAAACTGTACTTCCGGCTTGGCGGGAGCATCGTCCTCCTGAACGAAAATACATTTGATAACTAGTACAGTGTCAACGATTAAATGACGGGTATCGATCCCCCCTACCCCCCTTATCAAGGGGGGGGCAACAACGGATAACCATCCGTCATTTTTTGATTGACAGACTACTAGAGCAATTCAGGTTTGCGTAGAGGTACAACGTGTACATCCATATACCGGCTGGAAGCCGATGCTACCCGGCTATTCAACTCTGAAACGCTCTAATCTAACTCAACTAATATTATTACACAAATGAATGAAATCGGCAACTCAATAGAACTGATTAAGTTTCCCTATGTTCCATCCCCTGCCAGTGGCGGGTCCACCATTCCTTGGTGTCTCCGTAGAGCTGCATGAAGATGAGAAACAACGTATTGTCCAGTTTTGGTGAAACCGTTATGCCGCGGATTCTTGATGCAAATCCCATCCAGGAAAGACCAAGACAGCCGGGTGACATTGTAATGCACGGGCAAGAATTTTGGCTCTTTCTACTCCCAAATTGACCCGATCGTTTTCAATAGCAGACAAGGTAGATTGCGGAATGCCGGTGAGTGTGGCCAGCTCGTTTTGGCTGAGCCCTTGTAGTTCACGAATGATGCGAACAGATTCACCGACAGAAACATCGATTCTCTTTTTCGCCTTTCTATACTCTTTCATGTTATTTTCTCCGGTAGTCATGAGGTGTCAGATGAACGACTTGAACAAAGACCTTTTCATGATTAATCCTGTCAATCCGGCTGCTCCATGCCTTGCCAGTGGCGGGTTTACCATTCTTTGGTGTCGCTACAGAATTGCATGATATCATCAACAGAACCTTGTTGAATTTTCCCCCGTTTATATTCCTCTCTTGCTTGCTTGATATTCTGGGCAATCTGCTTTCTTCGATTCTCAATCAATCGTTTCTGCACAATATCAATCAAATCTTGCTGCTGATCTTCGGAAAAAGATTCGATCATTTCCAGGGCTTCTTGAAAAGAGA
>CAYVAZ010000445.1:0-3550 GCA_964449065.1 uncultured bacterium
AACAAAAACCATTTTTCAAGCAATCGTCAATCATGGATTGCGTAACATCAGTTATAATGAGGCTCATACAGTAATGTTTGGAGAGGCAAAAATGGAAAAAACTATATTCAGCGATATCACACCGGAAGACTGGAAATCTCTATCCGCCGCATTGGAAGAAGCCAATAATGAAATGGCGGCGGCCATAGAACGAATGAAGAAAGATCAAGAAGAGATTGACCGGTTGAAAATTCAAACCCGTGCTACATTGGACAGATTAAAGGCGATGCAATAAATGTTAAATCAACTTTTTAATTTTTCGAAACATCTCCTATTCCTAGTACACGAAACGCAACAAAACAAATCGGATATCAAAGAATTACGAAATGAATTAGATGAGTTGTCAGATTTTGTTGAAGATATTGCAGTTGATATTCAAAGAATGCGCGAGAATGAAACGCATGAACGGGAAAAATTGGTTCTCCGGTTGGAAAATGAATTGTTGAAATTTTAGAACCGCCTTCAAATTAAAGACGATGATTCTTCCAGGGAATAAAATAGTCCTAGTACAGTGTCAACGATTTATTGACGGGTATCGATGCTCCCTAGCCCCTTAATAAGGGGGGGGCAACAACGTATAACGAACTGTCTTTTTTGATTGACAGATTACTACAGAAGACCTGTTTCAATTTAAAACACTCTTTTTATCATTTTGTGATATACTTATTTTTTTGCTTGGGGGTATTGTATGTTAAAATAAGCCTGTATTGTGAGAGGGTAATCCATGGATTTGCATACCAAAAAAGCCAAAATTCTTTGCACCATCGGTCCATCGTCCAACAGCATAGAGATTTTGAAAAGCATGTATAACGCCGGGATGGATGCCGCCCGCATCAATACCAGCCACGGCACCTTTGACGATTACCGGCAAATTATTGCCAACTTGCGTGCGGTAGGTAACATGCCGATTGTGATGGACACGCAGGGGCCCAAAATTCGCCTGCGCATGAAACAAGAAAAGACCATTATGGCGTGTGAACAACTTGAAGTTGGCTTTGACCCCGGCAACGACTGCTACCTGGATGCTCCGGTGATGGAGCAGTTGGGCGTGGGGGATCACGCGCTCTTGGATGACGGCGCCTTTGAGGCGATCATAGAAAGCCGCGATCACCGCACCATAACTTTCCGCTTTATGAACGGCGGCCACCTCACCAGCGGCCGGGCGGTTAACTTTCCCCGCAAAGAATTGCCGCTGGCTACCCTCACGGAAAAGGACAAGCAAAGTTTGGATTTCGCCAAAGAGATGGATATCGATTACATCGGCCTCTCGTTCTCGCGCGGCAAAATTGACCTGCAAACATGCCGGTATTATTTGGGGGACTGTGCCGTTAAGATCATCGCCAAGATCGAAAACCAACAGGGGGTAGACAACTTTGACGAGATATTGGAAAATGCCGACGGCATCATGATCGCCCGCGGCGATATGGGCGTGGAACTGCCGCCCGAAGAAATCCCCATTATTCAAAAGCAGCTGATTCACAAATGCAACGAGGTCGGCAAGCCGGTAATCACCGCCACCCAAATGCTGCAATCGATGGTCAACAACCCCCGGCCCACCCGTGCCGAAACCTCCGACGTCGCCAACGCGATATTGGACGGTTCCGATATCGTCATGCTTTCCGGCGAAACCGCCAACGGCAAATACCCGGTCGAAGCCGTGCGCATGATGTCCCGTGTGGCGTTGCACGCCGAAAAAGAAATCGAACGTCCGCATGAAATTCACGTCGGCAGAGGGGTCGAACGCGCGATTTGCGATTCGGTCAAAATGCTTAGCGATTCCGCCGGGGTGGAGAAAATTGTTACCGTTACCCGTCACGGCAATACCGCCAAATTGATATCCCGCCTGCGCTTGCAGCCCAATATTTACGCGCTGACTTCAGACGAACGCAGCTTTCGCGAACTGCATCTCTATTTCGGCATCATCCCGGTGATGTACAACACCAGCGAAGAACTCATCAGCGCGGCGGATGCAGGCGTTTTCTTGCATGAACAGGGACTAATCGAAGACCACGAACTGATCCTCATCACATCCGCGGAACATCAGCCCTCCGACCTGCGCACCAACGCGATACAGATCGTGCATGTGGGAGACCTCATCAAATGCTACGCCCATGACGGCCAACAGTGCCTGACCAAAGAGGCCGTGGAGTCGCAATCGAAGTCAAAGGAATGATGAGTGATGAGTGATGAGTAAGGACCATCCTGCATCATAAAGAAAACCCATGAGGGCAGGGTGTGCCCGCCGCATAAGAACTATGATAGTACTGTCAATGACAAAGCGGGATAACATCTTCAAACAACAAATCAACTCCATCCGGCAGCCCACCGGATATCTGAGACAACTTCATGAAAAAGAACCCCAAATACCTCATCCTCGAAGCCGCCATTGTCCTCTTCGCCATATCCCTCTTGCTGTGGTATGCCGTCCCCCGCTTTCTTGAATCGCAAAACATCAACACGGTGGAAAACTTCCCCGACCCGCAAGTGCGCCGCGCCGTGGAAAAGTTTATGGGGGTGGAAGAGAATGGTTATTTTACTCAACGGCAAGCACGAATAAAAATTGACAGTTTAGCGCTAACCCCCTATGCGAATTCAATTTTAATTCGTCCTCGTTTAGAGTTTAAACATTACAAGAATGGCAAATCAACCATAATCACTGGAATCTCAAACCTTTCTGGAATTCAGTTTTTCTCATCGATTACTGGTTTATCGTTTGTTGCTACCGAAAAGATTACAGAATTAAATCTATTACATCACACACACTTAAAAAGTATTAATATTTGGGGTGCAAATATTAACAATGCATCTTTTGCGATTTGTAATGAATTAAAACGTCTGACATTATTTCATTGTAATTTAAAACATTTGAGCATAACCACAAATACGATACTAACATATCTTAATGTAAGTCATAACCATTTAAGCGGTCTTTTTATTGAAAATAATCCTAAACTTCAAGTTATAGTCTGTGATAACAACCAAATTGATAAATTAGATTTATCGAATCATCAAAATTTGGAAATGGTAATCATTCGAAACAACAATATTCGAGAAATTGATTTATCTTCTTCACCAAAGATTTATCAAATTGATGTGTCGAATAATCCCCTGATGAAACTGGATCTAAGAAAACATTACAAACTTACAACATTGATAATCGATGAAGAGCAATTATACAATGCTGCGTTTCTTCTGCATCCGTCTGTGCGTCGTTCATCAGAGTTTATTATTTCTGTCGAACCAAAACACCCAAATCAACAAATTCAAAACCAGCAAGATATCCAAGCGCAAATCCAACGGATTTTACAAAGCGAAAAACCAGCATCGGCTTCAACAAATTCAGATACTTCAACCAAACGCCCGCTGGACTTCTGACAGGAGATCGAATAGTAATAAGTGATTATTGATGGGGAGGAAGCACGATGAAACGCGGTTTCACTTTAATCGAACTGTTGGTCGTGGTTGCCATTATCGGCATTTTGGCGGCGATTGCGGTGCCGAACTTTTTAAA
>CAYVAZ010000446.1:0-3545 GCA_964449065.1 uncultured bacterium
TACCTTCAATGTCAGAACTATTATTTTCAATACCAGAAATAAAAGAATCTACACTCGAAATCACCCATGAGAGCGAAACTCATGCTGAATACAAGTGTAAAAACATCTTTTGCTACTTCTGTGAGTTCATAGAAATAAACAACAAAAAGACTCAGAGGGTGTATGCAAATTAAATATTTTGGTATAAGTTTTTGCATGATTCAACCTTAGGAGGACGACATGCGTAAAGCTTATCCAGATGACTTAACAGACAAAGAATGGGAACAAATTGAACCTCTTACTAGTAGTGGTTCAAGCTATCGTAATGCAGGAAGAAAACCAACACACTCTCGGCGAGAAATGCTCAATGCCATTTTTTACTTACTAAGAACTGGCTGCCAATGGCGCCATCTACCACATGACTTCCCCCCATGGACAGCTGTGCAAGGACAATATTCTAGATGGAAAAGAAAAGGAGTCTTTCAAAACATCCATGATCATTTACGAAAGAAATTGCGGGTTTTGGTTGGTAAGAATGAAAATGCAAGTGCAGGAATAGCTGACAGTCAATCTGTAAAGACAACAGAAAAAGGGGGCTCAAAGGCTATGACGGAGGAAAAAAGATCAAGGGACGGAAAAGACATATAGTCGTTGATACTGTATTCGGCAACGTAAAATTGAGAGCCTGCGCAAGCTAAAATCGAGAGTCCATCTCAAATCAAAAAAAGACCTCAACTGTTAAGATGATGTTATATCAAAAGCATCTCGAAACAGCGAGGTCAAGGAAATGATTAGAATGGACGAAATCAATAAAATAAGAAAGGCTTTTTTTGTAAAAGGAGAAAGCTGCAACAGTATTGCCAAGAAATTAAACCGTTCTTGGGATACTGTGAATCGCATTGTCAAAATGCCTCGCGAGGAATTGGAAAATCGGGGCAAGCGACCGAACAGAAAGGCTCCCGTGAAAACTCCTACAGTAGTAAGAGCTATTCGGGAACTTTTAGAAGAAGAAATTGAAAAAAGAGTTAAGAAGAAACAAAAATATACAGCTGCAACAATTTATAAGAAACTGACTGAGCAAGGAATCTATCATGGCTCTGTGAGAAGCATGCAAGACATAGTAAAGTCTTTGAGAGAAGAATTAAAACAAACCACGCAAAAATCTTTTTTGCCATTGGTATTTTCCCTCGGTTCTGCTTTACAGATAGACCATGGTGAAGTAGATGTTATTATCAACGAAGACAGGTATCGGGCATATTTGTTTGTGGCGAGCGTACCTGGACAGGCTATTCGCTATACTCAAGTCTTTGCATGTAAGTCTCTCGAGGCGTGGGGAGAATTTCACGAAAGGGCATTTTGCTTCTTTGGTGGTGTTTTCCCTCAAGTCATTTATGACAACGATACTGTACTTGTAAAAAAGGTATTGGGCGACGAAAGGCGGCAAACAAGTTTTTCCGTTGGTATGGAAGAGCATTACGGATTTCATAGTCACTTTTGCAACTTGGCAGCAGGTAACGAAAAAGGTGCTGTAGAAAACGGAGTCGGTTTCTGTAGACGCAATTTCTTACCCGGCCTCCCTCGCTTTGCAAGCTGGGATGACCTTAATACTTTTTTGCATTCACTATCTAAAAAAGATATTGAGGAAAATATTCATTACAAAACTCAAGAAAAGATACTCGATATATTTACAAAATTGACACCTCTTTTAAGTCCTTTATCCAAAAGTAAAAAATGGAGAAAGTGGCTCAATTGTCGTGTTGATTGTTGTCAACTAATTACAGCAGATCATCACCAATATTCCGTTCCAGAATCATTTGTAGGAACCTATTTAAGGGTAGCTTTGTCAGTAGATCAAGTTGAGATTTTTGACAAACATGAGCTTATCACATCTCATGTGAGGCAATATGGCAAAGCAGACTCTCTACAGTTGGAACACTACTTAAATCAGCTTTTACGCAAGCCAAATGCATTTTGGCATTGCAAAGCTGTATATCAGCATAAGTTTGAGTCAATCCTAATGCAGATTTGGCAACGCCTTCGAGAAAAACACGACAATAAAGAAGCGAATAGACAATTTGTTGCCATTTTGATGCTGAAACGAAAGTTTTCTGAAAAACAAATTAGAGAAGCAATAGAATTAGCATTAGAATATGGCGCTATTGAATATGCAGCAGTAAAAAATATTATCTATCAGCTGGAGATGCCATGTAATTATTTTAAACAAGATAATATTAAGAAATTATTGCCGACATCACTCAGTGTATCAACATGGCAATTTGATCTCTCTTTATACGCAGAGCTTAGTCAGGAGGTGTTTTTATGATCAATGATCTTTTAACCACATTAAAAATGAATGGTGCGCTTGAAGCATTGCCGAGTCTAGAAAATGTTAAGGACAAGACACAATTTCTTGTTGGCCTCTTACAAGCTGAAATAGAATACAGGGCTATTCGTGCGGCCAAACGACGGTTGTCTCGGGCAAAATTCCCAGTAGAAAAAGAGTGGTGTGATATTGACCCCTCATTGAATCCGGAAATTGATTTTTCAAAAATTATGTCATTGGGGAAGGGAGATTTCATTGCTCAAAACAAGAACCTATGCTTAATGGGTCAACAAGGCACTGGCAAAACGCATAGTTTGATAGCGCTAGGAAGGCAGCTTTGTCGTAGAGGAGTTACAGTAAGATTTCATACTGCCTGCGAACTAGTCAACCATCTAGAGGAAGCTAAGGCCAATCATAGCTTGAGTAAGCTAATGCAGACACTTGTTAAACCTCAATTGTTGATAATAGATGAGCTAGGCTTTGTTCCTTTTTCTGAAAATGGCGCCCGACTTCTTTTTGATGTCTTTGCTAGTCGTTACGAAAGAGGTCCTATTGCTGTGAGTACTAACTTGTCATTTGACAAGTGGGTTCAGATCTTTGGGACAGCAGAGTTGACAGCGGCTTTAGTAGACCGATTTACTCATAGATGTCTTATTTTAAGTTATAAGGGGCAGTCAGTTCGTCTAGTTGAAGCAAAGAAAAGCCTAGCTAAAACTAGAAAAAAACGACTTGAAAGAAAGCAGGAAGATGAGGCATATGTATAATTGCAAACAAAATAGTAACCGCAGAGCCTTCTATAGAGGAGGCTCTCGGTGAAATAGATGGAGAGTTTTTCAAGCATCGTTGTAAAGTATGTTATCTAAGTCTTTTTCTTAAAAAGATTTATGTAAGATTATAAAACCATTAACAGTGAATTGTAGAAATTAAATGCTGGCTGGGAGCATTAACAGGATTTGAGTCCCAAAACTCTCGATTTTACGCTGCGTTTGTTCTCGATTTTATCTTGCGCAATACAATGTGCACATTCAGGAGTGAAAAATATTTTAGATGTAGCTTCAACATTCGGGAAACCTATAGCCCTTATCGGTGGAATGCACGATTTTATGGATTTTGAAGTGTTAGAAAATTTAAATGTTATATGTCCTACCCATTGCACAAAACATAAAGCAGATATTGAAAAATTCTGTCAGAAGCTTCAAAATCTCCCTTCTCTATTTAATTCAGCTTTGAATTCAATTCAATT
>CAYVAZ010000447.1:0-3534 GCA_964449065.1 uncultured bacterium
TAACTGACGTTACGCAAAATTCTATACGGTAGGTATTGTTGCGAGCTTCAAACCCGTTTCGATAGTCACTAAATAAGAAGAAATACAACAAAATATGGAGGCAGTAATGCCCGTATAAAAACGTTGAGAAATTTGAAATGCAGTACAATAACCCCCTTACATAAGGGGGTGGAGCCGTAGGCTCCGGGGGATTTTGCGTTGTTGAAAGCGTGCTTCGATCCCCCCCCTTAATAAGGGGGGATAACAACAGTCTCTTCGTTGCGTAACATGAGTTATTCAGAAGAATTAGGCGAGTCTATAATAAGAGTTACCGGCCCGTCATTCACCAGTTCAACATCCATCATGGCGCCGAATTGGCCGGTTTCGGTTGGAATGCCTTTCGCGCGCAGATACTCGATGCCTTTGTTGTATAATTCTTCCGCAAGATCAGGGGGGGCGGAACGGTCAAAATTGGGGCGGCGGCCTTTACGGCAATCGCCATAAAGAGTGAATTGGGATACCAACAAGATGCTGCCTTGAATATCTTCAAGCGACAAATCGAATTTCCCGTCTTCGTTTGAGAATATCCGCAACACGCTTAGTTTATCCAAAAGCCAGTGAAGATCCTTTTCGGTATCGTTTTTCTCCACGGCAAGCAAGACGAGCAATCCTTGCCCGATCTTGCCGGTGACGGTTTGATCCACATGGACTGACGCCCGGCTGACACGCTGAACCACTGCCCGCATTATATCAACACACCTTCCAAAATCATTTGACGCTTGTGTTCCAAATGAGAAATCATTTCGGGATACTCACGCAGGATGCGTTCGGCTTTGAGGCGTTCGACAGCGAGGGCATATTTTCCTTGTTTGCCGCGGACTTGGCCTTCATCCCGTTTGACGCTGTTATAGACCGCTTTGGCTTTTTGGATTTCTTCATCTACCTCTTTCAGCATTTCGTTGTTAATGTTGCTGCGGGGATGAATTTGCCGCAGGTTGTCTTTGATGGGTGGAGACATGTTGATGATTCCAGTGTCATCATTGTTTTCCAACCGGGAAAGCAGAGCAGGGGTGGAATCCAAATTGAGCTCGCGATGGCTGGGGGGAAGCGAAAGCGGTTTTTTGGTTGCGAGAGAATCGAGGATCATGAGGAGTTGCGGGATTTTTGATTCGGGCAACTTGACGCGTTGTGGTTTTTCATCCGGCGGGCCTCCCAGCCCCAGCATCTTTAAAAAGCCGGCTTGGTCCATCTGATAGGAATTGCGCAGTTGATCGGCCATGGCCTTCAACTTAGGATTGCTCAGGGTATTTTTCTCCGTGGTGCGCAGCAAAGCGGCCAGCCGGTATTCTTTTTGTTTGCGTTCCAACGAGTTTGTCATGATTCCACGTTTCGTTTTGGGTTTCTATCTGTTTGATTTCAATTATTTTCGGCGGCCAAACCTATGATCTGAAATATCAATTTCTTACATTCACGATTTTAGCCATGCTTCACTCTATCCCGAAATAAAATTTCCTACTATGATTATCCATTATAGTGCAAAATCTCATTTGGGTTACATCTATTCTATAAGGTTGAAAGATGCTGCTAAACAAAACCATATATCCATTTTTCGTGATTGTCTTGTCAACGCTTTTGATGATGCAATGCAGCGGGCCGGATAAGCGGGAACAATTTAAACAGGAAGTGGAAGAATCGCTGGAACATTACTACAAAGGGATCGAGTTCCGGGTGAAGAGAAACTTTGAAGCCGCTGAGGAAGAATTGATGCAGTCATTGGCTATATCGCCGCGCCCCCGGACTTATATGGCTTTATCGGAACTTGCTTACACACAAAATAATTTGCAGGAAGCAAAAAGGAACATCGATAAAGCGCTTCAACTTTCCCCGACCCTGGAACCGGCTTTACGCTTTCAAGAAAGAGTGATAAGCGAAATGCAGGCCGTTGAGTCTGTGACGAAAGAACAAGTAACGAGCGGGTTACCGGAAAGAAACGTGGTAATAACACCAACTGCCGCGCCCGAAGAAGACCTAACCCGAGTCGTTCCCGAAAACAAAATTGAACCCCAACCAATAGAAGAACCAGCTGCTGAAAAAATATCTGCTCAAGAGCGAAATGTAGTCGTACCGGAATCTTTGGGATCAAACTTGCAGAAGGCCAGGGAGGCGGCAAACCGTGGCGACTGGGTTCAGACCGCCCTATTGGCTAAAGAGGTGGTGCAAGAGGATTCAAGTTCTGTAGAGGCCTTTTATTTATTGGGTTACGCATTTTTCCAGCAGAAGAATTATGAAGAAGCAGAACAAGCTTTTCGTCAAACTGTCCGTCTGGATGAAAATCACGCGAAAGCACTGAATGATTTAGGAATAACGCTTGAGTATCTAGGTAGAAGTGCTGAATCCATCGAGTTTTATCAGCGGTCAGTTGAGATTGGTTCTAACCCGGATGCCTTCTTTAACCTTGCGCTTTTGGAAGAGAAACGGGGTGAATACAAAAATGCTATCTCTTTGTATGAAAGTTATTTACAGCAGGATGATACAAGTTCGTTTGCTGATTTTGCCCGCAACCGGATTAAAAAACTGCGTCGTCTTGCGTATTGAAACAGAGATTAAGGATTAGAGATTTTTTTTGATTTGATGAATGAACGGATTGTTTTCTTATATAATTATCTTGAAAGAATAGAGTTACAGTTTGAAAGCTTACATGGAAACTATCTTCGCATGAGTAAAATGATATCAACTCTTAAACCTTCGGTTTGGAATCATCTTTCTTTTCTTTTAAAGAATAAATTGGGGATGACCAAAGACCAAGCAAAAGACCTTTTTTATCAGTCCAAATCCAAAGGCAAGCAAGAGGGGGGAGAAGACCCCGAACATCCCGAATCGGTTGAAGAAAAGATGAATGTGATTATGGGGTATATGAAAGACACCTCTGAAAAACTGGAAACCATCGAAAGAGATATTGCCCACCTTAAGCAACAGGTTGAGATTATACTTAAAAAATTGTGATTTTTAGTAAATAACTGATGTTACGTAATCAATGATTGACGATTGCTTGAAAAATGGTTTTTGTTGTGAGCGAACTATTCTAAGTCAAACGCAATGTCTATCGTCTTCTCCCTTTGGGCTAGTCTCAGTACGCAACCGGGGAGCATCGGCTTCCAGTCGGTGCGCCAATCCGTCCAACTCAATGTAATTATACTTAAGAGAAGTTGTCTAAACAATGTTTTTTAGGAGGGCGAGGCTCCCGCCGAGCCGGAAGCACGCTTTTCTTCCCCGATAATCCAAAATAACATCGGTATAAAACCCGATGAACAGAAAATTCCCATGTTGTTATTCGCGTGAATTTACGTGTCCTCGCGGTTAAAAAAACATGAAACATTACAGATTTAAAATTTTTTGTGTACGGAGAGCAGCCCTTTGGGAGAAGATAAGAGATGAGGGCGATGAGAGCGATTGCTCCCTATGACGCAGTAGCGTAATTAGAGGTTTATTCCTCCCGAACCCTCACCCCGGCCCTCTCCCGGTGGGCGAGGGCGATAGATTCAGCGTACATATAGA
>CAYVAZ010000448.1:0-3522 GCA_964449065.1 uncultured bacterium
CCTCCCAAAGGTGGGAGGGGTTAGGGGAGGGTTTGAAGCACTGAGCGTTTAACCCCCACCTAGCCTCCCCCATTGCATTGGGGGAGGAATGAGAAAATCTATTCGATTTTTTAGAAATGCACTTCATATCGCTGACCTGTTACCGAAACTGGAATTAATTGTAATAAAGAAACACCAAAACAGCAGGGAAAGAATGAAGATTGAACAATCCCCTTATCTATTAAGATTGCTTATACCAAAAGAAATATGGAATATCCGCTTTCGGTATGACTGGTGGGCTACCGGACAAAAGCCTTTCGGTTGGATTCAATCTTGCACCCGCTTCGACATGAAGCGTAATCAAGGTTGTAAGAGTGTTGAGCCCACCCTACCAATATAACGGACATTTTTTATTTCAAATGGTATAAGGTGAAAACCCTGTGGCTCGGCGGGAGCCTCGCCCTCCCAATTCAACTCGACATTTGGTCTCTGTCAGACTACTAGTAGTCTGTCAATCAAAAAATGACGGCTAGTTATCCGTTGTTGCCCCCCTTGATAAGGGGGGTAGGGGGGATCGACACCCGTCATTTAATCGTTGACACTGTACTAGAGCGGTTTAAACTAATTCTCTACCGGCTGGATCGTCTTGCGGCTCAAGACAAACGCGGAGAGAAAAATACATACAATAATGATTCCAACCAGCACCAAGACCGCTTCGGTCACGGATGCAGGGGAGTGAACCGCAAAGGTGTTCAGCATAATATTGCTGTCACCCTGCCCGGGCATGATGGATTGCAGATAATACCGTGCCGTCAATTTATGGGCATATCCCGGCAGATAGGATGCGAACAAATCCCAAATCAAAAACGCGATTCCAAACATGATGGGGCGCTTAAAATAAATCCCAATCAGCATCATAACCGCGCCATACACAATCAATCCCAGACTGTAAATCCGCCAATCCCGAAACAATACATCCAAATCGTAGGGAATCATCCCCGAATCCGGCAAACTGGCGGCCAATAAAAATGAAACCGTGATGGAAACCGTCATCATCAATACTGTAAAGCAACTATACGCAAAGAGTTTTCCCGCCGATATCACCCAGCGCGGTACCGGACGAATCTGCAGCAGCAGCATGGTTCCCGTCTGCCACTCTTCCGACAGCAGCGGCGATCCCAACATGAGCGCGATCAATGGAATAATAATTACACTGAATAAATATGCGGTTGTTTGGGTATAAGCGATATAGGGATCACTGATCGGCGCACCTGGTGCGGGTTCGGATATCACTGTAAACAGCCGCCAAATAAACATCACCAAAACCGGCAGGCCGAATATAATAAACGGCGCGACGACCGTTTTCGAAAACACAAACCGGCGCAGGTTCACCGTGAACAGCGCCGTGAACGGATACCCTATGCGCATTTGTAAGCTTGCACTCATAATGGTTTCACCAAATACTCAAAGATCGATTGCAAATTCTCATCCAACGTCGAGATCTGATGGATTGCAACCCCGTCTTCCATCACATGCGTTTGCACCTGTTGAAAAAACTCATCCGGAGACGTCGTCATCACCAGCAATTCATTGGGTTGATCGCCGAATTGGATGGTCTGCACCGCCGGGCACTCGATCAACAGGCTGGATAGCCGCTGCCGGTCAGGCGTAAGCAACTGCACGTGGCGGGGCTGTTCGTCAATCAATTCGCGAATTTCATACACGTCGCCTTCCGCCAACAAGAGCCCGTTGTTCAAGACCAAAATCCGCTTGGTCATCGATTCGATTTCATGCAGAATATGGCTGGAAACCAATACAATTCGCCCTTCTTCGCCCCATTGTTGAATCAAGTTCACCGTCACCTCGCGGCTTTCCGGGTCCATCCCGGATAGCGGTTCATCCAAAAAGATCACCCGTGGGTCATGCGAGACCGCCTGCGCCATTTTAATACGCTGCCGCATCCCTTTGCTGAAGCCACCGATCTTTTGATCCGCCGCGTGCAATAGTCCGACAAGTTCCAGCATTCGTTTTGCTATTTTTTTCGCCTGGGTTTTCGAATTCCCATTCAGCCGGGCGATGTAAATTAAAAACTGATAGCCTGTCATATATTCATAAAACTTTTCTTCGTCCGGGCAATAGCCGGTTCGCCTAAATATTTCCGGGTTGTTCCAAACCGGTTGTCCATCGATTAACGCTTTGCCGGTATCCGCTTTTAGCAGCCCATTCAAGATTTTAAACAGGGTAGATTTCCCCGCGCCGTTTGGCCCCAATAGCCCTGTCACGCCGGGTTCGATTGTGGCGTTCAGATTGCTGACGCCAATGACCTCGCCGTACCATTTTGACAAATTATGCAGTTCAATTGTTACCATGATTTCCAATGAATCCAGTTTAATTCGCGTTGATTCGCGGTTGCTTATTTTACGATTTCGACCGGTTTGATTCGCACATACAAATACCAGCAGCAGAAGAGACACATCGCCAAGAGCACCCCTAGCGAAGCACCCCAATGGAGATGCTCATACGCGGCATCCTGTTGAAAGATCACTTGACCCAAATGCAGCCAAATATTCGTCGGAGAGATCAACGCCCACCACTCGTAATAACTAATAAAATACAAAAAGGTTCCTTCCGTGGTGAAAAAGGAGTAATCCCGTACGATGTGCTCGATAAACACGCCCAAATACGGCAGGATAAAATAGACAATCAGCTGCGTTACATTGACGGTAGCCGAAGATGGTGTAATGGCAGAAATGGCTAAATTAAAGATAACCAACGAAACGGATATCAGACCGCCAAACAAGATGATTCGTATCAACAAGTCAATATCGAACAAAATCGTAATATCATCCGCGAAACTCGCGTACAAAAACACCAAAAGCAGCGGCATGACAATCACCGGAACCGCCAAAAACACAAACAAACTCATTCCTTTGCCGACCAAATAATCAAAGCGGGTCAGCGATTTTGATAGATACAAACCAATCGCTTTATATTTTAAATCGTTCGAGATCAACTTTGGGCAAATTCCCAATGTCATAAACAAACAAATATACATCTGCGTGGCGATGAAGTTGTAATAATATTCAAAATCAATCTTTAACCGTTCCAGCAGTTCCGTCAAATCCATATCGATCAAAGCCGCCAATTCTTCAGTGGTCGCGAAATAAATCCACACAACAAACAACAAAAAAACCGCAATCACCGGAAAGCGGAAAAACTTAACCGTCCTGCTTCGCCAAAACAGAGAAATCCCTTTGGCAGCAATGGTCATCCACGCGATGGAATGAGGAAGATACTTTCCGTCATAATGGCAATAGGTCTGGCGGTATATCGGCACGGATATTCTCCTTGCTTTATTATGCTGTTATTAACTCACGTTACGCACTACATTATGATATGCCCGTTTTTCTCATCGTTCGCTGAATCTATCGCCCTCGCCCACCGGGAGAGGGACGGGGTGAGGGTTCGGGAGGAATATACCTCTCATCACGCTACTGCGTCATAGGGAGCAATCGCTCTCATCGCCCTCATCTCTTATCTTCT
>CAYVAZ010000449.1:0-3521 GCA_964449065.1 uncultured bacterium
GGGAGAGTGACGGTCAATGAGGCGAGGGTTCTGGCGCGAGGCCTGCGTCAGCAGGGCTCGTGACAGGTCCCGAAGACCGAACCAAACACCGCTGCTATCCCCGTCGCTCAGCAGCCGCTTGTTCGGTCTTGTCAGGTGTTCTTCTCCCATGAACCCGGATCACGGCTCTGATGGAAAACCGAAACTATCAGGATCTCCTTCTGATCGGTGATCGTGTAGATCAATGAGTAGGGAAACCTGCGGAGGTTGCAGTGACGGAAATTATCCGAAATCTGCCCCCATGCCTCCGGAAATCTGAGAAGCCGCTCGATTGCGGCGTCAACTTCATCAATGAAATCGGCACCCAACCCGGACACCCGCTCTTCGTAAAACTCCGCAGCCCCAGCAAGTTCTTCGAGTGCAGGAGTGAGGAAACGGTAAGTCATCTGGCAAAACGCGACCTTAGCTGGGCCATGGCCTCCGGTCCATCAACAGCCGTGACCCTCCCTTCCCGGAACGCTTGCATCCGAGCCTCCGACTCCCGAATCCAAACCTCGCGAATCACGGCCGGCGTCGTTGAGAGGCTTTCGAGCAAACGATCTGCAAGCACAGCACGCTCGCTGTCAGTCAGTTGCAGAGCCTCCTTCGCGATGATTGCTGGATCCATTGTGGCAATTGTAGACGATCGAGTTGGAGAGTGCAAACGTCATCCGCGGACCTCTCTTTTGACCGAACGTCCAGGCTCTGGGGCGGGGAGAGTGACGATCAATGAGGCAAGGGTTCTGGCGCGAGGCCTGCCCCGCAGGGCTCGTGACAGGTCCCGAAGACCGAACCAAACACCGCCGCTATCCCCGTCGCCCAGCAGCCGCTTGTTCGTTTTTAGTTTTCCGATTCCGCTCGTTTCACCATCCGCCACAGAGATTTCCGGTATTTCCGGCCTTCCTCAACAAGCAATTGGTCGAACCCTGCTTCGCAAATTCTCTCTGCCCCGGCAGGCCAAGGAGTGTCCCCGGGGATCAACCGCCTACCCACTTCACAGGCGGAGAGACGAATTCCTCCACTTCGCAGTCTGTGAGCGTTCTCGGCGATCAGCCGCCCTCTCCCATCGCACGCCGAGAGAAGGAATCCTTTGCTTGACAGTCTCTGCGCGTTCCCGGCGCTCAGCCGCCCGCTCCCGTCGCAGGCCAAATGAAATATACCAGAACTTGACTCCCTCTGCGCTTGACCCATGGGCATCTGGCCTCGAACTCCGATGGGAATGGAGGCATCCCCCCGTTTCCGCCACCATGTCAGTCTACGAGCGCTCGGTCTGTCTTTCTTTGGAAAACGAACGACCCAGGTGTGGCACGCCGGGGAAAGCGTTCGACCGGCAAGGAGACTGGCGCGAGACGTGCTCAGCACGGGGAGTGACAGGCTCCGCAGTCCGGCCAACCTCCGCTATACGGCGTTGCCACCACCGATTTGTTAGGCAGTTACCTTCTCGAATTGAGCCTCGGGCATCGCGAGCAACTCTCGAACCTCCTCCTTAATCCTGTCAAACGCGGACCAAATTAGTGCGATTGGCACAAGATAGATGTACCATCCACCAGAATTCACAAGAAGAGCGGTGCGGGCCACGTAGTTCAAATCCTTCATGCACTCCTGCACATCGGGGTCAATTACAGCACATAGAGCTTCCCGCCTGCGTTGAATCTGCTTCTGTAGAACCGGATTCTTCTCTATCTTTGCGTCAATGGAAACGAGGCGGATCAAGTCGGTCTTGTGGAGCATTCTGAGTCCATTGTTGATCGAGTCTTGGAGGTAGGCAAACACCTCGTCAGAGCATACATCTGAATCTTCGTGCTTTAGGTTTCGAAGTCGGTCGCGGATCTTGAACAAGTCGAAGCGAAGCTTCAGCCGGAGCGATGGAGCCAGAATGCCTTCGTAAATGAAGTGGTAAAAAACAATAATTATAAGAAAGTAGAGGAGATATTCAGTCATTTCGTAGATCCTTTGATTTTCGAACCCATTGATTCCTTTTGGAGTTGGGACTTTTCACGCCCCATACGATCAAATTCGCCGCTGATTACGGACCGTTGCCATTTTGCGTGAATGAACCACCCGATAGACGAAATAAATCCCAGAAGATAACCCAGAATCCATCCTTTCTCAATTCCATCGAGTAACCGGAAAGCCAATGTGCCCACCTCGGTTGAAGGCATACGGACCACGATCAGAATGACTATGGCAAACAATCCCATCGGCAGGAGCTGACCTTTGGCGATAGCTGCCACAGTAATGTCACGAATTGCGTCCCACATGTTTGTCGGATGACCTTTGGGCTTCGGCTTGCTCTTGTTATTCGCCATAAAAGTTTTTCATGTGCCTAACGTCCAGGCTCTGGCGCGGGGAGAGTGACGGTCAATGAGGCGAGGGTTCTGGCGCGAGGCCTGCGTCAGCAGGACCCGTGACAGGTCCCGAAGACCGAACCAACACGGCCGCTATCCCCGTCGCTCAGCAGCCGCTTGTTCGGCTTAGCTTCTAGAGTTTAGCTACGCTGCACTCTCTTCCTTGATTCGCTCGGCCAACCACATCTTCATGACTGACTGTCGAGTGACCCCCACCCTCTTTGCCTCACGGTCCAGCGACTCGATCATCCATGCCGGGAGGTCTAAATTGACTCTCCTTTGTTCCAGATTCGGTCTGCGAGCCTTCTCCCAATCTAGAAACTCGGAGATGTCTTCCCCCTCATCAAACCTCCGATCAAGCTCTTCAGCCGTTATGGTATCTGCATCTTTCTTCATCTCGCGCTCTTCTTGTTGAAATAATCCGCACTCTTCCTTCTCGAAGAGTGAAGATGCATGTCCAGATCTTCCCGCTCCATTCGCCGATCAGGGCAAATCGCTCCTCATCTTCTGAACGGGCACTGACTTCCAGAGCATACTCGTCCTTCCAAAGCTCCTGGCTTTGGATGAAATCGATCCCGTGCTTCTCACGATTGGCCTGTGACTTCTCGGGATCGAACTCGAACTCCATTTCGGTATAAAAATGGAGGGATTTTCACGCAAAGCAATCTCTTTCTGAGCCGAACGTCCAGGCTCTGGCGCGGGGAGGGTGACTCTCAATGAGGCGAGGGTTCTGGCGCGAGACCTGCCTCAGCAGGGCTCGTGACAGGTCCCGAAGACCGAATCAAACACGGCCGCTATCCCCGTCGCCCAGCAGCCGCTTGTTCGCTGTTATTTTGGGTAGGCCTTCCCGATCCGGATCGACGGTCCCGAAGGAATGAATCATCATCTCCCCAACTTTCGAAAGTTTTGCATTTCCGTCACTTTGGAAGCTCTAATCTTCAATCCTCTTCGTGGGGAATGCGGTATCCGCCGAAAACCGGTCCGATCGCCAACGCCGCATTGCAGTCCAAGCAGAAAATATCATTGATCTGATTTTCCTGTTTCTTTCTCAATCGATTCAACGTCCGGAAGAACGATCAATTGGGAGACAGCGATTTTCCGTCTGTTTGGAACCCAGTGCGACTTGGGAGCGACAACGCTGCGCAAATGGATCTG
>CAYVAZ010000450.1:0-3520 GCA_964449065.1 uncultured bacterium
AGTTAGAAAGCGTCCTTCAATCCCCCCTACCTCCCCTTAATCATGGAGAGCAACAAAGGCGAGGTTCCCGCCGCTCGCAAAGCGTGCCTTGGGAGGGCGAGACTCCCGCCGAGCCGGATGCATGCTTGAATTTCACTTGCAAATAGGATTGTTAAATTAGCGCGGCGATCTGTTTTTGGCAAACGGTTTCTCTCGCAATGACAAAAGCTTCGTTCAACATTCCATACTCAGGATGGTTTCGGCATAGACTTGCGCGGTTTTGATGAGGGAATCCACGTTGCAATATTCCCCGCTGCTGTGGATACCGTCTCCTTCCACGCCGTAGCCTACCCCTGGGCATACTCCACTGTTGGTAAAAAAATGTAAATCCGTAAACGCGCCGAAAAGTTCGTATTTGGGCTTTTTGTTATAGACCGATTGCACCGCGTTGCCCACCGCTTGGCAGATGGGTTCGTTGATACCGGTTACCGCCGCGTCGTATTCATTTAAAACGTTGACTTTCGCCGTTAATCCTTTCACGCCTTTCACACCGTTTTTGACGATCCGTTCGATTTCGGTTCTCACCGTTTTCACGTTTTCTTCCGGCAGCAGGCGGCGGTCGATGGTGAACATAAAGCGGTCCGGGATGGTGTTGACTTTAGAGCCGCCGCCGCTGACGCCGCCCAGCGTCATGGTGGGGTTGAGGTATTCTTTGTTGGAGATGGTGTGCCGGGTTTTGATTTCAGGAAACTTTTGTTTGAGGTTTTCAATCTCGTTTGCTATTTTCAGGCCGTACTCAAAGGCGTTCACCCCGGATGAAGGAGTGGAGCCGTGCCCGGCTTTGCCTTCGATGATGACTTCCATCCATAGAACGCCGCGGTGGCCGTAGGTGACCACATTGCCCATGCCGCCTTCGCAGACGATGACCGCGTCGGGATTGACGATGCCTTGATGCACCAGATAGCCCGCGCCGCATTCGCCGCCGGTTTCTTCATCGGCGGTGAAGGAGAGTTCCACGTTCCATGCCGGTTTGATACCGCTTTCCATGAGGGCTTTTACGGCAAAGAGGGAAGCGGCTAGGCAGCCTTTCATATCGCAGGTGCCGCGGCCGTAGAGTTTGCCGTCACGCTCAACCGGTTTGAATGGGTTGGTTTGCCAATCGGGTGAGACGGGGACAACATCGTAGTGGCTGTTAAGATGTATGGTTTGTCCGGCGCCGACATTCCAAAAACAGATCAGGTTATAGCGCGGGTATTTCCAGGTATCTTGCGGCAAATGATATTTTTGATGCGGAAGCGGAACCCGGATTTTATAGGCTTTCAGCCCGGCATTCTTGGCGCTCTTTAAGAGAAAATCCATGCACTCGCTATACTGCTCACCGGGTGGATTCACCGTTTTGAACGCGCATAAATCCTTGGTGAATTTGATGAGATTCTTTCGGTTTTTGTGCAAATAATTCTGTACGGCTTGGTTTGTCATTTGCCTATCCTGTATGGGTTTGACGTTTCCACGATACGTACAACAAAAAAATGGTTCCTATAAGAGTTATACATCCTATACCGCATCCAAGATAAAAGAATGTTGGTACGTATTTCAATATGACGTCCGTATTTCCACTTGGTATTTGGACGGCCATGAAAGCGTGATTGGCTTTGTGGATTTTTTGCTTACTGCCGTTTATGTATGCGTTCCAAAACGGCGAGAAATTTTCGGCAATCACCAGCCACGCATTTTCTGAGGATTGCGTTTGTATACTGATCTCATCCGAATACCTGCGTTCCATATTTAAAACATCCGCGGTTAGCGTTTTTCCATCCTGATTTGAAGGATCGTTGCTTCTTTCCGGAATGAGAACATCTCTTTTTGATTGTTGCAATGTTTTCACTTCTTCAATGTATTGTTCCCAATTTTCATGGGGAGAGATTTTGTTTGTGATATAGGCCGGATACGTCACTTCAGGATTGTTGTAAATGGGCGCGTAGGGATGATCCTTCACCAGCTGCAAGCCAAAATCCTCACGCTGAACCACATTCATTTGTAAGGTGACCAAATGGATGTTCGGAACCGTGAGTTCAATGGAGATTTGTTCGGCGGGTTCGTCACTGCTTATATTATAAATCGCGTGGAATTGTTTGATTTGGGTGTAGCCTTCCAGTGAGGGGATGGGGAACCAGCGGTAGACGTTGGCTTCTTTGTGGGCGGCATAGCGTCCCTGGCGTTTTGTTATGTAGTTGGAGATGTGTTCGCCTGCATGGATGGGGAATTCTTGCAGCGTTTTGGTGCCGTTGTGGATCCGAACGGTACCGACTTGCGTTTGATTGGGTACCTGGAAGGCGTTGGTCAGCAGCCAGCGGAAACTGATCTTTTTAAGCACGCTGGGCTGCGGCAGTTTGCTGCCGATTACGCCGGGCTCGTTCAATACCGCGTTGCCGGAATAAATCATCTGCTGGCCGGGGTCTCCAATGAGATATTGTACGCCGAAAAAATCGAGCATCGGTTTGCTGATTTTTTGCAGGCGGATGATGCGGGTGGGATCGGAATTGGGGGGCACGCCGCTCCACGCGCGGACAAGTTCGCCGTAGCGTTTGGGGTACATGGGATCGTAGCCTTGGATATCTTTGATGCCGTGGACTTCGGGCAGGCGGTACATGTTGAAATCGTAGAGAAGAGGGGATCGTACATCGCTGAGGATATCGACGGTTGGCGAATAGGCTGCGATTCGCCCTTTCGTGTTTTGGATATCCTCCAGCCTCTCTTCAGTAAAAAGATCATTTGGGCTAGCGGTTTGCAGAAAGAGCCGCTGGCTGTATTGCAGAGATTGAAATAGCACCAATATGCACAGGCAAAATACTAACGCATGTTCTTTTAAGATTTTGTAAACGTAAAGTGTTAAACATATTCCCGTCATGCCGGCCCAGAAGCTAAAGTTGAAGCCTGCCCACGAAATTTCAGACAAAGAGCCCGGCTGGAAGGTGGACGTGAGGGCGGAATACCATAAGGTGTTGAATGTCCAAGGATTGGTGCTTTGCCAAAGGCCGGTTAATCCCACAAATAGTATCGTGGTTAAAACCAACAGTTTCTTTTGCAGACGCGTGATTGCCTTTTGCTTTAAGAAGGTGTGCAACCCCACCGCGGCCATAATAGGAAGGATAATGGCACAGATCATCAAGGAGCGGTTGGGCAGGTTGAGAAATGACCAGCCGGGAACGCAATAATAGAATACGGGGAAAATGAGTCCCTGCGAGCCCGCGGTGCACAGGATGGCAAATAGAAAGGCTATGGCGAATCCATACCTGACCGGATTGGATAAACGTTTCCAGGCAGCGGGGACAAACAGAAGGGCGGTAATGCCGATGTAGCAGGTGCCTTCCCACGGGTCGCTGCGTTGGATACCCGGTTGGGCTAATCCTCCAAAGAAAGATTTCCACATATCCACCCATGGCAATGAACCGACCAAGGCGTCATCCAGCGGGATTTGCACACGCTGTGTCTCGGCTGAATAGATGGCGGCCGGGAGCCACATTCCGGCGGTGATCCCCAA
>CAYVAZ010000451.1:0-3516 GCA_964449065.1 uncultured bacterium
GCGCCTCCAGCAAGCCGCTGCTCATGCTGCTCCACCTGCTGGCCGCACTGCCACCGCTCATGCTCGCCTTCGCGCTCTGGCAAGGACAGCTGACCTATCCGCTCATGCTCGCCTATGGCATCGCCATGGGAACGGTCGGGGCGTTCATGATGCCCGCGCGCGATTCCATCCTCAATGAAGTGGTCGAAAGGCGGGTGCGCGTCGGCTCCGGCGTCACGTTGCAGCAGGGCGTGGCCTTTGCCACCGTCGCACAGTTTGCCGCACAAATCATCGGCCTGATCCTGGCAGGCTACGCCGACAAGGCGACGCGCATGCCGGATTTCCTGGGGGGATTTTCCGTCGGACCGATCGAGAGCTGGCGACTGCTGGCCGCGCAGGGCGCTGTCGTGGCCGCCGGCGTGCTGGGAGCGCTGCTGCTCGCCCAGGGACGTCGGGTGAGGACCGGGCGGTCCGGCATCATGGCGGCCTTCGGCGACATTGCCGACGGCTTCCGCGCCGTGCGCGCCGATCCCCATCTCTGGGCGATGACCGCGCTGATGTTCGGCGTCGGCGTCTTCGTGATCGGCTCATTCCTCGTCGTGTTGCCGATCATCAACCGGGACATTTACGGCCTCGGTTCAGACGGCATCCGCGACATGTTCGTGACCTTCTGGTTCGGTGCGTTCGTGTCATCGGTGGCGCTGTCGGTGTTTCGGAACGTGAAGCGCCCGGGCCGGCTGCTGCTGGCGGCACAGCTCATCGGCTCGCTCGCCATATTGCTCGTGCTCTATGACATCCCGCACTGGGCGTTTCTGTGCGTTGTGTTTGTCTGGGGACTGGCGGCGGGCGTGTCCATCGCGACCTCCCGCTCCATCGTTCAGAAGGCCGCGCCGAAGAAACAGCTCGCCCGCGTGCTGTCCATCTACCAGCTCGGATTCATGGCAGGCGCGCCCTTCGGGGCGTTCATCATGGGCACGCTGACCGATCTGATCGGCCCGCACCTCGTCGCCGTGGTGCCCGCGGTCGGCATGACGATCCTGATCGTATGGATGATCCTCGGCACGCCGATCTGGAACATCAAGGTCGAGCGCGTGAAAGGTTGAGTGTTACACGCCCACAGCCGTCAGAGGTCCCGCCAGCTCACCTTCATGCCGAGGCTCGCGAAGACATCGTCCCAGTAGCGTCGCAGCTCACCGCGCTGCACATCGTTCCAGCCCGGACGCGGTATGAGTCGGATCTCCAGTTGTACGTCCATCAGGTTGTTGCCGAACCGGTCGCGCACCGTTTTCGCCACATCCGCCGAGACCGGCATGTTGGCTGGCAGTGCGCCCCTCCCGGCGCCGTAAATGGTGAAGAGCGAGGAGTTCTGCAGCATGTCGGAGACGAGCACGAGCTTGCGCGCTGGTGCTTCGGTCGAGAAGGCCTCGGTCTGGCCGAGACGGGCGACCGCTTCAAGGATCGGGCTTGCGGGGGCCTCGCGCGGCTCGACCAGATCTGAGAGCACCTCATTCATCGGCCCCTCGAATTTCGCCCGGTAGCGCTCCTCAATGATTTTCGGGTTCTGGAACAGCGGATTGACCTGCTTGCCGCGTCCCGGATTGCAGAGCGAAAGCTCGCCGCGCGGATTGAACTCACCCTTTTCGTCCAGCTCAAACAGGGTGAAGCGTTCACCGACCGCCAGCTCGTCACGCGTGCGCTCGATGGCCATGCGGATGAAGGTGACCTCTTCCTCGGTGTACTCGTCGGTCTTGTCGAGAATGACGGCCGTGTGCGCCGGCAGCTCATCGGAAATCTCGCAGAGTGTCAGTTCGTCATAGGGTTCGGGCTGCAGTGACCAGACCAGCCAGCCCGTGATCGCCACCGCCGCAATGACGAGGGCGAAATTGATGATCGCCTGACGCTGCTGCTTCTGCTTGCGGCGACCCCTTGAGCGCTTCCGGCGTGCCATGGATCAGTTCTCTCCCGGGCGGCTGAAACGTTTTGCGCGGGTGATGGCGTCGACAATGTCCTGATCGAGCGCGAACTCATCGCTCAGGATTTCACGCGGCGTGGCCAGCAGGGCCTGCGCAAAGGCGACCTTCTGTTTCAGCGCCGCCTCGAGCGCGACTTCCTCGTCAAGGTCCATGGGCTTGTAGCCACTGCCCCTGAGCCCTGCATCCTCGATATGCTTGCCGGCGAACACTTCGCGTGCCTCGTCGATCATGTCGGGCACGGCGTCGTAATAATCGTCGAGGGCGAATTGCAGGTCCTGGCGCGCTTTCTCGAACTGGCGGGCGGCATCAGACAGTCCCGGATAAGTCGCATCGGCCCCGCGACCCTCAAAGGCGGCGAGCGCAGAGATGGCGAGGCCGAGCGCGAACAGGATCATGGCGTCCAGAGAGTGCAGCGCGAAGGGCCTGCACATCGCATAGGTCGCCGCCGAGCCGATGTCGCGTCCGATCTCGGACTGGATGATGTTCGCGCAGACCTCCTCGCTGATCAGGAAGCGCGGGAATGACGCGGGATGTTCCTGAAGCTTCGTCCATTCGACATCGCTCATGCCGAGGGCCTGCAGGTCGATAAGATTGCGATAATGCGCCGCCGAGAGGTTCACCAGCAACACAATGATGAGGCCGAGAATGATGGCGAGAAAGCCGAAGAGCTTGTAATAGTTGCGCCGGTCCCACTGTCCGGGCTTCCATGTGCCAACCGGGGTCGCAGCGTGTCGAAGGCCCCAATAGCCGATGATGAAGAAGCTGACCGAGACATTGGCGAGTGACACCGCAGCGGCCTGGAAGAGACCGCCTGAAAGGCCGAATTCCGATTGCTGGGCGAAGAAGTAGGCGTTTGCCGCGCTCTCGAACAGCACAAGCAGCGCAATGACGGAGAATTGCAGCAGACGGACTTCGGGGTGATCCGACACCGAATGCACGCCCTTTTTCGGAACCCGGCCGAGCTTCAGCTTGGACACATGCTTGCGATCCACAACCGGCTCGTTATCGGTGCCCAGCTTGCCGGATGCATCGATCTCCGCGAAACCCTTGCTGCGGGCATTTCGTGCCTCATCGTCCTCGGGATTGCGGTCGGAACCGCCGAGCTGCCGGAAGCGATAGAAGCTGAGCATCGACCGGGCCGCATAGTCGGCCTGTACGACCACTTCGTCATACTCCGCCGACGGCCGTCCGGCAAAATAGCCAACAAGATTCTGGCGCGCCTCGCGCGACGACTGATCTGCCATCAACCACCTCCGTGGATCGTTTCGTTAGCGGATCGGCGGCAAACTGGCCAGCGTCCAGATGCAGAACGTATTGTGTTCAGTACAGTTGCAGCGCGCACGCGTCACCACACCAAGCTACGGCTCCAAGGGCCTGCCGCAGCGTCATCTTTTCGGCTGCGGCGGCGGAGGCTATCCTGCAAAAATGACAGATCTGTCTTTCCCCTCGCCCACCACGCTTGCCATCCCTGCCTTCGTGGCACTGGTGGCGCTGGAGTGGTGGGCGGTGAAGACTCAAAGGGCAAGAGGCCGCTACACGACGGTCGATTCCATCACCTCGATGA
>CAYVAZ010000452.1:0-3499 GCA_964449065.1 uncultured bacterium
TTTTTTTCATGGTAACCAGCTTATATTTTAATCCATTCTCTTGGTTTGGCAATAAAAATCCCCCTTAAGAGATCCTTCTCAAGGGGGATAGGATTCTGTACCGATTTCACATTACCCCAAAATCGTGGCTAAATCTTCCTCGGCGGTTTTGATGGGTTGGATGTTGAATTTTTCGACCAGCACATTTAAAACATTGGGGGTGACGAACGCAGGCAGGTTTGGCCCCAGGCGGATGTCTTTGACGCCCAAGTGCAGCAGGGCCAACAATACGCAGACCGCTTTTTGCTCGTACCACGAGATGATCAGCGAGAGCGGCAGGCCGTTTACATCCGTGCCGAAGGCGTCTGCCAAGGCTTGCGCCACTTTGATGGCGGAGAACGAATCGTTGCACTGCCCCATATCCAAGCGGCGGGGGATGCCGCCAATGTCGCCCATTTCCACATCCAGCACCCGGAACTTGCCGCAGCCCATCGTGAGGATTACGCAGTTGTCCGGCATTTTTTCCGCCATTTCGGTGTAGTAGTTGCGCCCTACCTCAGCGCCGTCGCAGCCGCCGATGAGGAAAAAGTGTTTGATCTGTCCGCCTTTGACGGCATCGATGACTTGATCGGCTACTCCAAGCACGGCGTTGTGGCCGAAGCCGACCGTGCGGTATTGTTCGGGGCTGTCTTCGGTAAAGCCTTCGCATTCGAGCGCCTTTTCAATCGCGGGGGTGAAATCTTGATCGCCGATGTGGGTGACACCCGGCCAGGCAACCAATCCGCTGGTAAAGATGCGGTCTTTGTAGCTGGAGAGCGGCTCTTGGATACAGTTGGTGGTCATGACAATCGCGCCGGGGAACTTGTCGAACTCGGATTTCTGACGCATCCACGCCCCACCGTAATGACCGGCGAAATGCGGGTATTTTTTCAGTTCCGGGTAGCCGTGCGTGGGCAGCATTTCGCCGTGGGTATAAACGTTGACGCCTTTGCCTTCGGTTTGCTTGAGGATGGCTTCCATATCCTTGAGATCATGGCCGGAGACGACCAGGGCTTTGCCTTTGATGCCGCCCATACGCACTTTGGTGGGCGTGGGATGGCCATAGGCTTCGGTGTTGGCTTCATCCAACAGAGCAAGTACTTTGACGGAGGCTTCACCGCACTCGAGATTCATGGCGAGCAGTTCATCCACGGTCGGGTTGGATTTCGTGAGATAATCCAGCGCTTTGTGGAAAAAAGCGTAGACGCTGTCGTCATCCTTGCCGAGCACGTGGGCGTGATCCATATACGCCGCGCAGCCTTTAACGCCGTAGGTGAGCAGTTCCTGCAAGCCGGTGAGGTCGGCGCCGATGGATTCGATGCGTTTGAGGATAGAGACGCTTTCGCCCTGGCGGATGAGTTCATCCAAGTCGTCAACGGGCATCCACGCGGCGGGGCCGGCGAGCGATTCGGGCTGCCGCCCAGCTTTTTGGCAGGCGTCTTCATACACTTGCTTGGCGCGGTTGCGGACATCCACCCCTTTTAGAATGATCTCTTTGATGCGTTCGGGATCAAAGTTGACATTGGTGACGGTGGTGAACAGGGCTTCGACGATGTAGATATCAACTTCGCGGTCTTGCGCTCCTAATTGGATGGCGCGGTGAGCGTACATCGAAATGCCCTTGGTGACATAGACCAATAAATCCTGTAGGGCGGCGGTTTCTTGGTTTTTTCCACAAATACCCAATAGGGTGCATCCGGTCCCGTGTGACGTTTGTTCGCATTGATAACAAAACATAATTCTTACCTCCAATAAATCGGTTTTTATTCGATGAGTTTTCAAAAGATGTAATCCAAATACATATTAACATAAAACTATAAATTTGTCTAGTTATAAACATAACGATTTATGTTATTATTTGGATTTTCTGTGTCTTAACAGGGGAGGTTGTCTATGCTACCTTTACGGAGTGATTATCAAGAGAAAGGGCTTTCCCTTTCAAAACCGAATAGAAAGAGCAAAGAGACCATTATGATGAAGCGTTTTTTGATCGTATTTTTGGGGATTGTAGTGATAGCGGCTGTAAGCGGGAACGAACTGCGGGCACAGAATATTCCATTGAATGAGTTGCCGGAAGAAATTGAGCACAGACTAGAGCGTGCCGTAGAGGGCACAGGGTTTGAAGTGCGCAATGTGCAAAAAGGGCAGCAAGACGGTACAGTCTATTACCGGGGCACCGCGCGAAACAGCCGAAACGACCGGTTGAATATCATTCTGAACGAAGAGGGCGGATTGATCGATCGGTATCAAGAAGACGCGTTTCGCATAAAGGACGGACGGTTGTATTATGAGCGCAGCCCGTTTCGGATTCAAACAATTTTAACTTCGTATGCATGTGATCCGGATTTGGAAATGAAAGGCATCGTCAGCGCGGTGAGTGCGGTTTCGAAAGTGGGCTGCAACACGATTGCAGGGGATTTGCACGGCTGGAACGCGGACGGCACCGCGATCAGTGATGAGTCCGTTGAGTTTATTAATTACGTCATCGGGCGCTTGGGTGGATCCGGCGGTATCAAACTGATCATCCGCGTTTTGGGAGAAGGCTCACCGAAATCGCCGGAAGGGCGCTTGAATGCGGTTACGACGGCGGCGGAAACGTTTAAGCATTATCCCAACTTGATCTATGTAATTGATGGAAAAGATTCATTGACCTTGGCGCGGACCTTTAAGAGCATTGCGCCGAATTTGGTGGTGGCCTCACCGGCAGGCGGTGACATTGGTTTTGTTGCCAGCGAAAAAGAAATCTTCATGAACAAGTATTTAAACAAGCCGGATATGTATTTCCAAACCATGCCGGACGCGGAAGACACCGGCGCGCATATTATTTTGGCGGATGAAGAGAAAAGTTACGCGTGGTTTGATCGCAAGAACGCGTATCCCATTGAGTTTGAACCCTGGGAACCGGACAATTCGGTGTTATCCGAAGAAGAGCGTGCCGCCGGGTTTATTTCTTTATTTAATAAAAGAAACTTAGACGGCTGGACGGTCATGGGACGCAACAAAAGCGGCTTTCAAGTGATAGACGGCGTGATTGAATATGTGGAACGGGGCGGCGGAGGGCTGCAAACCCGCGACCGCTATGATCATTTTATCTTGCGCTATGAATATAAAATAGGCGAAGGCGCGAACAATGGCGTTCACCTGCGGGCGCCGCGCAGCAACCGGGCATCAAAGATCGGGTTTGAAATTCAAATGTATGGTGATTATGGCAGAGAACCCAACAAAAACAGCACGGGAGCGGTGTATGATGTGGTGGCTCCAACATTAAATCCATCCAAACCGGCGGGCGAGTGGAACACGGTGGAGATCATCGCGGCAGGGCCGTTTTTGCGGGTGACGATGAACGGCCAGTTGGTGCAGAACCTGAACTTTAATGAGATCGAAGAATTGAAATACCGCCTGCGCGACGGGTTTTTCCGCATTACGGATCACAATGATTATGTGGCATACCGGAATATCCGCATTAAGCGGCTGGATGGAT
>CAYVAZ010000453.1:0-3477 GCA_964449065.1 uncultured bacterium
ACCACCGGCACCACGCGCTGTTCGTCGGCTATGCCCCGATCGATCGGCCGCGCTTTGCCGTCGCCGTCGTGGTCGAACACGGCATCGGCGGATCCCGGACCGCGGCCCCGCTCGCCCGGGACCTGTTGCGCGAGACCCAGGTGCGCGACCCGTTGCGGCCCCGCCAGTCGGCGGCGGTGCCCGCAGCAGCACCGTTGGCGGCGGACGTGCCGCCCGCCGGGACGGAGTAGGCGGGTGGCCTTCAACCTTGGCGCCAATCCGGTCGAACGCACCATCCTCGACAAGCTGTGGCATGTCGGCTGGCTGTTCCTGGGTCTCATCAGCGTGATCGCCGGGATCGGTGTCGTCGCCCTCTACTCCGCGGCCAACGGCTCGTTCGAACCCTGGGCTTCGCGACAGCTGGCGCGGTTCTCGATGGCGATGGCGCTCCTCCTGATCATGGGGCTGATCGACCTTCGCCTCTATCTGCGCCTCGCCCATGTCATCTATGTCGGGGCACTCGGCCTCCTGGTCGCCGTGGAACTGGTCGGGGACGTCGGCATGGGGGCGCAGCGCTGGCTCGACCTGGGCTTCATGCAACTGCAGCCGTCCGAAATGATGAAGGTGGCGCTGGTCCTGTCTCTGGCACGGGTCTTCCACCTGGCAGCACCTGAGGACATCGCGCGGCCGAGCTTCCTGCTCCTGCCGACGGCCATGGTCCTCGCCCCGGTCGCTCTCGTCCTGATGCAGCCGGACCTGGGCACCGCCGTGATCCTGCTTGCCGTCGGCGGGGTCATGTTCTTCCTGGGCGGGGTCCGGATCTGGAAGTTCGCGCTGGTCATCGCGGCGGGCCTGGCGGCGATACCGATCGCCTGGCAGTTCCTGCACGACTACCAGCAGCGCCGGGTCCTCACCTTCCTGAATGGCGAGGACGACCCGCTCGGGGCGGGCTACCACATCATGCAGGCGAAGATCGCCCTCGGCTCCGGCGGGGTTTCCGGCAAGGGCTTCCTGCAGGGCACCCAGTCCCACCTGAACTTCCTGCCGGAAAAGCAGACCGACTTCATCTTCACCCTGTTCGCGGAAGAATGGGGCCTGGTCGGCGCCCTCGGCCTGATCGGCCTCTACCTCCTGGTGATCGTCTACGGCTTCGCCGTGGGCCTGCGCGCGCGCAGCCAGTTCGGCCGGCTGATCGCCCTCGGCCTGACCGGCAACCTCTACTTCTACGTCTTCGTGAACATCGCCATGGTGATGGGCATGATCCCGGTGGTCGGCGTGCCCCTGCCGCTGATGTCCTATGGCGGCACGGCGATGCTGACGGTGATGATCGGCTTCGGCCTGATGATGTCGGTCCTCGTCCACCGGGACCTCAGGCTCGGCCGGCGCGCTCTCTACGACGACGAATAGATCGCGCACGAGCGCGCCGGACCCCGGGCCCCTCCCTCTAGACGTGATCGACGGTCGGCAGCGCCATCGGCGCCAGCTCGTCCAGGGTGCGGCCGGCCCAGTCGTTGGTCGGCACCTTGAACGACGCCCGCTTCTGGGCCTCCTCCAGCGCCGCGCTCGCGGCCTCGAGGTCGATGGTGGTGACCTGCCCGTCGGCGACGACCTGGCGGCCGTCCACGAACACGTCCTTGATGGCCCGCTCATGGGCGACATAGATCAGGCTGCGCATCGGCTCGCGCAGCGGCCGCATCGACGGTGCCATGACGTCGACCAGCACGACGTCCGCCTTCATGCCGACCGCAAGGCGCCCGATATCGTCGCGGCGCAGCGCCGTCGCCCCGCCGATGGTGGCGGCGTTCAGGACATCGACGGTTTCGACGTCCGCGACCGATTCCCCGATCACCCGATTGGTGTGGAGGGCGTTGCGCATCTCGTCCAGGAAGTTGTGCGGATAGGTGTCGGTGCCGATGCCCATGTTGACGCCGGCGCGGACATAGCCGCCGAAGGTCCTGAGAGAGATACCGCGGCGCAGGAACACCGTCGGGCAGTGGGCGACGGTCGCCCCGTTGTCCGCCAGGAGGCCCAGATCCTTGCGCGTCGTCCAATGCAGCCACGGGTGGTGGTCGAGGAAGATGCCGTGGCCGATGATCGAATGGTCGCCCAAGGCACCGATCGAGTGCATCCACTGGATCGGCGTCATGCCGTGCCGGCGCTGCATCTCGTGGAACTCGGTAACGCTCTGGGCCGCGTGAATCTGGAACGGCAGGTTCCGTTCGTTGGCGTAGTCGTAGCTGTCGCGGATCAGCTCGGCCGAGCAGGTATCGATCTGGGCCGGCGTGATCATGCCGGACAAGCGGCCGGACGGGTGCTGGCGCGCAAGCTCGACCAACTGGCGCGCGCGGTCGAAACCGTCGCGGCCGGCCTTCTGATCCCACTCGTATTCCAGCTCATGGCCGTTGCGGGTGAACCAGCGCGCGTCGCGGTACATCGGCGCGATGCAGGCCCGGATGCCGCTGTCGGCGAGGACGTCGAGCCAACCGTCGAACGGCATCGACAGATCGGCGACCGTGGTCACACCCGACTGCAGCAGTTCCGCCAGGGCGACCTGCATACAGGCCACATACCCCTCCGGATCGGGGTTGATGACCGTCAGGTACTCGTAAAGGGAGGAGTGCCAGAAACCGGGGCTGCGCGTTTCGTCCGTGATGCCTTTGCGCAACGGCTCCGACGTCGGATGCGTGTGGATGTTGACCAGGCCCGGCATGACCATCCGCGCCCGCCCGTCGATCTCCCGATCGGCCGGCCCGACATAGCCCTTGCTGACGAAGGTGATCTGATCGCCCGTGAACGCCACGTCGGCGTCGCGCAGATAGACATGGGCAGACGTCGCCTTGTCCCAGGCCACCACCCAGGCGGCATTGCGAATCACCGTGGTCGCCGTGGCGGCGGCGCTGGTCGAGGTATCGGTCATGTCCGGGCTCTCCTTCGGTCGGGGAACAGTCTCAAGGCATCGAGATCATAGCCCTCCCCCGTGGATGACGCACGACCTGGCTTAATGTAGCATTCATGCATCAATAGCCATGGTGATTTCGCCACGATTCGGCTGATTCAGGGGGATTCACGCTTGCTGCAGCGACAAGCCTGACGCACCTTCTTCCTAGCACTCCCCCTCCCCATTCCGTGAGCCTCCCCGGGCGAGCGGACCCTGGCAAGGGTCGAGGGGTGGGGAGTCAGTAGGGGGCACGTGAAAGGTCGCGGCAGCCACCGCCGACCGGTCGTCGAGGACATGGGCGAGATGGAAAAGCTGAGCGAAAAGACCAAACGCCGCTTCGTTCAGGAAGCGCTGTCGAGCGACGGCAGTTTCTCTGGCCTGTGCCTGAAATACGGCATCACCCGGCGCACCGGCTACAACTGGAAAGCCCGTTACGAGGACGAGGTCCGCGCGGACATGGAACGCGCCGCGGCCGAACGGACCAAGGCCCGCGCCAAGCCCGCAGCCCCGCGCGGCAGCGGTGCCAGGACGAACGCCAAGGCCGGCAAGACGGCGGCGAC
>CAYVAZ010000454.1:0-3454 GCA_964449065.1 uncultured bacterium
ATCTGTTAAGCCGTTTTGATTTTCGTGAACAATCCAAATTGGAAATGGTATTATTACACAAATCGCCCGGAATTTTATTCAGTCAGGGGGGACCGGTATCCGTCATTTAATCGTTGTCACCAGGTAGGGGCACGTTGCAACGTGCCCCTACAAAGAAGGGGGATCGACACCCGTCATCTTATCGTTGACAATGTACTAGTTTTTGTGAAACCAGCGGATAAGACGGTTGCATAAATCTTCGAAGACGGGGTTGCCTTCGTTCATAAAGTCATTGTGCTTTCCGTCAATCACGAAGAATTCCTTCGGCTCATGCGTGAGGTAATGCAGAACTTGCGATTGCTCAAGGGGATGGAGATTGTTGTATTTGCCGTGTCCGATAAAGACCGGGCAATTGAGTTCATAGGCTTTTGCAAGCGGCTTAAACCGCATGATGGATTCCACCACTTCAAGAGAGACTTGACCGCTGAATTTATCCATGCTGCGCAGATGGGTTTTGACGATTCCGGCGGTATCGGGATCGAGCGGATAGCCAATAAAGCAATCCACGTAGGTGATTTTTCCGTTTTTTATGCGTTCGATTCTGTCTTGTTCGATCTTTTTCTGCAGGTCGTTAAATTGAGATTTCGAGTAAACATGTTTATAGAACATACGGCCGTCAAATAGACCATTCAACACAACTAACGATTGCACTTCTTCATCTGTGATTGCCACATCCAGCGCAAGACCGGCTCCCATGCCCCACCCCAAAAGGTTGATGGTTTCGCCTTCGATAAACTCTTGCAACAGCAGGTATTGAATGGCGTTGCGAATATCGGATGTCTGCTCTTCTAAAATAATGCGTTTGGCCATCCCCTCGCTGGAACCCTGCCCGCGGTAATCAAAACCTAACACAACAAAGCCCGCGGCTGTGAAGCGGCTGGCAAACATTTTGGGGTAAAACGCATTCAAGCCGGTATAGCCGGAACAGACTACTATACCGGGATATCTATCGGATTCATTAAAATAATCCGGGACATAAAAGGCTGCATCCAGTTTGAGGTAATCACTGTAAAAGTGGGTTGGAATGACTTGCATGGTACGACTCCAGACCGGTGAGGAAATTGGAAGAAAACAAACGTTGGCGGTTAGTCTATCACATTTTTTTGATTTTCCAGGGAGTCAAACAGGGGGAATAAAAATCCTGCTCATTTTTTTAACTTTAGTTTTATGGCTGTATCCACCTTTCGTTGACAATACAGAATCCCTTCGCTCCTTGCCATAATGCTTATGGGTATGGCAAAATAGGATATTGAAGTTTACATTTTCTATCTGTATAAAAATCACAACTGAAGGAGAGGAAAAATGGCATCTAAAAAAACGAACCGCCGTACATTCTTTAGACAAAGCCTAGCGGCCGGCAGCGGACTGATGATCCTGAACCACAATGTTCTCCATGCCGCCAATGAAAAATTGAATATCGCCTTGATTGGCGCGTATGGACGGGCAAGAGCGCATTACTCTACCCTGCGCGATGAAAATGTGCTGGCAATCTGTGACGTGAATGAGAAAAGCATTGCCCATGCCAAGAAAGAGTTTCCCGACGCGAAGGTGTATGAAGATTGGCGCCGCTGTTTGGATCACCCCGGCCTTGATGCGGTGTTGTGCTGCACAACCGACTTCACCCACGCGTTTATTTCAAACTGGGCGCTGAACCGGGATTATCATATTTATATGGAAAAGCCGTTAGCGATCACGGTAGAAGAAGCACGCATCGTGCGGGATAACTACATGAAACGCAGAAACAAACTGGCCACGCAGGTGGGAATGCAGCGCCATGCCTACCCCAACTTTAACCGCATTCGCGAAAGCATTCATGACGGGGCGATTGGAGAACTAAAAGAAGCCTGCGCGTGGGGCAACCGCCAAATCCGCAAAGACGGCTACTACAAAAAAGAGAGCCCGGTTCCGCCGCATATCAATTGGGATTTGTGGCTGGGGCCATCGCCGGAACATCCCTACAGTTCGAAATACTTTGATGCCGGCCCCGGGGCGGGCTGCTTACAATGGAACATGTTTTGGGATTTCGGTATCGGGCAGATGGGCGATATGGGCAGCCACACGATGGACATTTTATGGAACGTTGTCGATGCCGAATTACCGACCAGCATTCAAGCGGAAAGCCCGGAAGCATTTGATCCGGAAGTCACCCCGGTTGAATTAACCGCTTATTACAAATTCCCCGCGAACAACTGGCGGGATGAAATTGATGTGACGTGGTATCAAGGCGGGGCGATGCCGGAATCACCCTCACCGTGGCTTGATTTAAACAAGATCGGGCATGGGGCCATGTTTAAAGGCGATAAGGGTGTATTGATTACCGATTTCCGTAAGCACCTGATTATCCCAGATGATGAAATCCGAAACATGGCGCATTTTGATCCGCGGTCCACGGAAGAAGCGGCACCAGATTTGGGGCATTTTCAAACCCAGTGGAAAAACGCGTGCCGCAACGGCAAGCCCGCGGATACCGCCTGCAACTTTAAATACAGCGCCGATATGATCGAGACCATGGCTCTTGGTTTGGTCGCGTTCCGGGCGGAAGGCGATTTGAATTACGACGGTAAAAACGGTGAAATCACCAACAACGCCAGCGCGAATGAGTATTTGTCAAAACCCTATCGTGAGGGTTGGACGTTGAACGGATAGCGGGTTCCAGTGTGTTTGCTAACAATTGCCTCGCTTTAGGCCCCTTCTCATTTCTTTGACTCATTCAGGGGCAGATGTTCTTTCACATGATACCAGGGGCGGCGTTCTCTTCGGTTACTCTGCCCCTGGCTATCTTTTGTAACCCCGCTGGAGCAAACGGCTCAAGCCAATGGCAATGAGCTTAAACTTGATCTTGGACTTCTATTGCTGATTTATGTGTTATACCATTTTCAAATAGAAAAGTTCACTATGAATGACGGAACGGAAAATAGTATTCATAATAGTGCAGGCATCTTGCCTGCAAAAGCCTTTGTCTCCCCCAAAGCATTTGGGGGAGATGTCCGACGCAAGGAGGACAGAGGGGGCGCGAAGAGAACCATAAACCATAAAGATTCAACCTGCTTTAAAAAAGTTTTTCCCATGGCAATCAAACAAAGCAATCTGTTAAGCCGTTTTGATTTTAGTGAACAATCCAAATTGGATTTGGAAATATACCGTTTGCAAATAGAAAAACCAAGTTAAAAAGAGCCAATATGTGTGCAGGCAAGGATGCCTGCACCACAACGATTTCTAGGCTGTATTGTAGTGCAGGCGTCCCGCCTGCTTATGTTGTTTTCTCGGAAATTAAAATTGCAAACGGTATTACACCCAGCCGCGTATAAAAAGTGAGTGATCGTTCACGCAGCCATACGGGATAATGAAACTGTAGTAGTCTGACAGAGTCTTAATGTCGGGTTGTATTGGGAGGGCGAGGCTCCCGCCGAGCCAC
>CAYVAZ010000455.1:0-3437 GCA_964449065.1 uncultured bacterium
TTTCCAAAAGAACTCATTCCATTTTGCCATGGCTTTAGACCGACCCGCATCATCGCGTTTAAAGTTGTCTTTGTGTTTGATGTCGGTCGAAGCAATTAAATAATCGCCAAATTTGGCGTGTGCCTCTTGCCATTCGCGCTGGTTGATGGGCAGCCAATCGTTGGGGTTGCGGTGGCTGTTCAAAGCATGCATTCCCTCTAACCGTCCCTTGATGTTTATGTAGCGGTAGGTTAAAAACCGCCATTGTTTGGGGTTGGGTTTAAAATCATTCAATACATCTTTCATGGCACGGTTATTGGATAAATACGGTACCGGCTTGGAGAGGGGATCGGTTAAAATAAAGGGGATAAACCCATCAATATCAGGGGGTAATGAGCCGTTATCCATCCGGTATGTTTCGAGTGCCAGTTGAATGGTTTTCATATCCGCCAGTGCCGTGCTGATTTTTGCCCGTTCTTTAGCCAAACGAAAATTGGTTGTAACCATCAAGGACAATATGCCGATTATCCCTACCACGACAAGAAGTTCAATGATAGAAAAACCGTTTTTTTTATTTCTTGCATTACGCATGATAAACACTCCTTGCTTGTGAGTTTATTGTAAACGACTTGATCTGTAAAATGTTCTAAATATTGATAATTCTATTAAATGTAAGTAGAACCATCTACAGATTGAATATCGAATCTTGGTTAAGTATACAAATCTTTTGTATTGCGTCAAGTCCCCGAAAGAATTTTTTTGAAAAAGTCGAATTCGAGTCATTTTTGCGGCGCCGGATAACCAAAGAGAACGAAACTCTCAAGATAATACCGATTCTATTTTAGATGCTAGAGGAAACGCCGCGATGTGCCTCTGCGAAAGAAGATGTATACCAGCTTGCAAAAAGAAAGTGAGTGATTCCATCTTTTTTCTCCCACAACCTCATAAATGCTTCTCATAATTCCCTATGAACAGTGTAGGATTCAGGTTGATCAAATTACGATCCGCCCCAACTTGTTACACATCCCAATCAAACAGGCCATTTCATAACTGATGGTTCCCGCCCGCTCAGCCAATTCATCCAGCGTGACTGTTTCATCCCCTTGCCTGCCCACCAATACGCATTCATCCCCGATCTGTACATGGTTCAAATCGGTCACATCAACGGTGACGAGATTCATCGATACCCTCCCCACCACCGGACAGCGTCTGCCGTGAATCAACACATCCGCGTTGTTGGAAAGCGTTCTCAGGTAGCCATTGGCATAGCCGATGGGCAGGGTTGCAATGCGGCTGTCCCATCCAGTTGTGTAGGTCATCCCATACCCAATTGTGCTGCCTTTCGGTACTTCTCTCACTTGTACCACACGGGTTTTCCAATTCATCACCGGCTGCAATTCACTTGGCAATATGAAAGAGTTCGAGGGCCGCAATCCATACGATGCAATCCCCACTCTCACCATACTATGGGTTCGCTCCGGCAGCCGCAATGATGCCGCGCTATTTGAGGTATGAACAATCAATCCGCTTTGGTTGATTGGCAGCGTATCCAGTAACGATACAAACCGCTTTTCCTGCTCCAATGTAACCGCATCATCTTCATCCGCGCTGGGAAAATGCGTCATTACCCCTTTGATTTTGAGATGCGGCAACGAAATGCTTTGGTGCAAATCTTCATATTGTTGCGGCAGATGAAAGCCCATGCGGCTGATGCCGGCATCGATTTTTAGGTGTACAGAAACGGTTTGGTTTCGTTCTTTTGCCGCGTTGGAAATCAATACCGCGGATTTGTATGAACCGGCGATTTCTTCAATTTGAAGAGGGATGGCTTCCCGTACTTCTTCTAACAAGGCCGGGCGCAGCCGTAAGAGCGGGAACTGAATCCCCAAATCACGGATGACCTGTGCTTCCTGGTTTTCGGTGATTCCTAAATAAGAAACACCGGCTTGGATGGCCTCGGGGGCCAACGCTTCCAGCCCGTGTCCATAAGCATCCGCCTTAACGACAGCGCAGATTTTGGCCGTTTTAGGCAACCGATTTTTGATGACTATTATATTATGATGATATGCCTGCGCATGGATTGGAACGGAGGATGGATTCATCGCTCGGTTGACCCTTCTCGTGTGGTTGTGGGTAGTCTATGATGAGCACAGACGGCTGTCAAACATTGAATTCTATGATTGTATTACTTGAGGAGCATTTCCATGGCGCACTGCACAGACGCGTTCAGCCAAGGCTGGCAGCACATGGCCAAAGTGTTATTTTCGCCATTTCACTTCGGCTTTTGGCTGTTAATGGCCTTTCTTATCTTTGTGGCGAATGATTTGTCCAGCATCAACCCATCACAGTTTTTGACGCAAGAACAAATAAAAACGGTCATGAAAGATCCTGCATCTATACAACCTTATTTGATGACCATTTTAATCATCGGAGTGATTTATCTATTTATGATGGTTATTCTTCTGTTTCTTGCCTCTGCCGCGAGGATGCTATTCTTTGTTGGCGTGCGAAACGGCAAGGTCGATGTCTCGCAATCATTGGAAAATTTGTTGGGCAAGATGATCACCTATTTTTTATGGAACCTGATCGTCCCCATGTTGGGGCTGTTCATCATCTTTGTGTTGGCAATGATTATCGCCATGGCGGTTTTGCTCCCCGCCGGCGGGGCGGATGTGCAAAGTGCCGGAATCGTTTTCTTCATCGTGATGGCTATGTTTGGCTTGTTTGTATTTATCGTTGTCTTTTTCTACATGGTATTGATGAATTCATTCGTGCTGCCGCAGATGATTTTTCAGGACAAAGGTATTTTCGAATCCTGGGGTTCCGCTATCGGTTTGGCATTGAGTGAATTTTCCGAATTTATCGGGTTCTGCTTAATTCGCTCCGGGATTTGGGTTGTGCTTTTTGTGGTTTTGCTGATTCCTATGATAATAATGGGATTGCTGTTCGGTGTGTTGGAAATATCCTTGGGGAATCAGCCGATCGTGCTTGGCGTGCTAACCATCATTATTTCCCTGCCGTTTCTGTTTGTTTTGGAAGGAATTCTCTTGCCCGCGACCGTTTTTTTGGATGCCTATTCGCTGGCGTTTATCCGCAACGTAACCGGAGACGAACGCTTTCTTCCAGGATATGAAAGTGCGTCAGTCCCCGCACAAGAAGAGGGACCACCGTCTCCTTCTACTCCGCCACCGCCGGCCAATCCGCCAACGCCGCCCCCGCAAGAACCGCACGACAATAACGCGGTCAATCATGAACCGGTTGCGTTCAAAGACATCCCGGTAGAAGAAACCGGCGGATACTCCGCCCTGCCGCCTCCTCCAGCAATCAGCCAAGAGGATGAAAAAAAAGAACCGCCAACGCCGCCCCATCTTTAAACAGGGACGAGTGACGGGTGACGAGTAGAGTAGGGTGGGCTCAACACTCTTAAAACGATGATTACGCTTTATATCAAAGCGGGT
>CAYVAZ010000456.1:0-3433 GCA_964449065.1 uncultured bacterium
ACCTGGATCGCGCCCAGAAGCTTATCGATACAACACCGGAACTCGCGTCTGGCTTCAAGAGACTGGGCTGGTTCCATTCCAGCGTTTGATTTGCAAGGTCGGCTTTGGGCGCAAAAGAGACGTAAGAAATTGCTATATTAGCGTCTGCGATGGTGGCTAAGCGATTACAAAAAGAATAGTGGCCATTCTGGTTGAAGGCCCAGCTTCACGCGCCCGACGTCTGCTTGCATCATTGGCTGCGCAACGATGTGCCTGAGCATGGCACGCAGATCGCGCATACGCTTTTCTATGGGTGAAGCTTCATAAAGGGCTGATGTACCGCTCAGATCGTGCAGCACCTCTACAGCGTCCTTAACTGAATCAATGACTTGAAACCCTGCTGCGTAGAGCGCCGTTGTTGCCTCTGCATCAGGCGGTGCTCCTCCCGCCGCATTGATCCATACAAGTTCGGCCCTTGCGTGAAGTCGCTCACTCGCCACAGCTAGTGCTTCGCCATGTTTCGCGATGGCTATTTGATAGTCGGGTCGATCTCTAGGATCGGGCATCGGCCCGGGCGTGATCAGGGACTTCCCGCGATCCAATGCGTGGTCATAAACCGCGCTTCCAAGACCAAGCAGCTGAGATGCAAAGATCGCAGACACACAAGCGAAAATGGGAAGTCGATCGGACGGCCCCGCGATGACAGTATCGTTTGCGAATGAGAACACGCGATACGTAGGTACGGCGACATCTTCGAGTTCGATATCGTGACTACCTGTCCCGCGCAGGCCGCTTGTGTGCCAGGTATCGATAATCTTGAAGGCATCTCGAGGGATTGTCGCCATAACTACCTCCGGCATGCCAGTTTCACTCAGAACAGGCTGACCGTCATTGAAGAGTCTGCAGCTTAACACCGCCCAATCTGCACCGGGGCTGCCGGACATGAGCGGCCAGCGTCCGCGCACCACAGCCCTTCCGCCGTCTTGGTGAAGTTCTCCTGCCGGAATTGTGGACTGGCAAATGAGTTTGTTACGACCCGCAAACAATTCCTCTCTCAGCGCTTGCGGCATGTAGCGCGCGTAGAGACCGATCAGTCCGGCATTCCACATCACCCAACTGACGGCAGCATCTTCATACGCGATCGCTTCAAAGAGGCTCAGCATTTCGGGCAATGGCGTTCCCAGTCCGCCATTCGCCTTAGAGATCGGCATGCCGAGAAGTCCGCTTTCGCGAATGGCTGAATAGACGTCTTCAGAAAGCTGCCGGTTCTTCTCCGCGTCCCCTCGGTTCGCGACAACAACCGGAAGCAAAAGGTCCGTCGGATCGATCAGGGATTGCGTCATAATTGGCCTCTACGCTTGGGTCAGTTCAAACCTCTCAGGTCGGCGAAAATAAATCTACTACGATTTTCGAAGTTGATTTTCGCGCGCGCGCGATCACACTGCGCTCATGAAGAGCATATATGGACAATATTGCCCGGTATCACTGGCAACAGAGATCCTGGGAGAGCGCTGGACCATCCTCATTGTTTTGGTTCTTGCCGACGGCTTTCATCGCTTCTCAGAACTGGAGCGGGCTTTGCCGAGGATTTCGGCATCGACCTTGAGTGTAAGACTGAAAAGCCTCGAAGACGCTGGAGTGGTCGAGCGACGGCCCGGCGATAAAGGCGAGAAATCGCTCTATTATTTGACACCGGCTGGGGATGAGCTCGGCGAAATCGTATTTGATCTTGGGCGTTGGGGGCATCGGTGGGGGCGTGACCTTGCGATCGATGACTTTGATCCAGAGCATCTCATTTGGAGCATGCATATGCGGATGAACACCGCAATCATGCCGACGAAACGCACGACCATTGCTTTTGAGTTTGCCGACCAACCTGCGAATAAAAGATATTTCTGGATCGTATCGGAAAACAATCGCGTTCAGGCCTGCCTCAAACATCCCGGGTTCGACGAAGATCTCCGAGTCATCGCAAAAACTAGGTCACTCACCTATGCTTGGCGAGGATTTGTTTCGCTCCGCGATGAAATCTTCAAGGGCAATATCAAAGTGCTCGGTCCGGCAAAACTGGCGCAAGCGTTCCCGGATTGGTTGTTGGGCAGCATGTTGGCAGATCAGGAACGAATGTCCCCGGGTAAAGAACGCGATTTGCAGCGCGCGGCTCATCATCAAATGGCACGAGCCAGTAGTTAGAGAGTATCCGTCTTGGTCAAGCGATCCTTGGGGTCCATTTTCGATCATCGCGGATGAGGGCATTTGCCAGTTCGATGAGCTTTCGCATGATGGCTGTGAGGGCGACCTTGGCCGGTTTTCCGGTCTCTCGCATGGCCTGGTATTTGGCTTTGAGGTCTGGGTTGAACCGGGTGGCGACGAGTGCGGGCATGTAGAGCGCATCGCGCAGGAACTTGCGTCCACCCTGGATGAAGGCCTTTCCATGCCATCGCCCCGATTGTCGTGTCATGGGCGCCAGCCCGGCGAGCGATGCGACCTGTTTGCGGTCAAGCGTGCCAAGTTCGGGACCTTCGATCAGCAGGGTTGCAGCCGTGACCGGGCCAATGCCGGGAATGGATGTCAGGATGTCGAGCGGCCTGGCCTTGTGTTCGCCAAGGCGCGCCTGGATCGCGGCGTCGATGGCGGCCAGTTGCCTTTCGATCAGGGCGAGACGGGCTTTTGACTGGCGCTTCGTCAGGGACAAGGTTTGCGTCTTGATGCGGTTGAGACAGCGCGTGCGATCCTTGACGAGGGCTGTGCGTTCGACCTGCAACTCCTTGAGTTCATGCTGGTTCTTGTCTGTGGGCTGGTCAGGCGCAAGGGCGAAGGCCTCGCCCATCACGGCCAGCATGCGAGCATCGACACGGTCGGTCTTGGCCCGGCTGCCGCGCGCCTGTGCAAACCGCCTTGCCTGCAGCGGGTTCACCTTCACAAGCGGCAGATGGCCAGAGCAGGCCCGCTCGAAGGCGCCATGATAGGCCCCCGTCGCCTCATAGACGACCCGCTCAAGCGGGCGATCAAGCCATTGCAGCAGCCGGCGAAAGCCTGCCGGCGTGTTGCTGAAGGACCGGTGCTCGCCCATGCTGAGGCAGAAGGCGTCAAGCCGGTCTTTTGAAATGTCTATGCCAATGCTATCGTTCATTGTCTTCGCTGTCCTATGCTTGTCATGCAGAGCCAAAAGCTGCTGCGTATCCGTTCAGGCCTCATGCGAAGACGGTGGTCGATCAAACTCTAACACGGTCCTTCAAGACCAAGCCCTTACCGATCCGGCCACCGCCACTGCCGCCGGGGTTGAGACGGAGGCAGTGGCTTCTCTTTCGCAGAAAAGCCGGGATCCTCATAAGACAAGCAATTTCCGATCAACCTGGTTCAGTTTGAACGGAAAACGCTTTAAAGACCCGTTTCCGTGCGGATATAGGGTTTCGCGTTGTCCTCGATCCCTTTCCAGGCATAGGGGTCCTCG
>CAYVAZ010000457.1:0-3428 GCA_964449065.1 uncultured bacterium
GTTGTACGTTCCGTTCGTATGTTGTACCGCTCCCCGGTAGTGTTCGGCGTTTGACCGTTTCCCGTGTGCGGCGTATTCTGCCGCGACATCAATAAGAAGTTGAGATTCAATACCGGCAATGGAAGCATATTCATCCAAGGATTTTTCCATGGTTCGATCGCGGTAGTGTTCTAAAGATGTTTTGCACGGTATACCGTTGACGATAACAACACCAGGGAATAGGTCGGCCGAATCAACACTGGTGTTCGCTGCCGCTTGTCCGTTGCTCCAGACAACAAAGTCATCGGCTTCACCGAGACCGGCTTCCGAACCGCGAAGATATCCACTGCCTTCTTCCAATTTAACGAGGTGGGTCGCGTCCGTGAATGTCGATTCGTTGTTCGGGTTCGCAGCATCTTTATGAGGACGAGACAAATACCCCGTATCGATTTTGTCCGTTTCGAAAAGAAAGCGGGCGATTCCGAGTGCAAGTGCGGCATCGGTACCGGGTTTCAGCGGAACCCAGATATCCGCTTTTGAAGCGGCGATGCTAAAGCGGGGATCAACGACAATTAATTTTCCGCCTCTTTCCTTAAAACGCAACAATTTTCTTGACTGGGCAACAAAAGGAAAATTCGCGGCGCAGGGGTCCGTGCCAAAGAAAATAATACACTCCGCGTTTTCAAAGTCTGTACTGCTCTTCGTTTTCCCTTTCGTTCCAATACTCTCTCCTGTCATCATTGAATACGCGATGTGATGACTGGTTTCACATATACTTGTGTGATCATGGCGTTTATTGACTGTTCCATAGCAATTTCCCCAAAAGCGGTCGGTAAACTCTTTTTGACCATGTTCATTCCGCCCGCCGGAAAATACGACTTTGTTGGCGATTGACCCTAATTCAGGGGCGTTCGGATCGACTGGTGTATCCAAGTCTCTCAATTCAAGCAATTGATCTCCAATTTCCTGTACTGCCTGATCCCAACTGATAGGCTCCCACTCACCACTGCCGCGGGGGCCAATTCTCTTGAGGGGTTGTTTAATCCGGTGAGGATCAAGCAACACCTGAACACCCGATTGCCCTTTGGCGCAGGCCCTCCCCGGGGTTAACTTCGCAACTTCAGGATCCGTATCGTACGGAAGCCATTCTTCCAATGTGTTTGGATGATAGGGGTTGCCTTCTACTTTCGTTAAAACACCATCAACAACTTTGCAGCGTATCCCACAAGCACTGTGACAGGCGAGACAGACACTATATTTGATTTCAACATCGCTTTCCATTTCAAGCGGATCAGGCCGGCCATAGACGGCGGCATGAGATTTGGAAGGCGTGAAAACCGATGGACCCACAATGGCAGCAGAACCTAGTAGACCCGCGAATTTTAGAAATCCACGTCGATTGAACGTAGATGTTTTGTGTGATTGATGTTTCATGATTATTCACTCCTTCCTTGGGAACCGGTGACTGGACACATCTCCATAACCGCCCAATCGTGAACAGCCGTTTCATCCGTATTGACCGCATAAAATGGAAGCGGACCGCTACTTCCATGACACGAACTCGTGGAGCAAGAAACCTTATCCACGTTCTGTCTTATGTTGGCAGCGGAATGATTAATGAAATCGGTAGCAACATGGCAAACTTTGCATCGATCTGAGCCTGTTCCCAAAAATTCCATCGTTGAGTGCGCTTTCTCAATCTTCAAATCCAAGGAAATTTCCTCCAACCGATAACCATGACACGCCGTACAGTCGTCTATGTAAAATGTTGAATCTGGATCATGAATCGGTATCCAATAGTATTGCGTTAAAAATAACCCTTGACCGATTTGTGCATACGGAACAAACACACTGGCCACAACAAAACATGACGCTGTCCCAAAGATAAGAATCCATTTTTTCTTCATGTCTTTTCTCCTGCTGAATTCTTTACACGTATTATAGATATTAATATCATAATATATCTATTTAGTAAAGAGAGTTGTTTTATACTAGGTGATTTTTTTGGGATAATTTGGAGTAGCTGCCGGTGCCAGTTCGTTTCATGAGTTTTACACACAAGCAAGCGTGAGGGAGGTCGCCCCGTTCCGGCACAATAGGACGAAGCGGCAAAAAGTCATGGGCGGATTCAGTAGAATATTCCATGAAAATATAGAAAATATGCCAGCAAAAGAGTGGGGAATCTTCTATTCTTAACCCATATTATTTCAGTGGGTTAGAGTTAAGATGTGCTGCGAATTACTACCAATGAACATCTGTCCTTACTGGATCCCTTCCAGTTCCTAGGACCCAAACGCAAATATAGACGACCGGCATGTTGGCACAGAAATTTGGCGTCGGGCCGAGTGCTAAGGGAAAGTTCGATTTCCCTTGCCGATCAACCATCCCATTGAAGCGCTTAAAAATGGAAGCGCCGTTAGCAAGCGAAAAGAATACGAAAACGATTTCATTCTCAACAACTACATCGTGCGTCAAATGTCCCCGGCGACACGCAGGCGCATCACAAAGGCAGACTTCGCTTGCCTTTGCCACCCAAACTCATACGGCTGTAGAGGATATTTTCGGATCAACCGGATCAAACTCAATGCGGATTCTCCGGTTGAGGGCGGCGGCGATTCTGCGCAGCATGTCGAGTGAATGTCCGTCATAATCAGCCGCTTCCAGTCGGGAAATGACCGACGAAGTAGTGCCCACACGTTCTGCCAGCTGCTTTTGGGTCAATCCGGCTTCTTTGCGCAGGTCATAGATCTTGCGGGCGACATCGGCGTGTTCGCGTTCTTCTTCAAGGCTGGCAAGCCGTTCCGGCTTGCCTTTGTAGTAACGCTGATGCAGAATTTCTAAGCCGTTATCGGTTTTTGTTTTGCGTTTCGTATTGGGTGTCATGGTTTATTCCTCATAACCATACGTTTCAGGCGATAACTCGAATCTTACTTTTCTATTGATTGCCATCTCGATTTCTTTCGGTGGAATCCTCTTTTCTTTCGTCAATCCATGCGAAACCACCACAGCCGATTGTTTAAAGAAAAAGTACAGTATCCGGTAATGAATCCGTAGATACCGAATTCGGAGTTCATAAATCCCATCGCGCAAATAATCGGCTTCAGGTCTGTGCAGGGTATGTCCCAGTTCTTCAAGCCGTTCAAGTTTGACCGTGCACTTATCCAATGCTTTCTCTGGTATCCTATCAAACCAATCCAATATCGGGACAGTCCCATCATCTTCTTGAAAAAAGATTATCTTCGGCATATCTATAGTTTCGCATATTTGCGAAGTATGTCAATTTAAAATGTTTATGGCTAAATTGTACGAGATATTTCCCTTCGCCGCGCTCCTGCATCTTTTGCTCTTCCGATCAACTATCCTTTTTCTCTATTGGAAGGTGTTCCGAAAGGCAATATTATTTATACGCTTCAAACCCATCCACATTCGATTGCGCAACCGATGTCCCC
>CAYVAZ010000458.1:0-3422 GCA_964449065.1 uncultured bacterium
CGTGGATAATGGATTATACCAAGTTACATATAAAAAGTGAGTTATCTTTTATGCAGCCATACGGGGTGATGAACCCTGAAGGGTGGGCTCAAAGCAAAGCGTAGCCCACCATGACCATCATTGATCACTCTATTTTATCTACCATTCCCATTGCAACTTGGTATTATTCTAATTTCGTTGAGGGAAAGTCTGAGCAGCAATGGCCAAAGCAACCGTACAGAATTTACCCGAAATGCAGTCGCTTCCGCACAATTTAGAGGCGGAAAAGAAAGTGTTGGGGGCGATGATCCGCGATATCGAAGCGGTGCACCGCGCCAGTGAATTCTTGACGTCCGAATCGTTTTATCAACCCAGCCATCAAAAAATCTATCAAGCCCTTATCGAACTTTCTACCCAAAGCACACCGATTGATTTGCTCACCTTGGGTGAACTCTTAGACAAAAAAGGCGAGCTGGAATCCATCGGCGGGGCGTTCTATCTCACCGATTTGGTGAACAGTGTGACCAATTCCGCCAACATTGCCGCGCACGCGCGCATTGTGAGTGAACGTTCGCTTCGCCGCCGTTTGATCCGCCAATGCACGGAAATTCAACTCGAAGCCTTGCAGGGCAGCGAAGATATCGGCTACATCCTGCACGACGCGGAGGGCCGGATTTTTCAACTCTCGCAAGGCCGCGCCACCCGCTCGTTTGATCCCATCGGCAAGTATTTGGAATCGGCGATCGATAAGATTCAAGAAGCCCAAAACCAAAAGAACGCGTTAACCGGAGTCACCACCGGCTTTAAAGACCTGGACACCATGACCTCCGGCTTTCAACGCTCGGATTTAATCGTCATTGCCGCCCGTCCCTCCGTCGGGAAAACCAGTTTGGTGCTCAACATAGCCGAGGCGGTCGCCATGACCGAACGCAAAACGGTCGGCATCTTCTCGCTGGAGATGAGCAACGAACAAGTTGCAGAGCGGGTGCTTTGTTCGCAAGCCCGTGTCAACCTAAAACACCTGCGGTCCGGCTTTTTCACCAAAAAAGAAGCCGGTGAACTGATGAAAACCGCCTCCCTGATTCACGATATCCCCCTATTTGTGGATGACACACCCAACCTAACCCCTGTGGATGTATTCAGCCGGGCGCGGAAACTGAAATCCGAACAGAAAGATTTAGGCCTGCTGATCATCGACTATTTGCAGCTGATGTCCAGCGGGGGACGTTCCGACAACCGCCAGCAGGAAATCTCTGAAATCTCGCGCGCATTCAAAATCTTGGCGCGTGAATTGGATTGCCCGGTGATTGCCTGCTCGCAGCTCTCACGTGCTGTGGAAAAACGCGATGACCATATGCCGCGTCTTTCCGACCTGCGTGAATCCGGCGCGATTGAGCAGGATGCCGATTTGGTCATCTTTATCCACCGCGAGCCGTTGAAAGGGGATTTTGAAGGCGGGGGAGAAGAAGAACTTGAATCCGGCAGGCAGATGCATTATTCCTACAAACTCATCATCGGAAAGCACCGCAACGGCCCGGTAGGCGAGGTCGAGATTTTCTTCGACAGCGCCTGCACCCGCTTCGCCGACGCCGCCCACCTCAACTTCCAAGACGACGCCGAAGTTCCGTTTTAAATTTGATAGCAATTTCAAACTTTTTTGTTATAATAGGTGAATACAAGTGAAGATAATTGGTATTATACGGATTCAAATAAATTCTGTGTGATTCCTCCAAAAAAGGGGATCATCGGCTTCCAGCCGGTACCACACACCGCATATTATTTTATTGAAGCGGTATTAGCTGACAATCCAAATAATAAATGGTATGATCCGTTTCAATTTAAGGTGTACTAATTTCGAAGAGAGTTTTGATCCAATTTACAAACTCACCGGCTTGGGGACAATCCGAATCTAAATATTTCTTCAGCACCGCTTGGCCTAATGGAGCCCCCGGATCATCTTGCCATGCAAGCCATGTATGAATGACCGCTTTTGATGTGTAAGAAGGTTTAAATCTTGGGGTTTCAATCGAATTGACACATTGGTTTGCATACCCAATGAGATCGTCACCCGCCAGGACTAAAAATTGTGTAAAATCTTCCAGCATTCCCGTCTTTTCATTATCCGGCATAACCCAAATACCGATTGTAGGCGAAAAATCATTATACGGGGGAACAACCAATCCGCCCTTTTGCGGCTGATCCGGAATGGACGAGTATCCTGCATCACGAAAGGCTTTGGTGACGGATTCCCATCGGGCTGGAAGATTTTCATTGGCATCAACCATAACACCGAGTTTTGCGTTTTCTTCTCCGTGATGTTGTCGAATTAAAGCGGGGAGTCGTTTAACAAGAAGTTCATACCCACCCAAGTCTTCAATACGAAACCAACTGCTACTCTCGATACCATGTTGTTTTAAGAGTTGTGCAACAACATGCAAATCATCTCTACCTTCAACCAGTAATGTTTTGTCCGGCGGAAATTCCATCACCGAACCTCCATTTTAGCCTGCGCGATGTCTTCTAACATCTCTTTTTCAAAAACAGTCGCACAGAATTTCTGTTTCACCTTTGTTAAGCGGATAAGTTCACAATCCACATCCTCATGCTCGGAAGACGCTTGATAAAAGGCTTCAATGCAATCCCAACTGTGCGTGGTAGCGAAGACTTGCACGTTAAGGCGCTTGGCGAGAGTAAAGATTAACTTCCAAACATCCGGCTGCACCGAGTAGTGCAAGCCGTTTTCAACTTCGTCGATGAGTAATGTCCCTTCCTTAGATTTCACAATTGCCAAAATCATTTCAAATAATCTGTTAACACCTTCACCTAAACTGCTCATTGCTACAGGTTTATCGCCCCCTTTTAATCGAACTCTAAAATAGTAATTATCATGGACTTTAATATCGTATACTGATGGTCTAACTTCTTCCACTTTTGGGTTTATTTCTTTCAATCCATTTTTAATGTCGTCTTCAAATGATGTTAATTCTAGTTCTTTCCAAAGTTTATACTTTTCATTATCTGCAATTTTGTCAGTATGAATAAAGTATATGTTTTCTTTTATTTCTTCTTTAAAAACAATCGTCTCACTAAAAAAGTGCTTGAGATTTATATTATTTGGTTCATAATCTGTATAACTTATCAAAATACTATCTTCTAAATCCAATCTAAAAACGTCGTTCATATGTTCTGTCTGATCATTTAAGCCTACTTTTATAGTTTTGTTTTTATCGCTTAACACAATTTTTGACAATGAGGATAATTGAAAATCATAATCGTGATATAAATGGTTTAACATTGATTGAGTATCATTTATATCCCCAATTTTTCTAATTAACTTAGGAGAAAAATTGTTTTTGAAGAGATATATCGCTTCAAGCAATGACGATTTCCCCACCCCATTCTCACCGGTAATCAAATTAATCTGCGCAAGCTTATCAATCACC
>CAYVAZ010000459.1:0-3416 GCA_964449065.1 uncultured bacterium
CGCAACGAAGAGACTGTCGTTGTTATCCCCCCTTATTAAGGGGGGGGTAGGGGGGATCGAAGCACGCTTTCAACAACGCAAAATCCCACGCAAAATCCCCCGGAGCCTACGGCTCCACCCCCTTATGTAAGGGGGTTATTGTACTGCATTTCAAATTTCTCAACGTTTTCATATGGGCATTACTGCCTCCATATTTTGTTGCATTTCTTCTTATTTAGTGACTATCAAAACGGATTTAAATCTCGCAACAATACCTACCGTATAAAATTTTGCGTACCGTCAGATACTAATTGACGGACGGGACGTTAAACTGCGTTTCGCTGAGTTTTCCGGGCACTTGCCCGTTGTTGGAAAACCCGCCCTGCCGCCCGGCATTGCTTTGCGGATTTCTGTTGCCGCCCAAATTGGTCATGTTGCCGGCGGGGATATCGGTTGTGGTCATTAACGTTTCGCCGTTATCCATTGTCATGGTGATTTTAATGACTTGGGGCGGCCCTTTTTCGCGCACGATAATATCGGTGAGCGCGTTAAACGTAGGGCTTTGGACCGAGGTTTTGTATTCCCGCACGATTTCTTTGGAATCCCAATCCGTTCTAAAACTATCGGAATCGGCGTATTCGAATTTGATTTCTTTGATGTGTTCTGCCAGTAAATACGATTTGTTAATGGTGCCGTAATCGCCGATATACACATCCAAGGGCGGGGCCTCGGGATTGTTGCCGACGGGGCGGTAGCGCACATCCGTGGTGCCGGCGGAGGCGAACGTAAAGCCGTTCAACTGGGTTTGAAACTCGACCTGATACCACCACGAGGCGCGCTTGATCATTAGCAGCGATTTCACCACGGTGAGCAGCAATTGTTCTGTTTGGGGATCAACGTGAATTTTGCACACCTGCAAATCGAAAGGCGGGTTGGAGTTGAGTTGGTATACCTTGCGGGTAAAGACGACAAAGTCTTCTTGGCCCACGAATTCAATTTTGCCGGGGTCGCGTTCTTGTACGACCGGCCCGGTCATGGCCGCAAAGGCTTGTTCGGGCGGCAGGATTTGGATTTGGGTATCGGGCTGCCAAAAGGCGTTGCCGGATAACGCGAAACGTAGTTCATCCGCCACTTGGCGTAGGCCGATGCGGGCCGCTTGGTTGATTTCCATCGCTTGGATGCCGTTGGTGTGCGCGACCATGGCGGTATTTAACATGCTGTAGGCGCCCACGACCACCAAGGCCATGATGGTCATGCCCAAAATTAACTCGACGAGGGTAAACGCGTTTTGGTGTTTACCGTTGTTTTTCTGTTTCATGGTATGCTTCATCGTCTTTGCCTGCTTCCACCCCTCGACCGACTGCCGCGCATGGTGGGTTGATAGCCGTTTACGACAAAATCGTTATAGCGGGCGGTCGGCACCATTGAGATCAGTTTGAATCCTTCCGGGTTGCGGCGGTTGTACCAGTTGGAACGGAGTTGCTGTTCTTTTTGTACCCACACGGCGATCAGGTAGGCATCGTGGTCTTTGCTGTAATCGACTTTTGCCGTCCAGATGAAATCGCGCAGACCGCTTTCGTCAAATTTGCCGCTGAAGGTGCCCAAATCGGCTAACGGTTTGAACGAGTACATCATTTCGTATTCGTGAATTTTGCTTTTGGCCAAAAAGATCAGTTTGGATGTCTCGCGCGCTTTGCGGGCGGCGTTGATGGAGTTTTGAATCGAACGCAGCAATCCCGTTCCGGCCACCGCCAGGATGGTCATGGAGAGCAAGACCTCGACCAAGACGAAGGCTTTGGCCATTTGTTTGACCTGCCGCCGGTAGGCGTTTAACTCGGTTTGATTTTGTGCTGCTTGAAACACACGAAACATGGTTTTGACCTACAATAAGTTTGGATCGTCGTAATAGCCCCGATAAAAATCCGAGCCTTGTTTTTCGGTTCTGCCTTCCATCATTTGAACATTGCCGGTTGCGGGGTTGATCTTCACGAAAATCCGCATTTCCTTATCGCGGTCTTCCGCCAACCGCAAGAGCGTGAAAAAGGCGGCATCGGCTGACCCGTCGGGGTAAAAGGTGAACGATTCCTCTCCGCGTTTGACTTCATCGTCGGTGCTGACTTTGTAGACAAACTCGAAGATGAATCCTTCGGGCAATTTTCCTTCAATTTCTTTGACAAACTCGGTTCGGTCGCGTCTGGTACTGCGCCCGCGTGAGGTGCTGCTGCGGCGGCCGCGGCGGGTGGAGTAGACCCGTTTTTCTTCGACCTGCTCGACGGGCACCCAGAAGCGGTTTTCGCTGACATCCACAAAAAACGAGATCGGGTAGCGCTCCATCACCGCGCGCTGCTGGGCGTAACGCAACGCGCTGACAAAATGCGCCGAGGCCTGCTGCATCTCCGACTTGGACCACAGCGAATTGAAGCTGGGGATTCCCAGGGCGGTGATGACCGCGAGGATCATCACCGCCAGGGAGATTTCAATTAGTGTAAAGGCGCGTTTCTCCTTCTCCCCTTGGGAGAGGGCTGGGGTGAGGGAGCAGTAGATTTCATCAACAATATCATCTAATTTTGAAAAGATATCATTATTCCAATAACGAATAACTTTAATCCCCTGCGATTCAAAATATTCTGTCCGTTCCCGGTCATGCTTTACAATATCTTCTTCTATGTGTTGACCGCCATCCAATTCAATCACCAATTTTGCATCGTGACAGTAAAAATCCGCAATGTAATTACCAATTGGATGTTGTCTTCTAAACTTCATTCCTGCAATCTTTGAACCTCGTAATTTACTCCACAATAGTTTTTCCGCCTCGGTTTGATTCTTCCGAAGGTCTCTACAATTTTGTTTTATGATTGTGGTTAGAGGCTTCTTCATGGTTTATCCGCGCTTCCCCTCACCCTAACCCTCTCCCAGGGGGAGAGGGGATGGATGTTGAGATTCTTTTAGTCCTTCTTTTCATGTTTCACTTCTAGTGTTCTATCGTCTTCGGTTCCGAAAGTTGAATCGAGACCGCTATATTTCAAGATATACAAGAGGTCTTCCGAACCAACATATTTATATTGGTATTCGAGTTCTTCGGTTTTTAAATTCAATAAAAAACTTTTTCTAAGCAGCCGCGGGCCATTCCAACCTTCGATTTTATCTTGCAAGAAGATCTCAAGACCTTCTTCGTTTGTCGGATATCGTCCAAAGGTTTTATGAAACTGATTCAATTCCAATTTAATCAACGAAAATCCTGAATCGGCCATCATTTTGTTTGCGTTTTTCACCTGTTGACGAATCTCTTCCCGCTTCGATTCAATAATAATTTCTGTATAAAAGCCGCAACCATTCATTATAATTATTGTTATGAAGCAAAGACTATGTGATAAAAAGAACTGAGGCTTCTTCATGGTTTATCCGCGCTTCCCCTCACCCTAACCCTCTCCCAGGGG
>CAYVAZ010000460.1:0-3399 GCA_964449065.1 uncultured bacterium
AACTGATGTTACGCAATCAATGATTGACTATTGCTTGAAAATGGTTTTTTTATAAGCCAACTATTCTAGAGTATGTTCCAAAAGTATGTTCGTTTTGGGGAGCATCGGCTTCCAGCCGGTGCGTGATAAAATGATTTGTAATCTGAACGTATTTTTGGCAATCACTATAAGCTAAGCGCAATGTCTATCGTCTTCTCCCTTTGGGAGAAGATAAGAGATGAGGGTGATGAGAGCGATTGCTCCCCATGACGCAATGGCGTAATTAGAGGTGTATTCCTCCCGAACCCTCACCCCGTCCCTCTCCCGGTGGGCGAGGGCGATAGATTCAGCGAACGATGAGAAAAACGGGCATATCATAATGTAGTGCGTAACATGAGATAGGAAATTCACATAGATGAACCAAACCACACTCTACCTACGGGAAGACACCATCGCCGCCCTCTCCACCCCGCAAGGGGCAGGGGCCGTCGCGCTCATCCGCGTTTCCGGCAAAGAAGCCATCTCCATCACACAAACCATTTTTCAGCCACAAGGCAAATCCAATTTATCCAAGCCGCGGGTGGCTTGTCATGGAACCATCATCGATCCGGAACACGGACAGCATGTGGACGATGTGTTATGCACCGTCTTCCTTTCACCCAAATCCTACACTGGAGAAAACGTGGTTGAGATCACCTGCCACGGCAGCATGGCGGTCGTTCGCAAAATACTCGAACTGCTCTATCAACATGGCGCGCGCCCCGCCGAACCGGGTGAGTTCACCTTCCGCGCGGTACGCCGCGGCAAAATGGATATCGCCCAAGCCGAAGGAGTCGCAGCCCTCATCGAAAGCCGTTCGCAACTGGCACGCAGCCTTTCTCTGCGTATGTTAGAAGGAGCGTTTTCGCGCGATTTACAAGCATTGAAAGATGACGTGGTCTCCGTTTTGGTTGAAGTCGAAACCCAAATCGAGTTCCCCGACGATTCGATGGAAGAAGAAATCTGCCAAAACCTCGAAGAACGCACCCAAGCCCTGTTTGACAAAATTCAGCGAATCCAAAAAAACGCCGTACGCCAGCAGCGCTTTGAGCAAGGCGTAATGGTGGTCTTGGCGGGAAAACCCAACGTCGGCAAATCCAGCCTCTTTAACCGCCTGCTGGGCAAAGAACGCGCCATCGTAACCCCCCACCCCGGTACCACCCGCGACAGCATCGAAGGCACCATCGAACTGCGCGGCTGCCCCGTTACGCTAGTCGATACCGCCGGCTTGCGCGAAACGCAGGAAGAAATTGAAGCCATTGGCATCGAGCGTTCCAAACAACTGCTCACCACCTCGCACATCATCCTCTTCATATTCGAAGCGAAAGAAGGCATCACCCCGGCAGACCAACACCTGCTGCACGACATCGCCAACGGATCAAGCAACTCACAACTGATTTTGGTGGCCAACAAAGAAGACCAACTACAAAGCGAATTCAACCCGGTTGCACTCGAACAGAATTATACAGTCCTCAAAAGCTCGGCAACCCAAGAAGGCGGCGTGGATTCGCTACTCGCCGCGTTGGAAAAACGGGTGCAATCGATGATCCCCGCTGAAGGCGACAACGCTTACATGATCACCAGCCGCCAGGAACACATCTTGACCGAATGCACCCAGACTTTAGACCGTGTCGCGCAATGGATGAAAGAACGCCACCCCATGGAACTCCTCGCCGAAGAATTGCGCGGCGCCCTGAAGCAAATCGCCCAACTAGACGGCACTGGCATAACACCGGATATTATGAGCGCCATCTTCTCAACATTCTGCATTGGAAAATAGATTGATTCTAAAAATAGGTTTCGGGTAGCACCGGCTTCCAGTGCATTTCAGAGTTAAATAGCCTGGGAGCATTGGCTTTCAAACGAAGCAATCTGCTTTTTCACGTTGAATGGAACCAATCATCCAAATGAGCAATGGTATGTTTAGTTCGCGCGCAACATATTTTTACCCCGTTCTAATTACACCGTATTTCCTACGCGGGCAAAAACTCCCTCTTGCCATGGTCATACCGCATCATCCGTTTCTGCTGGATCGATTCATACGCCAATAGAGTCGCCACCGCGTGCTGATATCCCGCTTCGATATCCGCGTTCGGCTGCCTACGGGTGCGCAGACATTGCAGCCAGTTCTCTATATGCCGCGGAATATCCACATCCGGCACCTGTGCTTCTTCCTCAATCGGATTTTCCACGCTCGCCCCGTCTCCCGAAATGATCGGCTTGCGCCAGTCGGTGGCGTCTATCAAACCGCGTGTTCCTTGAAACCGCGTATAGTTCCCGGCTCCGTTGCCATAACACGCGCCAAAGCTCACCATAAACCCTTCCGGATAATCCAACAACGCATGAACAGAATCCGGCTGCGTGCGCCGGTCATCAAACGCGTATGTCCCGTTCATCGCCACTGCGGTTGCCGGAAACTTCGCGCCGGTAATGTAATGGACCAAATCGATATAGTGGCACATCATGGTAGTAATCGCTCCCAGTGAGAAATCGGTATACCCATACCAAGCCGTGTGCTGATCGCCGTCAAACGGCCGGTCCTTGCGGTTAAATAAAAACGCGTCCCAATGCGTGTCCGTTTCCTGGATTGGCTTTTTATACCGAACCCAATACGGTTCCGCGCTATTGCGGATTTGCGATATTTTCACAATAGTCCCCAGCGCGCCTTCCTGCACCGCCTTCCTGCATCCGGTAAACGAGGGATAACTCCGCAGCTGCGTTCCGATCTGCACCACCCGGCCGCTGCCTGTAACGGCGTCATAGCACATCCGTGCTTCCGCAAGGGTAAATGCCAGCGGTTTTTCACAATAGGCGTCTTTCTTCGCGCGCATGGTTTCGGTCAAAATGGTTGCATGGGTATGTTCCGGTGTGGCAATCACTACCGCGTCAATCGAATCATCCGCCAGCATATCTTTATAGTCATGAAAACGCTTCGGCCGCTTTCCCCATGCGTTTTCTACCATCTTCGCCGCCTGCTGTCTTGGCTCGCTCCACACATCGCACACCGCCGCAATCTCCACGTTCTGCTCATCCCGTAAGCGGATGATATCCGCCATCAGCGCTTCCCGCCCGCGCTGCCCGCATCCAATCACACCAATCGCGATCGTATCATTCGCGGATTGTGCCCGGGTTGGAATTAGCATGGCGGATGAGGCCATGGCAATTTGGGAAAAAGCTGCTTGGGATAAAAAAGTCCGGCGGTCATGGCGCTTCATGGTAACTCTCCTGTATTGGGTTTCTGGTAAAATAAAAAGGATTATTCTTTGTATAATATCATTTTTAAATAGAAAAGTTCACTATGAATGACGGAACGGAAAATAGTATTGATAATAGTGCAGGCATCTTGCCTGCAAAAGCCTTTGTCTCCCCCAAAGCATTTGG
>CAYVAZ010000461.1:0-3398 GCA_964449065.1 uncultured bacterium
CAGCATGAGATCATCCCGCTAGATGTGTTCATTCAAAACCGGAAATACAATGCGTTGGAAGGGGCGCAGGTTGAGGTAACGGTGACTACGCCATCCGGCATGGAATTGCCGCTGCCGGTAGACGAGTCGATTCAGGAGGCGGGCGTGTATCAGTTGGAGATGGAGAGCGGCGAAGCGGGGATGTATACGCTTTCCATCACGGCAAAAGACCAAGAACTTACACCGATTGCTGAGCATTCCGAGGCGGTACTGGTTCAACCGGATATGCGGGAGTTTCAAAACGCGCGGTTTAACCCTGCTTTTTTGCAAGATATATCGAACCGGACCGGAGGGCAATATTTCCATCTGAGTGAGATGAGCCGGTTGGTGGATCAATTGCCGTGGAATCCAAGCGAAGATGCCAAGCAAAAGACGGTTTATTTGTGGCATCATCCATTCTTTTTAACACTGTTGATCGTCTTGCTTTCGGTTGAATGGTTCTTGAGAAGAAGAAAGGGCTTGGCGTAATGAAGTTGCCTTTTTTTATCCGGTTTCATTCCGTTTTTCTTCTTTTATACGGTTTCGTATCCGGTAATGTATATGCAGACCGTTATGCCGTTATTTTATGCGGCAGCGGTGGTACGGATGAGTATATCGAACGTTTTACCAATTGGGGGAACCGGCTGCATGATGTGCTCACCGATGAGACCGGTTTTGAGTACGAGAATACCGTTTTGTTTTCATCTAATATTGATGAAGCAACCGAGACTGTTTCTCTTCCACTTACACTCGATACGCTAAAGATGCATTTTTTCCTACTCCAAGATCAGATTACGGCAGAGGATGAACTGTTTATCTTCATGGCCGGGCATGGGAGCTATTTGAAAGACGATGTGACCTTTCAGCTTCCCGGAGAGGATCTAACCGCGACTGCGATGAATGAATTGCTTCAGGATTTTCAGTGCCAATACCTGTTTGTGTTGAATTCAACATCCAGCAGCGCCGGATTTATCAACCGGTTGAGTGCGCCGAAACGGATTGTATGTACATCCACGAAGAGTGTGGACGAAACCAACGCGCCGGAGTATATGGAATTTTTTATACAGGGGTTAAGCGATGGAAGCGCGGACGCGAACCGGGATGAGCGGATTACACTTTTGGAGGCGTGCCGGCAAGCCGCAATCTTGACAAACACTTGGTATGAGAAGAATAATTTTATCGCGACAGAACATGCTTTGATTGACGACAACGGTGATGGATTGGGGACACGGCTGGTTCCGGAAGAGGAGACCGATGATGCAACAAAAAAAGATGTCCAAAGCATTGACGGAGGTTTTGCTTCTGAGTGCTTGATAAAAGATTATCACTTTCCGGATGATGCGCCGCGGCAATTGATTGACGATTATCTATCGGCGTTGGAAGAAATTAATTTATTGAAACAGAAAAAGCAGGATTATGAGAACGAAAAATATTATGAGATGCTGGAAGCGAAGTTGATCGATGCCGCATCAATGCATTATCAAATTCGGCAATATTAAAGTATGAAAATCAAATCATGAAAATCAGGGAATTCTAATGTTTAATCCGGAAAAATTGTTAGGCAAAATGGTAAAATCCACAATGGGAAAAGGCAAGAAGGGCGCGGCCAAAGGGTCTTTCGGTTTGGGAAGCACGGCCAAAGGCGCTCTCGCCATGGGGGCATTGGGGGTTGCGATTGCCGCGTTTGATCATTTCACGCAAAAGCAGTCACAGGCCTCTACACAGCATCCCTATCCGCATCAGCCGTTATCGCCGAATCAACAGATATACCCCAACCAGCCGCAATCGCCTCCGCCGCAGCCAGGGGCTGCGCAAACAGCACCTCCCGGCATGAATGTACCTCCACCCCCACCGGGGGCGCCTACCCCGCAGGTTGAAACGCCTATTCAAGCGGATGCTGTACTCTTGATTAAATCCATGATTGCGGCCGCCAACGCGGACGGTGTGTTGGATAAACCGGAACGGGAAGCGATCTTGGGAAAACTTACAGAGGAAGAATTATCCGCGGAAGAAAAGCAGTATGTTACGAATTCATTTATTGATCCTCCAACGCTGGATGATATTGTACCAAATGTAAATTCCAATGAACTGGCGCAGCAGGTGTATGCGGTCTCGTTGATGACGATTCGGATTGATACGCCGGAAGAAAAGCAGTATATGCAGCAATTAGCCAGCCGGTTGAATTTGGATGTGGAAACGGTCAGCCGCATCCATTCTGAAGTTGCAAGCGTGTGAAATAATTTGCCTACCTATTCGTAGAGCGTATTGCAATACAAATTCAATAACTTCATCGAGGTGAGAGATGGCTCAATGGTATTTAAGTCAGGATGGCCAGCAATACGGCCCGTTTGATCATTCAGAAGCAGTTGAGAAGGCAAAAGCGATGCCGAACGGATATGTTTGGCGTTCCGGTTTTGCGGAATGGCTGCCGGTTTCGCAGGTAGGGGAATTGAATCCGGGATCGGTATCGGTTGCGGCTCCGCCACCGCCAACGGCACGAAGTTCGGATGAGATCGATTTTAAAATTGTTGGAACAGAGATGCAGTTTGTGGAAATCGAACTGGACCCGGGAGAAAGCGCGATCGCGGAAGCCGGTGCCATGATGTACAAAGACAGTACCATCGAGATGCATACGGTTTTTGGAGACGGCAACGATCAAGGCGGCAGTTTTATGGGCAAGTTGCTGGGGGCCGGTAAACGGCTGCTAACGGGTGAGAGTTTGTTTATCACGGTGTTTACCCATACCGGACAGGGCAAAGCGCATGTGGCGTTTGGCGCGCCCTATCCCGGCAATTTGATTCCCGTGATGTTGTCCAATGTGGGTGGTAACCTGATTTGCCAGAAAGACAGTTTTTTGTGTGCCGCGAAGGGCGTTCAGATAGGGATTTTCTTTCAACGGAAAATCTTAACCGGTTTGTTTGGCGGTGAAGGATTTATTATGCAGAAGTTGGAAGGCGATGGGCAGGTATTTCTTCACGCCGGCGGTACGGTTGTTGAACGGGTATTGAAACCTGGTGAAGTGCTGCATGTAGATACCGGTTGTGTGGTTGGTTTTGAACCGCAGGTTGATTTTGATCTTGAACAGGTAAAGGGGATAAAATCGTGGTTATTCGGTGGTGAGGGCGTTTTCTTTGCCACGCTGCGGGGACCGGGAAGAATTTGGCTGCAATCGCTGCCGTTTTCACGTCTGGCCGGCCGGATGCTGGCGGCATCTTCCGGCGGCCGCGGTGAAGGTTCCGTGTTAGGCGGATTGGGCGGTATGTTGGATGGCGATAATCGTTTTTAAAGGCAGGGGATAGAGAATAGTCACTAGTACTCTATCAATAATGAAATGATGGTAGGTGGATGCATACCCCCATTGTTAAGGAGTCTGTCGTTGT
>CAYVAZ010000462.1:0-3376 GCA_964449065.1 uncultured bacterium
CTGAAGAGCGACTGGCTCACCGTGTCATCGAATGAGGCCGAAGCGCAGGCCGGCGCGATCGAGCGCGGTGTCGATCAGGGCTTCGTCCAGCGCTACGAGGATGCCAGCGGCAACACGGTCCTCGCGATCACCTTCTGGGCGGTGAGTGAATCGGGAGCCGAAACCGAAGCCGATGTGATCGTCACCGGCACGCCGGAGCGGGCGGCCGATCACACCGACGATCTCTATTTCCGCGCAGGCCGGACACGAAAACGTACGCGCCAGAAATCCCGCGACCCCAATCAGCTCGATCTTTTCGGCTCCGTGGAGACCGCTGATGGCGACGACGCCAGCATCAACGGGACCAAAGACGACGAAAAATGAAAAGGGCCGCCCCGAGGGACGGCCCTTTCCCTGAAATCCTGAACAGACGGACCTACTACTTGCCGCCGAACTTGTAGCGCAGACGCACGCCAATAGTGCGCGGCGCGCCCAACGTTGCGTAATGCGTGCGCACCGTGACCGGGTCTCCGTTTTCGTCAAACACGATCTGGTTCGAGAGTGGCGTGCCGACGAAACCGGTCTCGATGTACTCGTCGAAGAGATTGTTGACGTAGAGCTGGGCCGACCATGTGTCAGCATTGTAGCCCGCCGCAGCATTCGCGACACCATAGCCGTCGAGAGTGACGCTGGAGCCACGACCACCCGTCCGGGTGAGGACATCACCCTGATAGGTATAGCCGCCGTTGAAGACCAGCTCATTCCCGCTTGCCAGGGGCAGGTTGTAGCTGCCGAAGACGGCGAACTGCGTTTCAGGTGAGCCCGGCAAGCGGTCGCCGGCCTTGCCGTCCTCAAAGGCCGTGCCGAAGCCCGGCGGCGTGATGGTCCGGATCAGGAAGGGCACGTCTTCTGTCAGTTCAGACTGGGTGTAGCTGAACGAACCGCGCAGGTTGAAATTGTTGCTGACCTGCCAGCCGCCCTGGAGTTCGACGCCCTTGGATTCCGCGCCGCTGGCGTTGATGGTGATCGGAATGTTGGCGTTCACCGTGGCTGAGGACAGCTGCGGATCGGTCCATTCCACGTAGAAAACCGCACCGTTCAGGGTTAGCGCACCATCGAGCCAGGCTGTCTTTGCGCCAAGCTCGTAGTTCCGGGTCTCGTCTGGTCCGTACTGGCGTTCGTCGAACTGTGCGATGTCACCGGGGTTCGGGCCGAATTGCTGTCCCGGTGCGAGGGCGCAGGAGCCCTGCCCCGCATCGGGATCGAACGGCGGGCAGGGCCCCAGACCGTTGGAGTTACCGATCCGGTAGCCCTCCGAAACCGTGAAGTAGCCGAGAATGTCGTCGGTGAAATTGTAGGACGTGTTGAACTTGTAGAGAAAGCCATCATCGGCCTGGCCAAGTTCAGGATCGAAGGGATTGTTCCTGATCTCGTCCAGTGACGACGCGACGAAGTCCGGATCGAACAGAGGAAAATCAACCGCGCTGAATTCCTTGAGGTCGTACTCATAATAGCGCGTGCCAACCGTCACCGACCAGGCATCGGTAATCTGGTAGGCAAGCTCACCATAAAGCGCCTTTTCCTCAAGCTCTGAATAGCCCTGAGAGAAGTACTCCAGATCGTCAGGCCGGTCGAAGCCCGCAAACTCCGCGTATCCCGGCGTGAATTCCGACGACGACCCTACGCTTTCCTGTTTGGAGTAGAAATAGCCCACAATATAGCTGACCGGGCTGTCGATGGTGGAGACAAGACGCGCTTCTTGCGTAAATGTCTCGGTCTCGCCCACTTCCAGCGTCTGCGAGATGAAGGCCGGGAACAGCTCGTAGGAGTATTCAAGCGACACCAGAAGGTCGTTCTGGTCGCGGTTGCCGTCATCCTCGAAGGTGGAATAGCCGGTCGCGGAGGTTAGTTCGGCAAATCCGAGATCAGCGGTCACTTCAAGGGCGATGAGGTCGTTAGTGATCTTGTTCGGCTCGGCAATGCGCTTGGCATTGTCGAACTCGCCTGCGGTGAAGATCTCCGGACCAGCACCGGGGTAAACCGAACGGGCTGAGGAAATCCGACGTCCGCCGACATCGACCTGCTGGTAGTAATAGGTGAGCGTACCATCCAGCCAGTCGGTCGGCTGGAGACGCGCGGCAAGACGGCCGGAAATCGCCTCTTCGGTGTCGACATCCTCTTCACTGCGCAGATTGGCGGCAACATCGGCGGCGTCGGAGAAATCGGGGTCAGGATTGGACACACCCAGTTCGCGCACAAGGAAAGGCTGATCGACGAAGCCGCTGTCGTCGAGGAAATCGAGCGATCCACGGACCGCGAATTTGTCGCCGAACTGCTTGTTGAAAGTGAAGCCGACATCATACGAAAATTCCTCGGCCTCGGAATACTGGTAGGCCTCAGCGCGGACCTCGATCGAATCCTCGTCGAATTGCGGCTTCACGGGGATGTAGCGGATCGCGCCTGCGAGCGTCCCAGCGCCGTACAACGTGCCCTGCGGCCCGAGCAACACTTCGACACGCTCAAGGTCGTTGAGCTTCAGGTCAATGAAGAGCGGAACCTCGCCCAGATACGTCGCAACCGTGCCGCCACCATCATTGTTACCGTCGCCGGAACCGATCGGATCGGCATTCAGGCCCCGCACGATGATCGGGTTACCCTGGCGGGGTCCGCGATCGACGGTATTGATCCCTGGTACGTATGCGATGAGGTCGGCAAGCTCCTGGAGCCCCTGCTCCTCGATTTGTTCAGAACCCACCGCCGCGATGTTCAGCGGAATGTCCTGAACCGTTTCCTCGCGGCGGGTCGCCGTGACGTAGACCACGGCCTGGCGCGCCTCATCCTCGTCGCTGGCAGCTTCCTGCGCCAGTGCACCGGTCGGCAGCCCAAGGCAGATTGCCACCAGCCCGGTCGTTGCGGACAGTCTTGCTTTCATCACTTACTCTCCCGATGATATTGCAATTGCATCATACTCACACTCACCTGACTGGGCCTGTATATCGGCGATTGCGGTAGAACGTCATTTTTGTGTCACAGTGCGGCAAAACAGTCACAACTGCCCAGGATCAGAGCAATCAGCGACCAGGTTTCCATCAACGCCCTTCTCCTCGACGCCCGCCGCAGACTGGTCCGACGGGATTACGAGGGCGCTCACAAGGCCTGTTTGCTGGCACTGAAAGTCGATGGGACCCTTGGAGAGCCCTTGCATTTACTGGGAATCATCGCTGCTGACCATGATAATCACGGCAAGGCGATGGAGCTTCAGGACCGGGCCATCTGGGCCGGAGCCGACCGCGGCAGCGCACTTGCCCAGAAAGCGCGCAGCCTGATTGCACTGAACCGCCGCGAGGACGCAATCGAGGCGGCGGAAGCCGCTGCGCAGGTTGATTGCGCAAGCGCC
>CAYVAZ010000463.1:0-3372 GCA_964449065.1 uncultured bacterium
CACTACATATTATGATATACCCGTTTTTCTAATTGATCGCTGAATCTATCGCCCTTGCCCACCGGGAGAGGGACGGGGTGAGGGTTCGGGAGGAATAAACCTCTAGGACGCTACTGCTTCATAGGGAGCAATCGCTCTCATCGCCCTCATCTCTTATCTTCTCCCAATGGGAGAAGACGATAGACACTGCGTTTGACTTGGAATAGTTGGCTCACAACAAAAACCATTTTTCATGCAATAGACAATCATTGATTGCGTAACATCAGTTATAAAGTTGAGTCAGCCGTTTCTTTTGTGGATTTTTCAAGGCCATAATAATCCACAAAAAAATAGAGGGGAAAATTCAATCCTGTATGGATATATAGAGATAATCTTATCTATTTTTATAAAAAATAATTCCAAACACTTGTCAAACCCCTCTTCATCCGTTATGCTAACTAATCAGATGAGTTGAAGCAGAAACCTTCGCAATATTCAGTAATAGCAGGTAGGGTAATATGAACGAATGTCAACTGCATGAGTGCCCCAATGGAACCGCTTGTATTGTCTCCCGTGTGGAAGACTGCACCAAATGCGCGCCCCGGTTGCGCGAATTGGGGATCATTCCGGGCCAATGGGTGGAAGTGCTGCAAACAGGAAGCCTTTACAAACTGGCGGTTGGCGATTCCCGCATCTGTTTGCGGAAAGAGCAGTTGAAGGGCATCTCGGTTTGCCCGGTTGCGGCACCGCAATTCGTATCCTAAACTCTAACGATGCTTGTATAGAAAAATATGAAAACCTTAGATCAATTCCATCCAGGGGACAAAGGTACTGTGTCCGTAATTTCCGGCTCCGGCGCGTTCAATCAGCGTCTCCGCGAAATGGGCATTATGGAAGGCTGTGTGATTGAAGTGGTCCGGTTGGCCCCGTTTGGCGACCCGATAGAAATCCTCGTACAAGGGTATAACCTGTCGCTGCGCAAGCACGAAGCCTCTTTCATTGAGGTTGAACATGGTTGAAACAGTGATTCGCGAAACCGCAATCAAGCCGCGCCGCATCGCGCTGGTGGGCAATCCCAATACGGGAAAAACCACCTTATTTAACGCCCTCACCGGATTGCGCCAAAAGGTCGGCAATTATTCCGGTGTCACCGTCGAAAAGAAACTGGGCTACTTCAAAGCGGGAGAACATCCCGTCGAAATCGTCGACTTGCCCGGCACCTACAGCCTCGCCGCCCGCTCTCTTGATGAACTGGTTGTTACCGATCTACTTTTAGGCAAAAAAGAAGGCGAACCCGCACCCGAATTGGTGGTCGTCATCGTTGATGCAGGAAACATCCAACGCAACTTCTACTTGCTCTCTCAAATTCTCGAACTGAAATTGCCCGTCATCGTGGCGTTAAATATGCTTGATGTTGCCGAATCCAAAGGCATCTCCATTTCCGCGGAAACGGTATCGGCGAAGTTGGGCATACCAGTCGTTCCTATCGTGGCCAGCCGCAAAAAGGGCATAGTGGAACTGAAGCAAACCATTGCGGAATCGCTTTCCGGAACTCCCCTCTATCCGCAAACCACACCCGATTTCGGCAACGATGTGAACAAAGCGATTCAATCCGTCCGCGATCATATTGAATCCAATTCCCAAGACGGTCCAACGGATTTAAGCGATGCCGAAATCTTTCGCGCCATAATGGATGAAGGCGGCTCCGCGCAGGACCGCTTTCAAAATTGGTACGGCAGCGATTGCGTGGATAAAATCAAAGAAACCCGGCAAGAACTTGCCGGTCAATTGCCCATTGCCGCGCTGGAAGCCAAAACCCGTTACGGCTGGATCAATGAACTGCTCGAAGGCTCGGTTACCCGCAAAGAAACACAAGCACGTACGTTTTCCGATAGACTCGATTCCATCCTGATTCACAAATTTTGGGGCTTGCTGATCTTCATCGGGGTGATGGCGCTCATCTTTCAATCCATCTACAGCTGGGCCGGTCCGTTGATGGATCTCATCGACGGATTCTTCGGCAGCATGGGAGAAGCGGTGGCAACCACGCTTCCGGAAGGTGCCCTACGCAGCCTCGTTGTCGATGGCGTCATCGCGGGAGTCGGCGGTGTGTTGATATTTCTTCCGCAAATCTGCATTCTCTTCTTATTTATATCGATTCTTGAAGATTGCGGCTATATGCCCCGCGCGGCCTTTTTGATGGACCGCATTCTTTCCCGTTTCGGGTTATCGGGCAAATCGTTCATCCCCATGCTTTCCAGCTTTGCCTGCGCGATCCCCGGCATCATGGCGACGCGAACCATCGAAGACCGGCAAGACCGCATGACGACCATCTTTGTCGCTCCGCTGATGAGCTGCTCGGCCCGCCTGCCGGTATACATTGTCTTCATCGGCGCGTTTGTGCCCGACCGCAATCTTTTCGGCTCTTGGCTCAACCTGCAAGGATTCACGCTGCTGGCGATGTATTTGGTCGGCATTCTCGTTGCCATACCGATCGCATGGCTGCTTAAAACGTTTTACTACAAATCCGAAACGTCATCTTTTATTATGGAACTGCCGCCCTATAGAATTCCCAATGCGATGTCGGTACTGATTTATGTTTGTGACCGCGGCAAAGCCTTTATCTACCGTGCTGGAACCATCATCTTCTGTGTGGCGGTCGTGATTTGGGCCATGGCCTATTTTCCCCGCTCAACCGAAGTCATCAACCAATATGAAACCATGCGCGAACAGCGGCAGGAACAGTTTTTTCAAAACGCGTATCCGCAACTGCAAAGCGCGCTCCCCAACCAATTTACGGATGGTTTGAATCAACAAGATGTGATCACGCAACTGGAAGAAATCGATTCCTACCCGGAATCTGTCCAGCCGGTCATTGATTCGTATGTGCAAGACATGCAGCAATATGATCTCAACGAAAGCGGAGAACTGCTGCGCCGCAGCATCCTGGGCCGCATGGGGCAATGGGTGGAACCGGTGGTTGAACCACTGGGGTGGGATTGGCGCATCGGCATGGCAGCGATTGCATCCTTCCCCGCGCGCGAGGTCATCATCGCCACCCTGGGAACCATTCTCAACATGGGCGATGAAGTGGATGAAGAATCCACCTCCCTAAAGACTGCTGTGCAGGAAGCGAAACGTGATGATGGCACACCGCTTTTCTCATTGGCGGTGGCACTCTCGATCATGGTCTTCTTCGCGCTCTGCTGCCAATGTGCCGCCACGCTGGCCACCATCTACCGTGAAACCAACTCATGGGCATTGCCGGTTTTTGTATTCACCTACATGACCGTCCTGGCCTGGATCGGCGCCTTCATCACCTACCAGCTAGCCTACGCCATCGGCTGGGGCGCTTAATTATTTAGGAGGGCGAGGCTCCCGCCGAGCCAAAGC
>CAYVAZ010000464.1:0-3363 GCA_964449065.1 uncultured bacterium
AAACGGATTATCTATCGTCTTCTCCCTTTGGGAGAAGATAAGAGATGAGGGCGAACAGAGCGATGGCTCTCTATAACGCAGTAGCGTAATTAGAGGTTTATTCCTCCCGAACCCTCACCCCGTCCCTCTCCCGGTGGGCGAGGGCGATAGTTTCAGCGAAAAATTAGAAAAACAGGCATATCAAAATGTAGTGCGTAACATGAGTTATAAGGTTGGATTCACGTAGTGTTTGTAGGGTATTCGTAGGGGCACGTTGCAACGTGCCTTTGCATTTCTCTATGATAATCTAACCGGATTTACGAATGGATATCGCGAACCGGTCCCGTTTGGGCGGGTACTTGCGGAGATGAGGCATTGCAGCTGGTAAACGGATTGTTCAAATTAAATTTTTCGCGCAATCCTTCCAGCGCCGTGGCTTGTTCTTTGGTGAATAAATTCACTTTGCCCAGTTGTACTGCTGTGAGGAGAATTTTCGAGAAATGTTCCATGGTTTCCATGCGGTAATAGGCTTGCATCAGGTTGTCGCCCCAGGTTAGCGCGCCGTGGTTGGCTAACAAAACCGCGCTGTTCTCTTTTACATAAGGTGCAATCGATTGTGGAATTTCATCGGTGGACGGCAACCCATACGCCGCGCAGGGAATTTGCCCGATAAGGGCGACCACTTCCGGCAGCACGCATTGATCCAGAGACATGCCCGCCACGGCAAAGCCTGTGGCTGTCGGCGGGTGGGCGTGGCAAACCGCGCGCACATCAGGGCGTTCGCGGTAGACATACAAATGCATCTTGATTTCGGATGACGGATTCAGCATCCCGCCGCCGGTCTTGCGGCCTTCGCTATCCACCACAATCATATCGCTGACTTCCATAAACCCTTTGCTAACGCCGCTGGGCGTGCAAACGAATTCGTTCTCACCAATCCGGCACGAGATATTGCCGTCATTCGCGGCCACCCATTCGCGGGTCCACATCCGCCGCCCGATTTCCACGATTTGGTGTTTGGCTTCAAAGAGGTTCATGTTATTCCTGTTCGCTTATATTGGGTTCAACGGTTTCGCTGATTTCATCCGCAATGAGGGGGGCATCGGGTTTGGTCAGTTTGAGAGGGGGAATGGGTTTGGCCTCAATCAACAATTCCGAGGCGGTTTGCTCCAAACCGGGAATCTCCAAAAAGTTTTCCCACTCTTCAAATTCCGACAGTTGGTAATATTCATGCGTCGCGAACGGGCCGCGGGTGCGGTACGGAAATGACCCGCCGAAATCGCGGGAACGAACCTGCAAGTTCATCCATATAAAAATGATAATCGCAATCGAAGCGCATATATATTTAATTTTGGGAAACCACTTATCCATTTTTTCATCCTAAACCGTGTTCAAAACTGTTCGGTGTATTCACGATGCAAAAGAATATTTTACCGGCTATCTTTACCGGTCAAACCCTTACTCTTGCCTTGTTTATCATTATTCTTATTTACAGGGTTCGTTTTCTCACACTCGGGTTTTTTGGATACTACGCTTTATGTGGAAGAATGTCACGCTCAAACAGGCCTTGCGGGCCATGAATTTACCCAATTTGTTTACCATGAGCCGTTTGTTACTGGTTCCGGTAATGTTTATGTGTTTGTTTTATCAATTCAAGGGCTATGCCGGTATGGAATTATGGACCAAAGCGATTTTGGTCATCATTATCATCAGTGATTTTTTGGATGGGTTTTTGGCGCGCTGGCTGGATCAAATGACTCCGCTGGGAAGTGTTTTGGATCCGCTGGCGGATAAATTGTTTGTTTTAACCTCTTATATTCTGCTGGCGGTATTTCAAAAAATGCCAGTCTGGCTATCGATCATTGTCGTCGCCAAAGATATTTTGGTGGTATGCGGTTGGTTCATCATGATGCTGATGTTTCACCAATATGAAATTCGGCCTACGCTGTTAGGAAAAACGGCCACCGCATTTCAATTTTTTACGGTCTGCGGTATCATTTTCTTTCCAAACGCCTATGTTTTGAATTGGTTATACTACCTCACAAGTATTGTAACAATTTTGGCTTTGATCCATTATGGATTCCGGTTGTCTGTTCAGGCGCAGGAGCACAACAGCGAAATTGGATGAGTTATCTTGAAAAACAACTTTAACATTCCCAACACTTTAACGGTAATCCGGATTTTTGTGAGTCCGCTCATCGCCTATTTTTTACTCTTAGATGATGTGGTTTCCGCGTATGTGGTTTTGGGATTGGTACTGTTTTGCGAGTTTACCGACTTGGCAGATGGCTATATGGCCCGCAAGCATGGCATGGTCACCGATTTAGGCAAACTGCTGGACCCGATGGCAGACAGCATTTACCGCGACACCGTGTTTTTAAGCCTGGCAGTATCGCAACAGGTTTCGTTGTTTTTGGTGCTTCCTATTCTCTACCGTGATTCGATTTTGCAAACGCTGCGCACCGTTTGCGCCTACAAGGGGATCGTATTGGCCGCCCGGTGGAGTGGAAAAGCCAAAGCGGTGGTGCAGGCTGTAGTCATCATTGCGATTGTCCTATTGCGAATATTAGGCGCGCAAGATACCGCTTTCGCTTCCAACTTATATGTCTACAATAATATACTGATGGGAATTGCCTGTGCCGTAACCATTCTTTCCGCTGTGGATTATCTTCGTGCCCAAATCCCGGCGATTATGCAAAAAAATTAAAATATCTCTTGTCGATTGCCGTTTAGACAACATAAAATATGACCATGAATACTGCGTCCTCTTCCAATTCAAACACCGCCGGGATGAATACCGAATTGTTTTTGGCGGTTCAAAAACACGCCTTTGCTTTGCATGAGCAACTGATGGAGCTCATTCGCCCGCATCAACTCTCATCCAGCCAATACAACATTTTACGCATTTTACGCGGCGCCGGTGAGAACGGATGTACTTGCAGTGAAATCGCCGAACGCATGATCTCCAAAGACCCGGATATCACCCGCCTGTTAGACCGTTTGGAAGGCAGAAATTTAATCAACCGTGCCCGCAGCGAAACCGACCGCAGGGTCGTAAAAAGTTTTATCACAAACGAAGGAAGCGAATTGTTGAAGACGCTGGACCAACCCATCGCAAAATTGCACGAAGAACAATTCAATCACTTATCCCCAACACAAAAGCAACAATTACTGAAGTTATTGGATTCCTGATTATTGAAAGAAGCGGGTGACAGTGCCGGAGGCTTTGGGCAGCCACTGTTCCCCCAAGCAGATTTGGAACGCCTGCACACCATGCCCCTACAATTTACTAACTCCTGTTACGCAACGAAGAGACTGTCGTTTTTACCCCCCCCTTATTAAGGGGGGGATCGAAGCACGCTTTCAACAACGCAAAATCCCCCG
>CAYVAZ010000465.1:0-3332 GCA_964449065.1 uncultured bacterium
TGAGAAAATCGATTCGATTTTTTGAAAATGCACTTCATATCGCTGACCTGTTACGATCTATTTAGGAGGATTTATTTTATGAAATCGTTTTCTGTAATTATTTTTGTTTGTCTGACTTTCGCTTTAACCACAATCGCGCAGGAGCCCCGAGTTGAACTGCGCTATCCCTATGGGCCTGATTCGATGCGGCATGATGATGTGCCGCAAGGAGAAGTGACCGAACACGTTTGGAAGGACAGCAAGGTCTATCCCGGCACTATCCGGCGTTACTATATCTATGTCCCCGCGCAGTATGACGGCAGCAAAGCGGCCGCGCTGATGGTGTTTCAAGACGGCCATGCCTACATCAGCGAGAACGGAGACTTTAAAGTACCGGTTGTGTTTGACAACCTGATTCACAAAGGCGATATGCCTGTCACCATCGGCGTGTTTGTTGATCCCGGCCATAAGAAGGATGAACTCCCGCCCGAACGGGGCTGGCAGCCGCGTCCGGAAAATCGCAGTGTCGAGTATGACACCCTCAGCGATGATTATGCTGAATTTCTCTTAACCGAAATTCTCCCTGAAGTGAGTAAGTCATACAACATTACGGATGATCCCGAAGGCCGCGCCATCTGCGGGATCAGCAGCGGCGGCATCTGTGCCTTTACCGTCGCGTGGGAACACCCGGATGCGTTCCGCAAGGTGCTTTCGCATGTCGGCAGCTTTGTCAACATTCGCGGCGGGCATAACTATCCAGCGATCATCCGCAAACATGAGGACGTGAAGCCTATCAAAATCTTTATGCAGGACGGCAGCAATGATCTTGACAACCGGAACGGCAACTGGCCGCTGGGGAATAAGCAGATGTATGCCGCGTTAACATTTCGAGACTATGAGGTGAAGTTTGTGTACGGCGAAGGCGCCCACAACGGCAACCACGGCGGGGCGATATTGCCGGAGTCGCTTCGCTGGTTGTGGGATGATTATGAACTGCCGGAATAAATTGATAGGAAATTGAACATGAATATCATCACTTCACGCCGTCAAATTTTGCAAGCCGCCGCGATGACGACATCCGCATTGTTTGTTCCGGGTGTGTTTGCGGAAACGTTAATCCATACCCCGCGGCAAACCGAAGGTCCGTTTTACCCGAACCACCTGCCGCTTGATACCGATAACGATCTTCTGATCATCAACGAAAACATGACCCCTGCTGTTGGTGAGGTAACCCAAGTGACAGGAAAAATATTGGATTCCAAGGGTGATCCGGTACGCAATGCGTTGGTGGAAATCTGGCAGGTCGATAGCAACGCGTCTTACTTGCATACCGGAAGCGATAACCGCGAAAAATACGACGGCAACTTTCAAGGGTTTGGAAAGTTCTTAACGGGTTCGACCGGTGAATATTATTTCCGAACCATCAAGCCGGTGCCTTATCCAGGGCGGACTCCGCATATTCATTATATGGTGAAAATTAAAGGAAACCCTGAATTTACGACGCAGTTGTATATCAAAGGGCATCCGCAAAACGCGGGCGACGGCATATATAAACGGATTGATTCAAAAATTCGGCACACCGTTGAATCGGATTTTGCTCCAATCCCCAATTCGCCGGCGAAAGAGTTAGCGGCAACATTCGATATTGTGCTGGGGTATACACCCACGGATCAATAAACGGCGGACTAAAATTGTCTACCCTTTTGTTATGTGATACCATTCGCAATTTGAGATTGCTGCCTATTGAATACTTAACTTCTTCCTTTCGCTGGGCTTACGCCGTGCTTATCAGTCATTATTCCTCATAATCATACGTGTTGACGACCGTATCAAATGCATCAACAAAATAGGGGTAGGAAAGGTTAATACCATGAATGCCGTCCAAGATATAGTTACCGTCTTTTATGCGGCAAAAGAAAATGCAGTTGGTTCCAAAATTAAGATACCAATCCAGGCGGTCGTTCATAAGCTGATTCCAATTGCCCGGCAGTGCGATGTCCACTTCGCCGGTGCTATTTACCATTTTATAGGAAGTTTTTGCATTGATTTTAAACGATCGGGTACCGTTGCGTTGAATCGGCAAGCCATAGAGCACATCATCCGCCTTGGCAAAGCGTTCTGCCACGGGGTACAAAATCATTCCCACCCATTCGGTCATGAGCGGCAAATAAACCTCTCCAACTTCCCATTCTGAGGGTTCATCTTGCAGCAGATACGCATACATGGCTTCATGCTTGCCTTCTTCCCAATATACCGGATCAATGAATTCGAGCATTTGCTGGCGGAGGGTTTCTTTCATCCAGGGATTGGTCAAAAAGGGATCGTGGATGCACACCTGTTTAAAACAGCGGATGCCGTATTCATAGTTACCCATATCGCGCCAGCCCTGGGCCATGCGCATGACCGCCATTTCAATTTGGCCGTCGTTAAACCAAAGATTTTTGGCTATCCCCACATGATAGGATTTGTATTTGTTGAATGTTTGCAGGAAGATTTGCTGGGCTTTTTCTTCATCGCCTTCCGCCAAGGCGGTTAATCCCAAATCGATATTATGCAGAATCGCGCCGCGCTGTTTGAATTCGTCAAGCACATACCAAATGCAAAACGCGCAGATGCAGGTTAAGAAAAATAAAAGAATGAGATGAAAGAAACTGCGTTTAAACAAGGCATCTTTCATTCGTTGATAGTTGATTTTGGGAATGACCTTGCTGGACACAAAACGCTTACGCTTTTTCTTTTTTGGAATCGCTTGCGTATCCGGCTGCTTCTCAATCGATACCTCTTTTTCTGTATCTTTAAGAAAGGAGGGATGGGCATCCTTCTCTTTTTCTTGGATAGTTTTCGGGATTGATCGCTTTTCCGGCTGTTTGGGTCTTACTTTGGCTGGTTCTTTTTTCGCGGTTGTTTTTGACTTGGGCTTCGCGGATTTGGGTGCTGTATTTTTAGCCGCCGGCTTGGATGTATCCGGTTTGGGAGTTTGCGGCTTGGATTGCGTTTGTAATTTCTTTTTCTGCTTCAGTTTTTTGAGTATATCCGCAGTGGATGGGGGCTTCTTTTTTTGGGGTTTACGTGGGCCTTCAGTATCTGGCATAATGGCATCCGCCGCCGTGGCTTATGGGTTTATTTTACAGTAACGGCTAGTAGTTCATCAAGGCTTACATGATGGGTGATAACTTAGCCATCTCCATGAAATGAATGGGATCAGTCATTCACAAGCGTTAGCGCAGTGCCACAACCCCCTTGCATAAGGGGGTGGAGCCTTAGGCTCCGGGGGATTTTGCGTAGTTGGAAACGTGCTTCGATCCCCCCTAGCCCCCCTTAACAAGGGGGGAAACAACGGATAGCCAGCCGTC
>CAYVAZ010000466.1:0-3300 GCA_964449065.1 uncultured bacterium
GATCGAAACCTATTTGCAAAACGATACCCTGTCGGTCGATATCTTCGCCGTCAGCAACCAAGACGGTTTTGACACAACACCTCTTCAAGATGAGAAACCGTATGCTGTGACTCCAGGAGAAACCGTTCAGATTGAAGTCGTGGTTCGCAACCGCAATGTCGGTCACAGTTTTCCAGGCGGTACCAACGATTCAAACGAAGGCTGGATCGCGTTTACCATCACCGATGAAAACGGGGATAGGATGTTTCAATCCGGCAGTGTGCGGCCTGATGGGCACGTCGATCCGAAAAGCCACTTCTACAAGGCGTTATTCGTGAACAAACACGGAAAACCAGCATTAAAGCGCAACGCGCAGAATTTTCATACGTTGGTTTATGCGCGTGTCATCGGGCCGGGGACGGCCGATGTTGCGCGTTTTCGCTTTACCATTCCGAAAGATGCCACCGGAAAAGAATTGCGCGTATCCGCCAAGTTGATGTGGCGCAAGTTCAACCAAACCTTCAACCGGTTTGTCTTTGATAACGAGAAGGTACCGGATGTTCCGCATTTAGAAGGCAAGAAGTATCCCGATTTGCCTATCACCGAAATCGCTTCCGACACAAAGATACTCGAGGTAAAAGGACGTTCGGATGAACAGCCGGTATTGGATGCCGGCGATTGGACGCGGTACAACGATTTTGGCATTGCCAATTTCTTGCAAAACGATTTGCAGTCATCCGAATGGGCGTTTCAGCAAGTCGCGCGGGTGGCTCCAGACCGGCTCGACGGCCCCCGCAATTTGGCCCGCATCGCAATTACCGAAGGCCGCTTGGACGACGCCTTTCGCTATTTGGAAACCTGTGAAAAAATGAAACCGGGTGACCCGCAAACCGCGTGGTTCTGGGGCTTGGCCCGCCATGCCGACGGCCGCTATCAAGAAGCGGTCAATGCCTACAAGCGTGTTGTAGCCTACTTTCCCGAAGACCGCGCCGCTTGGCGCAACCTGGGGCAATCGTATTACAAAAACGGGCAGTACGAAGAAGCCTTACAAGCCTTTATGGAAGTGTTGAAAATCGATCCCGAAGACCGCGCCGCTCATTACAACCGGATGCTGATCTACCGGGCAGTGGGTAAAACCAGCGCTGCGGCTGAAGCGGAAAGAGCATACATCAAATACAAACTGGATGAAAACGCGGAGGCAGTATCGCAACAGTACCGGCTGGAAAACCCGGCGGATAATAATGCCAGCCAAAGGATCATTGTTTATGATCTAAAACCGCTTCCACTAACCCGGTTGTCTTCAATTACAGAATAAGGAATCGATTATGAAACCAGATACACTATTGTTTGAAATTCTGTTTGGAATTACTGTCAGTTTGTTTTTGATTCAGTGTGGGAGCGAAACGGCTATGGAACCGGAGGCGCCTGCCCCCGAAGCCTACAACGCTCCCGAACCCACACCGACTCCAAAGCCAATTAATACGATCCCCGAAATAACCTATGCCGATATCACGAAGCAAGCCGGTATAACATTTCTCCACAACAATGGTCATACAGGGAAAAAATATATGCCCGAAACCATGGGCGGCGGCTGTGGATTTTTTGATTATGATAACGACGGCGATCTGGATATCCTCTTCACCAACGGACGTGACATCGTTCCTTCTGAAGATACTCAAATGACAACGTTCGCTTTATATAAAAATGACGGAGCAGGAAACTTTACCGATGTAACAGCAGAAACCGGTATGGATATTGAACTTTACGGAATGGGTTGTGCCATGGCCGATTATGATGGCGATGGAGATATGGATATTTTTGTAACCGCGGCCATCGACGGTCAGCGTTTTATCCGCAACGACAATGGAGAATTTGTTGATGTAACTGAAGAAGCCGGTCTTACCGCTCCAACATGGACGGATGACAAGGGAAAAACGATTCCCTATTGGTCAACCAGTGCCGCGTTTTTGGATTATGACAAAGACGGCTGGCTGGACTTGTTTGTCTGCAACTACATTCAGTGGTCAATCGAAAACGACATTTTCACATCCATTACCGGCATTGGAAAAGCATTTACCCGCCCCGATCTCTACAAAGGCCTCTCCCCCTTGCTCTATAAAAACAACGGCGACGGGACGTTTGCCGATGTCTCAAAAGCGTCAGGGATATGGAATTTGGACGGCAAAGGCTTGGGCGTATCGGTTGAAGATCTGAACGAAGACGCTTGGCTCGATATCGTAGTCGCCAACGATGCACAGCCGGATTTTATGTACATAAACAATGGAGACGGCACCTTTACCGATATGGGGCTCGCATCCGGCATCGCGTATGGGGATGACGGCCGCGCCCGTGCCGGCATGGGGATCGATATCGCCTTTCCATTAAAAAACGAAAGCTCCGTGATCGCGGTCGGCAACTTCAGCCATGAACCGGTCTCGTTTTTCGTGCAGGAAGCGGAAGGCTTTTATATAGAGGCCTCCGGCAGAACGCGAATCAGCCGCCCTAGTCTCCTTTCGCTCACATTTGGCTTGGCCTTTTTGGATTACGATTTTGACGGCTGGCTGGATTTGGTCATTGCCAACGGGCATATCGAACCGGATATCGAAAGGGTTGAAAAAGAAGTGTCCTATAAACAGCCTCCGCAGTTGTTCCGCAATATCAATGGCGAAACCTTTGAAGATGTAACAAAAGAAGTCGGAAAAGAATTCGCGGAACCGATGGTTGGCCGCGGCTTGGCGTATGGTGATATCGACAATGATGGCGACTTGGATTTGCTGTTAACCGAATGCGGCGGCCCTCCCCGTTTATTACGCAATGATGGAGGGGCCAACGCAAATAACTGGATTCGCTTTAAACTCCAAGGAAAAGCGCCAAACCCGGATGCCATCGGCAGCCGGGTGATATTGCAAACAGATGGCAAAACGCAAATGCGCCGGGTGCGGACGGGATCATCCTACGTGAGCCAAAACGAACTTACGCTATCATTCGGTTTAGGGGATGCAGAGAAACTGGAATCGCTAACCATAGAATGGCATGATGGCCCAGTGCAGAAATTTACGAAAGAAGAGATGAAACACATTCAAATCAATACAACGCATAAAATTAAACTGTAGTCTCTATCCGCATTTTCCTCCTCCAATGCAAGGCTGATCTTTCCCCAAACGTTTTATCCCAACTGAAAACAGTATTTCCGGGAAAGCATCATTGAACTCTGGCGGGTTCTCGTCAGCAACCAACCATTTCTGACCGGTATGTTCAACGCATAGAATACCATTTCCAAATTGAATTGTTCACGAAAATCAAAACGGCTTAACAGATTGC
>CAYVAZ010000467.1:0-3277 GCA_964449065.1 uncultured bacterium
TCGTAAGACGGAAGATTTTCTGCATGAGCGTTTTGAATACCACTGGAAAGAAGAACTCGAATCAGACCGTAACTACCGCTTCGATGAAGATGAATCGCCGGATGATCTGATTCAACTCAGCAAGCAGTTACTTACCGTTTACTACAAAAACTTCTCATTCAAAGACTATCGCGTACTCAATGTGGAAATGCCGTTTTCGTTTCAGGTTGAAGGAGTCGATGTACCGATCATCGGAGTCATTGACTTGGTCGAAGTGGATTCCAGCGGTTTGGTGATTATCACCGATTTTAAGACAGCGTCCAAAGCGTATTCAAAAGCCGATATCGATTCCAGTCTGCAACTCACGTTGTATTACATGGCTGCTCGACGCTGTGGATTCGACGCCAATGAGATACTGCTGAAGTTCGATTGCATGATAAAAACCAAGACGCCGAAGTTTGCGCAGTATTACACGGTACGGACGGAACAGGATGAACTTCGCATGGTGAAGAAGATTCAAGAAGTCTGGAAAGCGATCCAGAACAATACCTTTGTACCCCACGATGGAACCTGGAAATGCGGTTATTGCTCATTTCGCAATCATTGCGACAACTGGTTCAACAACCTATGACCAATCCTATGAGCAAAAATAAAAATACCTAATACATTAGGCCTTTTTCCGCATTAGTTTTCCACGCTTTTTCGATATTCCCCATTTTCCCCTGTCAAAAGTTGTCATAGGTCTCAACGAGAATCTCTCATAGTCCATTACCGTCATTACGGTCAAATCACAAAAAAAAATCAAATAGGAGAAACCAGTCATGAATACAATGACCACGCTTGGTAAAGTGCAAGAAGTACTCGAATCGCAATCTTCGGCTCATTGGGACGATCTGGTTCCAGTATCTGATATGGAATTCGTTGATTTAAGCACGATGGAGATAGCCGGTTCAAAACATCGTCTTCAACCAGCAGCACAACGCTCCATCGCTCAACGACTTGGAGTACCGTTGTCATACTTGCAGCGCTGCGATTCTGATTTGCAGCAAGTTAATCTGAATACCTGGTTACCAAAAGAACGCAATGAACGCTTGTTTCTGCGATTTGACGGCGACTCGATTCGCGCAATTTTCACTCCACGCTATACGCCAGTGGATCATCTGGATGTATTGCAGCAATTGCGAGAGCAGGGGTTTGTGGATCGAACTCCAGTCCAATGCAAACTGGATAATGAAATGCTGCTGCTCAGTATTCCAGATCGTGAAAATGCGTTTCATGTGCGAAAAAATGATGAGATTCAACCTGGAATCTCCATTGTCAACTCGGAAGTCGGAGTGTCTTCATTGACCATTTCGGCGTTCTGTCTGCGCTTAGTTTGCACCAATGGTCTCATCTCACGAACGTCGGTGGATTCATCGTATCGGCATATTTCGGATCGCGTACTGCATGAATTTCCAACCATACTGCAAAACGTAAACCACTCGCTGCAAGATTCGCGCAACTCATGGCAGATATCAATCACCAGTCATGTCGAGAATCCAGAATCGACGTTGAAGTCGTTCAACTCACGGTATGGACTCGACAAGCGGCAGATTGAAGCGGTGGAGTGGGCGTATCCACAGGAACAGGGCGACAGTATGTTCCATATCGTGAACACATACACCAAAGCGGCGCAATATGATCCACTGAATGCCGAACAAAGCGCTGGATTACAACGCACGGGTGGAATGGTGCTGGCGATGTTGAATTGAGAGAATAGAATATTAATCTATTAGATTGCTTTATTCCATTTATGGCTTGAATATTCTCAAGCAGCGGAACTTACTTAATTCGGGGTTATCAAAACCCTCATTTTTTTACTGGATATTGATTTCATCAGATTGAAACACTTGTTGTTTAAATTTAAGTTTCATCGGATTTACGCTTTGTTTTTGGTTGGATTTGTTTTATTGCGTTGTCAAAATCTGACGTTGATTTGTCAATGTTCTCGATTTGCTTCAAGTGATATTTGTCATATTCATCTTCAGCCAGTTGTTTGGCGATTTCGTGTGAGATTTTTCCTGCATGGTTGAGAATATCGCGGTCATTAATGGTTAAAAAACCGTCTAATTTTTTGATCCAGTCATCCATATACATCGGAACTCGTCTCATGGCCTGGCCCTCTGCGAAAATAAGATATTGTTCGACGAGATTATTCAGCGACGCGAGCTCCTCTTCATTCAGATAATTTTTGGCGATAGTTACATCTTGTTTTCTCACCTTAGAGCCACGAAAACTGGTCAACCCCATATTGGGTTGTGACGAATCAGCCCTGGAGTGAACAATCTCAGCAGCGGTCTGTCCGGTAATCGCCCAGTGCATTTTGTTTTGAACTGTCTTGAAAAATTGGATACTGATTTCTTGGGTTGGGTCATAGTCGATGCTGGTCGAATAAATATCAGTGATCTTCTGATAAAAGCGGCGTTCTGAGGTGCGAATGTCCTGTATTCGCCGCGTCAGTTCTTCAAAGTAATCGAAGGGCAGGTCAGGGTTCTTCAAACGCTCATCGTCAAGCGTAAAGCCCTTGATGATATATTCTCTCAACCGCTGGGTCGCCCAGATGCGAAATCGGGTCGCAATTCGGCTTTTGATTCGATAACCGACTGAGATAATGACATCTAGATTGTAGTAATCAATCTGGCGTTTAACTTCACGATTTCCCTCCAATCGAACTAACAAGAATTTCTTGTTAGTTGCCTCTTGGAGCAGTTCAATCTCTTCATAAATATTTGTGATATGTTGACTTATGTTTTGTTGTGTGGTTTGAAAGAGTTCAGCCATATGCTGTTGAGTCAGCCAGACTGATTCTTCATGTAGACGAACATCAATCTTGATCTGACCGTCTTCAGCTTGGTAGACCAAAAATTGGCCTTTGGGGTCAGAATAAGCGTCGTCTTGAGTTTTAGATGAATTAGTTGCGTCCATTTCAGCTATTCTCAAATAGTTTTGATTTCAGTATTTGGTGACAGTTGTGTGAAAATCTATATATTATGCACTTTCACTAGATTATTAGACAAGAATACTATCCATCATCTTCTTCACATATGTATCTTTATCGTCTGCTTGGAAGAAAACATTGTGCTTTTCGAGTTCTGGTTTAGATAGTCCCCAAAATTTGATTTGCTGATAGTTTGTATTGGAAATGATGAATGAGTTCAGTTCTACATTTGAATCATTCAAGCGTTTTTCAAGTAGTTTGATTTCTTTATGGCGCTCCGGTAAAAACTCGCATTTGTGATTTCTGCTGAAATCTTAATCT
>CAYVAZ010000468.1:0-3237 GCA_964449065.1 uncultured bacterium
AGATCCGCCTGGCCAAACAATTCACAAAACTGAGAGAATCAGATAGATCAGAAATTATCGAAAGAGTGGCCAATCTGAAGGTTTATGGTAAGTTTGAATATTATAAGAAGGTGTAAACCTAAAAACATGTTCGAGGCCTTCACCGGATAATGTAAGCGATTCCAACATCCCTTTTATAAAACCAGGTTGATAATACCTAAAGTATCCTGGTTGTTCTGGTTTTTCTTTTTTCGGATGTAATTTGTAATCTGAAATGGTCTTTAATTTATTTCAGGTCAGATTTACAAATACAACCGAATACAATCGAATCAGGGATAGCCTTCCCCTTAATGCGAAGTAACAATTTAATGACAAAATAAGTGAACCCTAACTAAGATAGTATTGTTCCATATGTAAATTTATTTAGACCATGGTTTTTAGAAAGTTTTTTATTTTGTTAATTTTTATGAATTTGAGCTATACATTACCGGGTCAAAATCTTATTGATCATAGATGGAAAGATCGTATAATTTTGCTTTATACTCCAGACCCGGGATCATCTCAGTATAAAGAACAGGTAATTGAACTTACCAGGGATAAACAAGGATTCACTGAGCGAAAACTTGTTCTTTACAGTGTAACGGATACGCATGTGAAAAAAGGATGGGAAAATGCAGAATGGGTAAAAAGGAATAACTCGCTTGAGATCTATCTTAAAACCGATAATAAATTCGAAATCGTACTATTAGGGCTGGATGGCGGTGTGAAATTACGACAGGAGTCTTTTCTTGAATCTGAAAAACTTTTCAGTAGGATAGATGCCATGCCTATGAGAAGGAGTGAATTACAAGGAAGAAAAAACTAGCATCAATCATAACCCTTTAAAATATTATAAATAATGGAGATCATTATTCCGGTAATTAAAATTTCAATTTCATTAACCTTGCTAATGGTTTGGCTGGTCAGGTCTGGAATGCCAACATCCTACCGCGGTGGAAATTCCAGAAACCTGAGAGAGGAATTTGCTGTATATGGATTACCCTCCTGGTTTATGATATTAATTGGAATTTTAAAAGTAGGATTTGCCCTGCTTCTTGTTGCAAGTATCTGGTACGATCCCTTAACCACTATCAGTGCAGGTGTAATTGCATTGCTGATGGCTGGGGCTGTTTCCATGCACCTGAAAGTTAAGGATTCAGTAAAAAAATACCTTCCGGCTTTGAGTCTTTTGCTTTTAAGTGTAGTAATCCTGGTATTTACTGTTTGATTATGTGGAATACACGAGAATTATAGTCCATAAATTTATTAATAGTAAAAGAATTCCGTATCGGATTAATTATTTACTTGAATTTGAATAAATCAACTAAAGCATTTCCACGATTTGAATATGGTTTCCGCACGTGTCGTTAAAGACGGCAAATTTGGAGGTTCCCATTTCTGTGGGCTTCACACTGAACTCAACACCAATATCCACAAGACGCTCGTAGTCTTTTTGCACATTGTCGGTATTGAATTGCGTCCAGGGAATTCCCGCATCGAAAAGTGCTTTTTGGTAAACTTTGGAGGGTTCAAAATGATTGGGGGCGGGTTCGAGCAGGATTTCCACGCCATCCGGATCTTCCTTGCTCACCAGGGTAAGCCAGCGGCTGCCCTCGCCCAGAGGCATATCAACCTTTTTCAGAAATCCTATTTTCTCAGTGTAAAACTGCAATGCTTTTTCCTGGTCCAGCACCGGAATACTAATAATCTCTACTCTCATTTTCGTATTTTTTGGATTTGACCCGTTAAAAATCCGAAAAAGAATTTAAACCGACTTTATAAATGTTGCTCTTTTTTGAAATTGAGAGGGGGAGATTCCGGTCCGGGATCTGAAAAACGTGCTGAAGGAGCTCGGACTGTTAAAACCCGTTTCGTAACAGGTCTCCTTAACCCTATATCCTTTTCTCAGCAGGATCATGGCCTTTTCCATGCGTTTGTCATACAGGTATTGCCCGGGTGTTTGTCTGTAATACCTTGCGAATAAACGGATTAAATGATATTTTGAGGTGAAGCGGACGCTGGAAAGCAAGTCCAGATTCAGTTCTTTGTCATAGTGTTCGTTAATATAATTGCGCACCCCGATAACCGTCTCCAACTGTCCCTTGTTTGAATACAATTCATCTCTTAACCGGGTTATTTTGGAAAGGTAAAGGCTCATGGCTCACTATTCTGTCTCCAAAAATAGGGTTATTTTGAAAAAAATGGCAGAGCATGAAAAAAAAACCTAACTTGTTAAAGAAAGTCACCATCCTATCCAGCCTGAGGGTGGCTTCCAGTTCGCAATATTGCCTATTCTTTGAGCACCGGATAAGGACTGAATAAAACGAAAAACGGTAGGAATGAGTTATGCAGGACATGTAATTGACATGATTAACAGGTTCAAACAGAACAGGGACCTGATTAAATCACGCCGCGAAAAAGTAGCCAGGTTAAGAAGCATGTACCTGGATTTTATTCCGTATGAGAATCATCATTTTTATGAAAAGAAAATTCCTAAGGAAGAGTTGGAGAGGATAAAATCAGGATTTAGAAAGAAAATCATCCGCGAAAGGAGAAGAGGTATGGTTTTTTCGGTTTCCCTTACCCTGTTGATCCTGACTCTGATAATCCTATTCCTGAGAAGGGTGATTGAAACTGCGGACTGACCCTTCAGCCTAAATGATTCTTTCGTTTGCAAAAAATACATTGTGATTTACGGATTACACCCTTGGTACAAATTTTGAAAAAACTTCTGTTAGAATTAACGCAGTGCTTTTTCAAAAAAATAATTATCAATATGAAATCCTATGAAAAAATCAATATTTCTTTTCATCATGATCCTTATTTCGGGAATGACTTTCAGTCAGACACCTAATGAGTCTGAGCAAATCCCTGGTAATGACACAGTTCAGGATGACTATCTGACCATAGTATTTACCGGATTTTTTATAAACACCCAAAAGGCATACATTTCCATTAATGGCGAAGAGTTTGAAACACGAACCTTAACAAGCATCGGCTATTATAATTATAATGAGGCCATTAAAATCATGAAAGAGTATAACGAGCAAGGTTGGACATTAAGAAACTCTAACGTTTCCTTTATGGAGAAATCCGATTATTTGTTCATTCTGATGTCGAGAAAAAAGGGTAAACCTGAAAATTCATCCGGGATTCATTGAAAACATGCGGACAAAATGGGACTTATCCTTTGTTGACCATGATCTTTTTAGATTTTAG
>CAYVAZ010000469.1:0-3217 GCA_964449065.1 uncultured bacterium
ATGGATTCTTGCCGTTCCACACTCATCCGTTTTAAGAATTCGTAAACTTCGGGTGAGAAAGATACCGACATTCTTTTTGGGTATTTTTGATATAGCAAAATGTTTTCCTCCACGAACCAATGAAGATTTGGTTCTTTTTAATTTATCGTAGATTTTTGAAAAAATATTATTCGGGAATATTTGGAAATCTTTTTTTAACCTTGATCGTAGGTTTTATCATTCTCTTCATCCAGTTTGAGACGTATTCCTTTGCATGGATCGGCTACCTTGTTTAGCCCAATGAAAATACTCTTGTTTCCGGTTCGATTTCTTTATCGGTATCTTCTACTGTATCAGGAAGGAAACCACCAATCACCAATGTAGATTCAAACACGTCAGCGGATTCGGATAATATATACCTCTCTTCAGCGAGATGATTGATATAGGGTCATTTTCGTTCGCCTTTGCGGCCTTGGTCAACGTATTTTGAGGAGGCAAAGTGGAATGCTTTTGTGATTTGATAACTCATTTTAAAGCGACGTAAGCAACAGAAGTTTCGAGTTGATCGGATTCACCTATGATGTCACCGCTCGGTGAAAACTCAATCACTTTGTCAACATCATAACCATATTTATAACTATGGATTTTTCCCCGCGGAAAAATTGAACCTATTTCTGAACTGTCATGCTTTGTATTGTAATGCTGAACAATTATCTTTTTGATATCGTCTATCTGTTTCTCGATGGGTTGTTTGTTGCGTTGAGGATCTACGACGATGTATCGGCGGTTTTCCAAAAAAGCCAACGCAAATTTGGGCAATGTATTATTCGCAATTTTGAAATTCGTTTCAATAAAGATATACGGCTTGAACCGAATTTTTTCTTGATACAATTCTTCCTTGATTTTCTCAATAGCAGGTAGATAAATGTCTTCATCAATATCCAGAACTTAACATAACTTTTTGATAAAGCCGGTACTGTCGTATTTGAAATCAAAATATGGAATATCCAATCCCAAACACTCTGAGTCAAGCAATTTGTTTAAATATACTTGCGGACTCTGTTTCAAACCTTCTTTGCCGGATGCATAGCCCATCGACTTTAAGATTTCAATAGCGTCACAGTTTTCCAATTTTTCTTTCAGCAGGTTTTGAAGTTTTTTATCATTTTGCATGATGATACCCTATCTCTTCAGATCAAAACGTTTCTCCTGCAATCGAAGTATTAAATCTCATTATATACCACATTATTTGAAATGACAACATAATATTGCATTTATTGAAATATGGGTTGTTTTTTCAAAATCTCTTTTTCTATGGTCTTTCCTTTTACCGGTTTGACCTGTCTTTCAGATAACCGTACTATTTCTCTATTCTTCGTTTTGCATTCAGGACCATAAAAAAAGACCGTCAATAATTTGATTTCAATAAAGGCATGGCATTCCCTGATAACTTTCAATTCCACTTCGCAATTTTCGCAGACAGATTCAAATTCGCCACTCTCATATTGGGTAATTCTGCATTACTTTATATTCAAGATTTCATTTCGATTCTTTTGTTTAGACAGATAACTGTTCACAAATCATATAAAAAATGAATAACTCCTACAGAATAACCAATTGATAATATTTTACTCTTAGCTATTCCAATTCTCTACTACTTCATTTACAATACTCTCATGAACGGTTCAAAAAAAGCCGTTCTAGGGCGTAGCAACCCTTTCCATAGGCAGTTTGGTATCGACTGAGACGGATACCGCTTCCGAGCCAAAGATGGCCGGGGGCGGCTATTATGTCCAAGCCTCGGCTAAAAGTAGCCGGGTCGTCCTATGGCGGCTTGCTAACTCCCGGCTATCACATATTCGATAGTGATTTCCAACGCAGTACAAACAAGCAGGTAAAGGAAACCTCATCCTAACCCTGCTGTATCCACTCAAAGGAGAGTTTACAGATGAACCGCATAGCATTTCTATTGATTTCACTCATTGTTTCCGTATCGAGTCTTCAAGCACAAAACATCAATACACCGGAGAATTTTCCCGATCCAAACTTTCGGGTTGCTGTGGAACTATTTATGGGCATATCTTCAGGAGGTACGTTTACGGCAGAACAAGCTGCGAGTAAGAGCGGAAAATTGACTTGTAGCAACAGGAATATTTCGAACATGAAAGGTTTGGAATATTTTACGGGAATTACAGAATTGGATTGCTCTGATAATCCTTTAACTGCGATAGATATTTCTCAAAATGTGTCTTTGCATAATTTCGACTGTAGACGGTGCCAATTGCAGAATTTAGATGTCTCCAACAATCCCAATCTGCATACCTTGGATGTTGGTTGGAATTTAATTGAGACCATTAATCTCTCCAACAACTTACGACTACAAGCATTATGGATTACTCATAATAATTTCACTGAAATCGACTTATCTAACAATATAGAATTGAACGAACTCCATGCCGGTGATAATCAGTTAACGGCATTAGATGTAAGCAATAATCCCCATCTTACTTTCCTTAACTGCGGGCGCAATCCCATCACACAACTCGATTTTACTCAAAACCTAGAACTGAAAGATTTGAACATTCATGATACCGATATCACTGAAATCGACCTCAGCCATAATACCGAATTGAATAGCTTTTTGTGCACCGTCAATCACCTTACAGAACTAGATATCTCAAAAAATACAAAATTGGTCTATTTAAACTGCGGACATGGGAATATTGAGCAGTTAGACTTTTCGAACAATCCTTTGCTGTATCTAATCTCTTGCGAGAATAATCCTCTAGGCAAGATTAATGTTTCAACCAACGAAAACCTAGAGATACTAACTGTTTGGGGTACGGGTATAACTGAATTAGATTTATCTTCGAATTCGAGATTACGAATTCTTTCTTGTTGGTCCAACGATTTGGATATTCTTGATCTTTCAAATAACCCTCTTTTGGAAGAAATACTTGTAAATCAAAATCAATTACATACCCTTGAAGCACTTGATCGTCTCACAAATCTGAGGGCTTTAAATATAAGAAATAACAATTTCAATTGTAGTGATTGGTCATGGATTTCTGAGTTGCGTTCACAACTGGGTCCCCCAGTATTTAACCCAACCAATGCCGTTCTGATGGAATCGGGTTTTGCATTTTCTCCACAAAACAATTTCCCTCGTCTTTTCAATTGCGAACAAAACATCAATACTCCTGAGAATTTCCCCGATCCGAATTTCAGAGCGGCAGTG
>CAYVAZ010000470.1:0-3175 GCA_964449065.1 uncultured bacterium
TGGGTTGGAAAACTGCGACCATGAATAACCACACCTAGTTCATCCAATTTGACTGTTTCGACTTTCCTTGAAAAAAAAATCTTCATGTTCGAGGGGCTATCCAAGGACTTTGTCATTCGATTTGCTGCATCATGGTTTCCTAATACAGAGAATACTTTGATGTTATGTTGCCCCAATCGCCCCATCTGTTTGCTTAGAAATATGCCAGTGCTGTAGTCTTTCCAGTCGCCGTCATACAGATCACCTGCCAACAGGACAAATTCCACATTCTCTTCAATTGCACGCTCTACAAGATTTTCAAACGCACGCCTGCAGGCATCGCGGATAGAATCTACGGGAGCGGATTCATACCGTGACAATCCGCGTAATGGACTGTCCAAATGAATATCAGCTGCGTGAATGAATTTGAACATTTACATCTCCTCGTATTGACGAATACGAAAGCCTGAGTTCAGCGGCGGATCAAAGACTCTTGGCAACTATAAACCGCTGTAACTTAACAGGTCCCGATGAGCAAATGCTGAATAAGAGAATCCATGGCATGACCTGCTTTTCTGCGCTCCTAAACACATATCATAGAATATTGCGGGCTTCAATCGTGCTAAACACAACTTAGCCTGAATGCGTGGATTGAATCCTGGATCGGTATCGTGTATCCGGATTCGTATCCTCTTTTTTGTTGGGTTGACTATGGAAATGGCATATTCAGAAAAATCAGCAACGATAAGAGAAAACCAGACTTCTGAACCTTCCGTTATGATCCCGTTTTCCCAAATAGACAACTCAAGCCTCTGAATTTCTTGACGTGGGGAGAATTCTTGTTGGGAACCATTTTGATTAGCGCAAAAACCAAATTGGATTGTAATAGTAATGAATAATAGGGCTATTGAGATTCTCATAGTAGAAGACTCCTATGATGGTTGTAATATGAGATTTGAACATCGATTCAATTGTTCATGAAGAAACTTATTCTAAATCGTTCGCTTTAAGATCATCTACGATAAGAGTGGATGGATTATCGATAGTTGAATTCTGGAGAATCATTAAGATATCTTGGTCTGGATTCATGGATTCAAACCGACCACCAATTTGCAAACTTTCAGATTGAATATCAGAACCAAATATTGGCAAATCACCCACATTGCGGAATAACCCCATATTCTGGTTTCCATTTGTGAGCACAAACGCCAATGTGCCACTTGTAACACCTGGGTCTCGAAATGCATTGACTGAAGCCAATTGAAAATTAGGAAACTCGAATTCATCATTTGAAATGGTTGTAGCGAAATTGGCAAACGTGTTTTGAGAATCCACTTTGAGTTTCAAACCAATATCGCTAAAGGTTTTGAAAAACGGTTCTACGATTCCTGTAGCGTTATTCAAATTCACCAACAACTTATCGAGCTCACTGTTAAAATCGCCTTTTACCTGAAGTTTTACCCTATCCCCAATATCGCCTTGAAACTGCCTTATACGTATTTCATCCACCCACACAGTGGCGGATTGAAATGCATCTGTAAGATTAACGGCTTGAATGGCGAATTGAATTCGATCATTTGGGGGATCATAGAACAGATCAACGTCCTCATAATTTTCTAATGGTAGATCATCACCCGTGATATTCACATAGGCGATTTGACCGTCTACCGGGCTATTCAATGCCACCAACGCTAGGAAAATTTCTTTCGACACACTCTTAAACAAACCTGAAATGTGAGCCAATCCATCTATCATCACAGGCTCATTGGATGTCATGAAAATTCCCTGACCAGGAAGTAAATCAATCGATATGCCTTGCCCGCTAGAACGCTCGTCTTCCGGAATCTTCCCATAACGAACATTCCCTTCATTGAAGCCAGATGGCGCATTTTGATTTAACTGTGGAACTGATTCATTAAAAAGAAATTCTGCCCCTTGTGTCGGCGTCGGTGTGGGGGTAATTGTTGGTGTTGATGTAGGTGTTACTGTAAGAGTTGGTGTAGGTGTTGTAGTCGATATGAGTGTCGGAGTTGGTGATACTAAATTGATTGAGACATCATAACTTTGATTCATAAATAATACTTTATTTTCGGTAAACATAGGAATTGCGTTTTTATCGTATACAGATACAGGAATGATATTTATCTCGGATTGTGTATTTGACGTCTTAATTACTTTTATTGTTAGTATAGGACTTTCACTAGATACAGTATTATTTACATGTACATAATTAACAAATATTCTATTGTCTTCTTTTACATGATTAACAATAACATTATCTGGTTCAATATTAACTATTTCCTTAAGTTTTACATCCAATGAGTTATATGATATTTCTATATCATACGCAGCAATAGAAAAAGATTTTCCATCTAAATATATTTCTATGATGTTTTCTGTCGGAAATCCCGGTACATTTTCCACATTTACCCTAATATCATATGGTATTTCTCCTTTTAATCTGCTGTATTGTTTCTCTTTAGAGACATTTTTGAGATTTGCCAAAATCTGACGTATTTGTAATGCATCCATAATATTGATAGCGCCATTACCATCTAAATCTGCTGCAGCAGGTTCAACTAGGCTATTACGAATACCAGATAGAAATTGTAAGATTTTTAATGAATCGCCAATATCAACTACATTGTTTGAATCAACATCACCAAGAGTATCTGATCCATTTTGTAAAGGTTTTTGTGAAATTGATGGAAATGTAACTGGTGCAATTAATATCAAAATAGATGTTGTTGCTGATATTAAAATAGGAAAAAATATTATATGTTTCATTGACATATCCTCATCACGATCCATCTAATTAACGGATCATGCACACTGAAATTCCCAATGTTGGAATTTTCTCCAAACTCTTGTTGATTCACAAAATCCCACCCAAAACGTTCAGTCGGTGGTGAATTTGTGCCATTTTCGAAACTTAAAAACTCTATTTTTTGAAATTCGATTGTAACCAGTTCTGCATTTTCTTTGTCCAAACTTATGAAATCAATATCAACAACCTTGCAGTTATGAACCACTATTATTAGAGTAGTAACAAATTGTGAACCAAAGGGAAGTGTTGCTGAACCGATGGATTCCACCGCCAAATAACTCCGATATAGTTTGATATTCTCTCCATCGGGTTTTTGCATAAATTGGATTTGATTCTTGAGGGTGGAAGAATCCAGCGATTTGTTTAGAT
>CAYVAZ010000471.1:0-3163 GCA_964449065.1 uncultured bacterium
TCAGCGAACGATTAGAAAAACGGGCATATCATAATGTAGTGCGTAACGTGAGTTAATAATCCTTACAGGAACTGGAATTCCTGTGTTAGTGCGATGCTTCTAATCGATTGCTTGATTGCGCCACAGGTCTTCGACGGTTTCGCGGTGGCGAATGAGTTTAGGTGTAGAGCCATCCACCATAACCTCTGCCGGGCGGACTCTTCCGTTGTAGAAGGATGCCATCGCGTAGCCGTACGCCCCCGCGGAACAGACCGCCAACAAGCCGCCGCGTTCGCATCGCGGGAGTTGACGCTGTTTGCCGAAGACATCGCTGGATTCGCAGATCGGTCCCACCACATCCACGGTTTCGGTTTGGCCGTCCGCATTCGCAACCGGAACGATTTCATGAAACGCGCCGTAGATTGCCGGACGGGCCAGGTCGTTCATACCCGCATCCACTACCACAAACATGCGGTCATCGGTTCGCTTCACATACAATATCTTGGTGATCAGTACCCCCGCATTGCCGCAGATCGAGCGCCCCGGCTCAACCACCAAAGTTACGTTTTCATTTCGCAGCCGGTCACGCAGTTTGGAGGCGTATTCATTTGGGGGTTCTTGGTTTTCATTTTGATATTGAATGCCCAAACCGCCGCCGACATCCAAATGGGTGATTTTGATTCCTTTGGCGTTGAGTTGGGCTTTGAAGTCCAGCAACTTCTCCACGGCATGAAGCAGCGGTTCGGTATCCGGCAGAGAAGACCCTACGTGTGCCGCAATGCCGCGGATGTGGATATTCGGCATTTCTTTCGCCCGTTCGTATAACGCAACCGCGTTTTCTGCGGGGACACCGAATTTGTGCTCTTTTAAACCGGTGGAGATTTTCGGGTGGGTTTTGGCGTCTATATTGGGATTGACCCGTACAGCAATGTTCGCCGTTTTGCCTAGTGATGCCGCGATGGATTGGATGTTGTCCAACTCCGGTTCGGACTCTATATTGAGCATCAACACGCCGGCTTCGATGGCATCCATGATTTCGACATCGCTTTTGCCGACGCCGGAAAACACCAGCCGGTCCGCGGGGATGCCCGCTTTGAGCGCGGAATGCATTTCACCGCCCGAGGTTAAATCGGCCCCGGCGCCTTCTTCATTCAACAACTTCAGGATCGATAAGTTGCCGTTGGCCTTTACCGCAAAGGCAATTAAATGCGGAATGCCTTCCAATCCTTTTTGATAGCCGCGAAACGCATCCAATATGGCAGCCTTGGAGTAGACATACAATGGCGTATTGAATTCGTAGACGAGCGACTGGATTGCACAGTCTTCACAAAATAACGATTGATCGCGGTAGGTAAAAAAACGGCTGTGTGTGTTGTACGTACTTGTCATTCCATCCTCTAACCTTCTTCGACCATGTCGGACATGACCTGTTCTTCTCCCTGCAAGATGCGCTGGATGCGTTTGAGGCGCGCTTTGTTCTTTTGCACATTCATCACATTGGCCGCTTTGGCAAAGGTAGAGCCGTCGCGAAGATTGCAGTGGAACAAGGCGTCGTCATCCAAACTTAAACCGAGTTTCACCTTGAAGTTGAGATAATGATTGAGGATTTTAGCACGTTCGAGAGAAATGTAAGAGCGTTCCATATTGCCGCTCACCCCTTCAACCGCAAAGCAGGATTTGATGTAGCGGCTGAAGGCGTTGTGGCCTTTGGTGTATTCATACAGCTGCAAGGAAAACGATAACGGCAAGACGGTAATGAACTGCCCGACTTTTTCCAGCGACCAGACCATGCGTTCCAGCGCGTCTTCCGGATTCCAATCTTCCAAAAAGAAGGTGGCGATCCGGTCGGATACGATTAAGGCGTTGGGGTTGGGAACGTTGGGATCGATCTTGAGGTTCACGACGCGGGCGCGGTCGAAGTAATTGCGTAATTCGGATACCAAATCAAACAAAATACACAGGCCTTCGCGCACCGACCACATGAGCATTTTATAGCGCTCGATACCCATATCGAACCAGGAATCCGACATAATTTTTACGGTATCCATAAACGCGTCCAGGCGGGGGGCTTTGTCTTTGCGCAGTACCACCTTAGCGATATCCACCAAGCGGCGCAGACGGATCAGTTTCCACAACGCATCACGGGTTTTGACTTCGCGCACTGCTTCCCAATAGAAGAAGTCAAATAAGAATCCACTGCATAACAAATCCAACATGCGGGAAATATGAAAAAACCGTACTTCGCCGGATGAAGGGTTTTGAATGTTTACTTTTGATCCCATGACCCATTTCGGGTTTAGTAGGCAATCGAATTTGGGGATATGCTCCATCAATTTTTCATCGATGGAGATAAAGTTTTCATCGACCACATTGCGGGTTCCGATGGTGCGCAGAACTTCATCAAACTTTACGTTATGTTCATCGCAGGTTTCGGAATCGTAGACCGCGATCAGTTTCAGTTGGGAGATGGAACGGGCAAAGGAGATTTCATCCACAAACACCGAACGCAATCCCGCCAAGCGCTTGGCTTCACGGATCATATCCTCCATTAAAGACTTATACGCATCCGGATTCACGGGGACGGGTTCGGTTGTAAACGAGTAGGTATCGTCTTTTCCGTTCCGGGCTATAATTTCCGCACACACATTTTGATCCATATCACCGCCATACCCAATACATAAGCATTTCTATAAAGAAACCGTCAGGCAAAAAATAGTATTTCACCACTTTATATTAAAGTCATAAAACAATTTAGCAAGAGTTTGTGCCAAAATACATAACTTTAAATCATTCAATCCGATATCTTTCTATGAACTTCTTGAATTTTGATTTTCTATTTTCTTATACGTTTAACATGATACATGCATCTTGATTATTTCGGAAAAATGAACATTCTTCTGCAAGTCTGTTAAAATACTCAAGCATTTCGAAACGCAACAAACAATGGAGAAGGCAATGAAGACGTACAACATAACGGTAATGGGTGGAGACGGAACCGGCCCGGAAGTGATTCAAGAAGGGATCAAAGTATTGCAAGTGATCCAAGATAAAATCGGCTGCAAATTTGAGTTTCATCACTCGGAGATCGGCGGCGACCGCTATTTAAAGACCGGAACGGTCATTACGGACGAAGAGATTGAAGAACTGCGCAAGATGGACGCCATCTATTTGGGCGCGATCGGGC
>CAYVAZ010000472.1:0-3136 GCA_964449065.1 uncultured bacterium
ATGCTCAAAGAACACCCCGGTATCGATGTCGGTATCCATCTTACCCTCACCAGCGAGTGGGAAAACGTAAAGTGGGGACCGATGACCCACGCCCCCAGCCTGGTCGACGCGATGGGCTGGTTCTTCCCCATGACCCGGAGGAACAATAACTTCCCGCCCAATTCGTCATTCCTGGAAGCCGATTATAACCTGGAAGAAGTGGAAGCGGAAATACGCGCCCAAATCGAACACGCCATGCAGGATATCCCTAGAATCTCCCACGTCACCGCCCACATGGGAACCGCCGGTTCTACCCCAAAACTAAAAGCCATGCTGGATCGAATCCTAAAAGACTACAATCTTGCGAACGATGTACCAGGTGTTAAACGGGGCGTATCGTATGGCGATAGCACCGATTCACCGGAAAAACGGGAAGCCGCTTTGATCGAATCGCTCGAAGCACTAACTCCAGGTATCTATCTCTGCGTGATCCATGCCGGATTGGATACTCCGGAAATGCGGGCAATGGGGCATAAAGGATATGAGAATGTTGCCGAAGACCGGGCGGGTGTTACATACGCGTTTACCAGCGATAAAGTGAAAGCCGTGATCAAGAAGAAAAGCATACGCCTTGCCAGCTATGCGGATGTGTTGAAAAAGAACTAACACTGTTATCAATTATGAGTATGTTGTGGGGAGCATCGGTTTCCAGCCGGTGAATGCCGTTTGTTAGATATTCAGGACGAACTTCCCGGCAACCTGGTAATCATCCCCACATCAACCGCTTCATGCGTCTCGGCACTATGCACAGCGGCAAAACACAACGCCAAGCTCTTCAAGTTTTCTTCTGGATTGTTTACCGGTGTACGGTCATCCTCTATCGCGCACAAGAGTTCCGCCATTGCCCCATGCAACCCATCGGGGAACCATTTCCCTTCCAACTTCGGCGTGGCATGGCCTTTTTCCGTATACAGCGTAACCTGCTGATCCATCAAATCCGGCCCAACGCTGATGATTGTCCCCTTTGTCCCTGTAATGAAAGTTCGGTCCTGATGCCCGAATTTGGTATCCGCGTCAAAACTAAGCGTCGCCTGCGCGCCGTCAAACTCAATCAACGCTTGCCCCAACAAGGGTGGTTTGGCTTTTTGTGTAGAAGAAGCCGTTAACGATGCATATACCCGTCTGGGCGGATATTTGATAAAACAATTCACCAAATCAAACCAATGGATCGCGAAGTCATACAGCACAATATGATGCACATCATTAAAGGGGGTATCCGCAATCCAGTTGTGATCCCAATGAATCGCCATGTGCGCGGTATACACATCCCCAATCAACCCGGCATTGACCGCCTGCCGTGCGTACGAAAAATGCGGCGCCCAACGCCCGTTTTGATTGACCGCCAGCTTAATGTTTTTCTCTTTCGCTTTTTGGATTAAATGCTTCCCATACTCAATGTCGATCACAAACGGCTTCTGGCTTAGAATGTGTTTCCCGGCATCAATCGCTTCTTCTAAAATCGGTGCGCGTTCTTTTGGATGCGGCGTAATATCGACCACATCAATATCATCCCGTTCCAATATCTTGCGGTAATCGTCATATACATTCGCGTTGGGGTAGAATTGTTCCCTCCGCTTTTGCGCACGTTCCTCAGCTACATCGCATAGCGCTACTACGTTATACCCACCGTTGGTATACGCTTTTAAATGATGTTCGCTGATTCCCCCGCAGCCGATCACAGCGATATTGGGCTGATACGATTTTGTCTTTTGGGGCCTGTAAGGAAAATCCGGCGCTGGAATGGGTTTGGATGCACGCAGTTCGCCCACACCATATTCTTTTTCTTCTGCCATGTTCCTACTCCATTAATGGTAGAGTCTTTTTCTGCATCGCGCTTTGATACGCGGTATCGACAATCTGCTGTCCGATCCGTGAAATCTCAATCGACAACGGATTGTCAATCGGCGAGCCGGTTTCGATGCAATGGACGAGGTATTGAATCGGGTTTTGATACGGCGGCTGCAACTCATCCGATGGCACCTCTTTGCCTTCCGGGCAATCTCTTGTTTGCACGAAGATGGTCTTGGCGTAATCATAACAACTGATCGTGCCGCCGGTTCCCTTGATGACAAAACCGCATTTGGGCTGCGGCTGATGCACCCACGGGTCGGTAAATGTCCCCCACATCGTTTCGCATTTGGATAGCCCATGCGCGTAGCGGATTATTGTGATGCTGTGCTCATCCACTTCCAACCCTTCCGGCTCATCCATGACCGCTGTTACTTCAATCGGCTTGCGCTTATTTTGGAACCAGGTACCCAGAGTGGTGCCGTATCCGAGGTAATCCAGCATCGAACCGCCGCCGTGGCTCTTTTTATAAAACCAACTCTTGGGCTTTTCCGCTTTAATAAATTCTTCGGTGGTTTCTTCTTTATCGGCAAGGTGATACAAAGGCCCGCGGTTGCCGCCATAATGATGAAACTCCAACACCTCGCCGATCACACCTTCATCGATCAAACGCTTTGCCGTGCAGTGCGATGCCACCCAAACCAGCGGCCAGTTGATCGCCAACAACTTGCTGCTGTTTTTCATCGCGCCGATCATCTCGTCCGCTTCGGCAAGCGATGCCGCAAACGGCTTTTCCATCAAAATATGCACATCGAATGGAGCCATCTTTTTCGTCCATTCCGCGTGTTTCGCTGTCGCGGGGCAGAGAATCACGATATCCGGCTGTGTTTCTTCCAAGCACTTTTGATAATCCGTAAAAAGCAAAGATGGCGGCACGCCGAAATTTGATGCCGCGCTCTCCATCCGCTCCGGCTGCTCATCGCATAACCCCACGATTTCGGTATCGGGGTGTTCATACACCATCCGCAAATTGTCACCCATGTGCATGTGATCGAAGTTGATGCCTGCTATCTTGTATTTAGCCATGATGAGTATCCTTTATATTTTAGAGTATTTCTTTAAGTTGAGGTAAATCAATCCTAATAGTTTCCCATACGATTTTATTGCTGATCCCCAGATAATCATGAAAAATAAAATTTCGAAAAACGCGTATTTCACGCCATGATATTTCAGAATATTTTGATTGAATATCGTCAGGAATATGATACGCGGCTTCCCCAATTACAATAAAATTTCGTATAACCGCATC
>CAYVAZ010000473.1:0-3099 GCA_964449065.1 uncultured bacterium
GACACTCTCGAAATTCCATCATATCGCCGGAAAGTGAATGATCGCGGCAGCGTTCCGGTAAGGGAATATCTTCTGCCAAGAGATTGATGGTTTCGGATATAAGGTCTTCGAAGTTTTTATGCTGCCCGGCTTTTTCGCGTTTGTAATCCCGTTTAAATACGTTGGTGCGTTCAATCTTCCGCATTTAAATCCGCCATAAACTCATCAACGCTGCTGAATGACTTAAGATTCCCGCTTGCGGCTTCATTCATTGCTTGAATCGTTTCAGCATTTGGGACTTTCACCTCGAATGGCAAAGCCTTCTCAGCCGCCACCCGAACCAATAACAGCCGAATCGCATCCGAAACCGATAGCCCCATCTCAGAAAGCACCTTGGATGCCTCATCCTTCACTTTCTCATCAATACGCGCACGAACAACCGAATCTGTAGCCATAGCATTTGCTCCTTTGTGTCTACATTGTATCTATCAACTGAAAGGAAGTCCACATGGTTTCCCAAAAACGTTGCGGATTGCTCACAGGCTGAGATGGATTACACTGATTAAATATAGTAAAAAGCACTCAGATTTTTTTGACACGAACATGGTGGATAGGGTGCATGTAACTTCTCTCGATGGTCATGCGGCGTAACCGATTCCCGTTTGGGTTCGCGAAACAGTGGAGATCAAAGCGTAAATAAACGGCGCAAATCCCCCGGAGCCTTCGGTGAAGAACCTGGAACATCGTTTCCATTTTAGACCGGCGATATAGTTTACACTTTATTGATGAATGGAAGAATGAACTGCCCTTGCAAGGGCAGTTCATTCTTCCTATTTTTCGTCATCCCAATCATCTCTCTTTTGTAAAGTTGGAGCCGAAATCACCCGCCTTTTGCCTGAATTTTTCGGGTCAAAATGTCCGATCCAGTACCGGCCAAAATACACATCCACATACCGGTCATCCCACTCTTCTATTCCGACCGGTTCGCCAGCCAACGCTTCGCTGACATACCCATGTTGTCCGTGCCAACTAAACTCACCGCGTGGTGGAATCAGAAGGAAGCGTTAGGAATCATGGCAATTCAAGATTTTGCCTATTGACATAACGATAATTATTTGGCATTCTTATGGAGGTTCGATAGATTTATATTAATAGGGAGATAGTAATGAGAAAGAAATTTGCATTTACGTTGATTGAACTGTTAATTGTTGTTGCCATTATCGGCATTTTAGCCGCCATCGCCGTACCCAACTTTCTAAACGCGCAAATGAAAGCCCGTTTGGCTCAGGTTGAGTCAAACATGAAAGCCCTAAGCACATCCATGATGACCTATCAGGTTGATTGGGGGTCCTTGCCGCTTCATGATCCCGCCCACAACCAAAATATTTTGGGCAATGGTTTAACCACACCGGTTGCCTACATTGCGAAAGTTCCACTGGATATCTTTCAAACCGGAAACATGGCCGAAACCACACAAATGTTTAGCGGCGGCAGCGGACGGGCAGCGGAAATTCATCCCGAACCGTTTTATGCGCCGTCGTTCGGTCATCCTGCATTAGACAACAACGTTCCCCCCATTGGCAGCGGCGGCGATTTAACCCTGCGATTTATTGACGACCCCGCTCTTCTCAGCAAAGCCCGTTCGCAGTATTTCACCGGTCGGTATCTGGTCAGTGTAGGCCCCGACCAACGCCATAATTATCCCGGAACCTATCACATCAGCAACGGCCTTAACAGCAGCGGCGATATGATTCGCGTTGTGCCTTAATGATCTACTCTTTGTTGCAGATTCAATAGTTTCTATTGATCATATTTCATTTTCTGGGAGGCAAGTATGAAACACGCATTCAAGCTGTTCACAACAGCGGCACTCGTCTTTTCGGTCTCATCCGTATCTTACGGGCAAAACTTAGTCGGGCATTGGGAATTTGAAGAAGGATCAGGGACTGTTACAGCGGATTTAAGTGGTAACGGCAACGATGGGGAAATTTTTAACGCCGATATCGGCGGTCTTGGGGATGGAGCGGAAACGTTTTGGTTAGTGGACCCAGACCGGGGAAATGTGGGCAGTTTTTTTGGCGATGCCTCCAGTGCCTATGTTTTAACGGCAAATGACATCCCCGTTATGACCCTTGACCAAAGTTTTACGTGGGCCTTTTGGGCAAACGATTTATCAGACGGCGCCCCTAACAACATTATCTTGGGAAACCGAATGGATTTAACGCCCGCGGATTTTGTCCCCCGCCAATTCATCAAATTTACGCCGACCAAATTTGAATGGCACATGAACGGCAACGGTAATGACAATTTAGAGTACGGTCCGGAAGAAGATACGGCCGCAAACGATATCCCGGATGGTGTTTGGATGCATCACGCCGTTGTTAAAGATGGTCCGACTATCACCTATTACCGCAATGGTGAAGCGATGAACTCGAAAGACATCACCCAGCCTTTAGCAGAACCGCAGCCGCTTTTCATCGGCGGGGATAATGAAGGCAGTGACGGTGAAAACTGGGCGGGGATGATTGATGATGTGCGCATTTACGATGGGGCATTATCCGCCGCCGATATTGCGGCCTTAGCGGGCGGCCAGACATCAAAAATCGAAGATTTCGATCTCTACAAATAATTAGATTAGTATGATCAATTTCAATTCAAATGAGGGTGGAAAGCAAAACGTTTTCTGCCCTTTTATTTTTTTGGTTCCTCGGAAAAAAAAGTGGGTAAAAAATGAGTTTTTTAGGCATGGGGAATGCTCCGAATGGTAGAATAATCTTCGATCAGAGAAGTAAGCACAGAAATCTCAGAAGAGAATATCGATTGAAAATGGCCTTGGATTTATCGCTGGTGTTTTCGGGGATTGAGATAGCCGGAAAACTTGTGGATTCTGCCGTCATGTGGACAAACGAAGATTTTCTTCGAAGAGAATGTTTGCCCACAAGACTTGGACAGCCGCCAAGAAAGAATGCCTTTGGGAGACGCCTGACCACAGACTCCACAATCATATGAATCGAAACAAATACCTTTATAAAATCCATTCAAATACCTTCCTAAAAACTCAAATGAAAATGAGTATCAAAAGATTCACGATTTTTAATCAATATAACATACTCATAATAA
>CAYVAZ010000474.1:0-3090 GCA_964449065.1 uncultured bacterium
GGAAGAGATTCTTTCCGACAAAACCTTAATGTTGGAAAACGGGCTGGAAGTTCCCTACCCTTTGCTGAAGTAATACGGATTCAAATAAATTCTGTGTGATTCCTCCATAAAAGAGGAGCATCGGCTACCAGCCGGTACCGCACACCGCATATTATTTCATTGAAGCGGTATAAAATCGAAAGAAGGTAGATGGGCTCAAAGCGCAGCGTAGCCCACCATGACCATCTAACATTGAGGAGAACAAAATGACATCAAACAACACAACCAGAAGATCATTCATCCAAAAAACATCGGCGATAACAGCGGCAGCGATTGCCGCTCCCGCCATTCAAAAATCGGTAGGAGCCAATGAGCGCGTCAATCTCGGCTTTATCGGTGTCGGCAACCGCGGTTCGCAATTGTTGTTCAGTTTTATGAAGAATGATGACGCCCATATCGGCGCGTTGTGCGATGTCTACAAACCCTACCGCGAACGCAAACTCGAAGATGTCTCTCCGGAACTAAAAGAAATGCTGGGCGGCCGGGTTCCCCGCATGGGAGAAGAATTTGAATACGATGTCCCCCGCTATGCCGATTTCCGCAAGGTGATTGAACGCGATGATATCGATGCGGTCGTCATCGCCACTCCCGACCACTGGCACGCCATCCAAACCATCATGGCCTGTGAAGCGGGGAAAGATGTGTATGTCGAAAAGCCGTTATCGATGTCAATTGTTGAAGGCCGCCACATGGTCAACGCGGCAGAACGGAATAACCGAATCGTGCAGGTGGGATTGCACCGCCGTTCATCACAATTATACAAAAAAGCGCACGAACTCATGCAGAAAGGTTCTGTCGGAAAGGTAACGGTCTCCCGCGCGTTTCGCATCAGCAATATGTACCCCAAAGGGATCGGAAAAATCGCACCCGAAAAGCCGATTGAAGGCCTCGATTGGGATATGTGGCTGGGGCCGCGTGATGAGCGCGACTATCAAGACAATATCTCTCCCTACAAATTCAGATGGTGGAGCAAATACTCCTCCCAAATCGCGAACTGGGGCGTGCACTACAGCGATGCTATCCGCTGGGTGCTGGATGAACTGGCACCGGTTTCAATTTGCGCGATGGGCGGGAAATATGCCGTGCAGGATAACCGCACGATACCGGATACCATGCAGACCATGTTTGAACTGCCGGGCGGCTCGCTGCTAATATTAGGCCAATACGAAGCCAACGGCGGCAGCGCGATCAAAATGGGTGAGTTGGAGTTTCGGGGAACGCTGGGCAATATGTACACCGGCGTGGATGGCGACGGAATCGTGATTGAACCAACCCGCTGGGGGCAGTTCCAAGAAGGCATCGAAGAGATTGAGCGCATGGAACTGGAAGTCGATGAGCCGGATATGACCGGCCAGCACACCCGCAATTTCTTGGACTGTGTGAAATCCAGAGAGACGCCGAATTGTGATATCGAAACCGGCCACCGCTCCACGTCATTTGCTTTATTGGCGAACATATCGCTGCAAACCGGAAGCCGACTAAATTGGGACGCGGAAAATGAACGCTTCACCAACAATGACGAAGCAAACGAGTTGCTGCACTATGAATACCGTGAGCCTTGGACGTTGGGCTGAGATTATTTTTGCTCTTCTAAATAGCGTAAACTCCATGCCGATGCGGTTGTAATCATCATTAACGCCGCGATTGAAGAAGACGAAAACGTGAGAAGCAATAGTGTAAGGATAAAGTATAACGATTGCGTTTTACGGTCTTTTTGATTGCCTATGATATATATCCATTCTGTAAGAGCTGTCAGGATGACCGGAAACATATAAAAACTTAACCGCCATACATCGGCTGCGATCGCGAATTGGATTAGGCATATCAACAAGTAATACAAACTCAACCGGATCCATCTTTTGTCAGCGGTTTGCCAATAGATCCATAACGCGGGTGAAAACGCGATTAATCCGTACTGATAAAATTCATCTGACACAATGCGGCCATACATTCCCTGCAATCCGGTTCTCATTAATTCTTGCCAATAATAGCGAACGGTTGCGGTTTCATCCGGTGAAAGCAAAGCTTGCAGGTCATGCTGCATGACACCAATAGCCGTATTGGGGAAATAGATTTCCCGCACCATCCAATATACCGCAGCCGCCGGCAGGGTAACTCTCAACAATAATAAAATTGATTTCGATGAAACGGTAAATCCATAATGATATAAATACCAAGCCGGAATCAACACCAGCGCCCATTCGCGGTTAAATGTACCAACCACAGTCGCAAGGGAAAACAACGTGTGATTCTCTTTGATAATTCCAATCAATGCGATAAGAATGAGTATATGCGATGCCGTATCGACATGGTTGATGCAAAACTCTTTCAACATATCGGGGATGCCGGGGCTGCACGCCAGAAACACCGTTCCCATTGCGGATTCCATCGAAGGCATTCCATACACTCGTAAGAACACATAAAAAACCATACACATAATTAAAGCGGAAAGAATGGGGATGAACAGCTCACCCGCTTTTGGTACAATCCCGGACAGATTCAGCAACACCGGCATCAGCGGACGAAACCCCAGCGGCGGGTTGGTGCCATAATAGGGATTGATCGCCCCCGCGTTGACATAGCCCCATTCCATTGTTTGCGAATGGTCAATCGTATAAAACCGGACCGCCAGTACCGACAGTACTACGATGAATAGTGATGAAGCGGTGTACAGCTCTCGTTTCATGGTGTTTCATCCAAACTCCACCATTGCATACCGGGTGAGTCGTAGATCACAACATCGCACAAATAGGCTTTTGAGCCGGGAAGATCGGAAGCCAATTGCATGGTTGCATTGGCGGGTACTCCACTCAATGAATCCCGCCACAGCATCTCACCGGCTGGCAGTTTTCCGCTGGAGGTTTGATGCGTCATGTTGCCGGATGAATCAAAAATCCGTATATCATACGATGAGGGATTCTGATGCAGGCTGAGTATGTAAAAGAACAATGTATGCTTTTTATTTCCAGCGAAACGGTTTGGGATGGGGATCAATATCTTATCATCCGATAGAGCGGTATCGTTCCATACGGGATTGGTATTGCTTAACCG
>CAYVAZ010000475.1:0-3084 GCA_964449065.1 uncultured bacterium
TGGATGCCATTATTGCCGGACAAAACATTCAGCAGACGCAAACCATTGACCGCCCTGCCAAGATGACAATGCAAACTATGCAGCAGGATATGACGCAGCAGTCGAATGATTCATCCGAACAGAAAAAGGGATTCTTCGGCGCGATGGGATCATTTTTTAAGAACATCGCCAGCGGTTTGACTCTCGGTATTTACCGCCCGGGTAATGAATCTTCACCGCAAGGGGCTGCGCGGGTGTTGGAACCGTTTAAGAAGTTATTTTGGGACGCGCCGAAGTCGTTGATTGTGGATGCGCCTGTTGGTGCCTACCGCGACATTAAAAATGCAGGGCAAGATGATGAAGCAAAAAGTCAATCGGTTGCCATGGATGAAAAAATGCAAAAGGTGATAGAGGCGGGCGAAAAGACAATTGAGCGGCGACGGGTGAAGCCGTTTGCCATGTCTGGCAAACCAGGATTTTCACAACGATACAGTTAATCATTCCCCAATGATTTTGATGAGGGCGCGTTTTTTGCGGCGTCCGTCGAACTCGCCGTAGAAGATTTGTTCCCAGGGGCCGAAATCCAACTGGCCATCGGTGATGGCTACAACAACCTCACGCCCCATAATCTGACGCTTCATGTGGGCATCGGCGTTGTCTTCTCCAACATTATGTCGGTATTGCTGCACGGGTTCATGCGGGGCGAGTTTTTCCAGCCAATCGTCGTAATCGGCATGAAGGCCGGATTCATCGTCGTTGATAAACACGCTGGCGGTGATGTGCATAGCGTTGCAGAGTACAAACCCGTTTTGCACACCGCTTTCCCGCACACATTCCTCTACCTGCGGCGTGATGTTCACGAACCCCCGGCGGGAGGGTACATTAAACCAAAGTTCTTTGCGGAAATGTTTCATGAGAATCCTCAGGAAAAAACAGTCGGCCTTTTGCTTTTTGAGGTGTTGTCCGCTTTAAAGGGCATTTGGTCGGGATCAACACCTTTCATTTCTCCCTTTTGTTTGCGGATGAATTTATCCAGATAACCCGGGTTGGACATTTGCACTTCCAGCAATTCAAAACTGTTTTCAACCGAGGCAGGGAGCACGAGACGTTTAAAATCATCGACTTGCAAAAAGCCGTTGACCAAACACCAGATTAGCATCAACTTTTTTTGGTGGATTTCATACGGCCACTCAAAGTCTTCCATAAACTTATTGATAGAGACACTTTGTTCTTGTTCGTATAAGTATTGGTAGATTGAAAACAAAATGCCGTAGAATTTATCGTAACACTCTTTATCCGGTTTATATTCTTGGGTATGAAAATTTGGAAAGGCTTTGAGTTCTTCGTCATACAACGCGCCGAAGTTGTCGCCACAGATGACGCATTCGAGATGCAGTTTCTTACGGGCATGGCTTTTGGGTAGGGCTTTCGGATTTATCGGCATGGCTCAACCTCCAAGGACAATTCCACTATAATATGAATCATTCAATTTAAGGTATTCTATTTCGAAAATGGGTTCAAAAAAAGTAACCAATGTAACGAATGGTTAAAATGTAATATTTCGTTACATGGCTGTTGTGATCTTCTTGAAATTCTATTGTATGCATTATTTTGGATATGTAGAGATCATAAAATTGCTACACCGAACAAAGCTTGATAGCATGTCTGTTTCAACATAAAAACAGAGGATGATAAATGAATTTTCTGCAAAAAATCCGGGATGTTTTATATAAAAAACAATACAATTATGAACTCTTGCGGGGGTATTTTGACCATTTGTTTATTGAAAACGGAGAACTGGTTGTAAGTGGGTGGATGCTGCATAACGATGGACCCTATGATGCAATTGAGATTTTCATGAACGGTGAACCGGTTGGAATAGCAGAACAGGTAGAGCGTCCTGATGTGGCAGAGGCACTTACTCATATTCCCAAAGCAATGCAATGCGGTTTCGCGAAACGGTTTTCCTGCAAATGGCATGATGAGGATGAAAATCGAATCGACATTGAAGCGTGTGGTAAGATTCATGGTGAGATCAAAGACCGAATGCGGACAACCTATTACCGTAATATGTATGAGGAAATCCCTGCTCCTCCTAAGAATTTGATTGAGCGGGTAGATGAAATCCCTGACCGCTCATTCTATGTATTAAAGGGGGCGCAAAATTACAGCGAGTTCCGTTCAATTTTAAAGCGCAATTTCCCGGATAAGCAATTCGATACCATTCTCGATTGGGGCAGCGGCAGCGGCCGGTTGACATCCTTTTTCAAACGGTATTTTGACCACAAAGAAATTTACGCCTGTGATGTGGATGAACAGGCAATTGCATGGAGCAAAGAAAACATCCCCAGCGTAGCGTTTCAAACGGTGTCGCCTTTTCCTCCGGTTCCCTATTCGGATAATCAGTTTGATTTGGTTATCGCGTTTTCCGTATTGACGCATCTCAGCAGAGAGATGCAGGCGGAATGGCTGCCGGAAATCAAACGCATTCTTAAACCGGACGGCGTTATCATCGCTACGCTGCATGGCAAAGCGGCCGCGAAGACGGTGTTGTCACCGGAAGAATTTCAGCAAATTGAACAAGCGAATTTCAAAGATGATATTTATGACGAACGGATGAACGACATTTTTCCGGATCAATATTACCGCGCGTCATTTCAACTGAAAGCATACACCTTCAAAGAATATACAAAGTGGTTTGAGATAGTGGATTATGTGGAAAAGGGCGCCAGCAAGTATCACGATATTATCGTGATGCGGAAAGCGTAAATTTTGTCTATCTGTTGACCTGTATCATCATCATTTAAACTTTAATATGGACTTTGGGAGGGCGAGGCTCCCGCCGAGCCGGACGCACTCTTTGACTTTGAATGATACATACACTATAAAGTAATAGAGCAATTCAGGTTTGCGTAGAGGTATAAAGTTTACATATATATACCGGCTGGAAGCCGATGCTACCCGGCTATTCAACTCTGAAACACTCTGGTACAGTGTCAACGTTTTATTGACGGGTGTCGATCCCCCCTACCCCCCTTATCAAGGGGGGCAACAACGGATAACCAGCCGTCATTTTTTGATTGACAGACTACTAGTACAGTGTCA
>CAYVAZ010000476.1:0-3082 GCA_964449065.1 uncultured bacterium
CGGCACCGGCTTGTTGAGGATGAGCCCCATGGCGTGGTCTGGACCGTGGCTGCAGATCAGGATGACGGCATGGGAAAATCTGCCATCGCCAATGCCCGGCATGGCGATCAGGAGCTTGCCGCAGAGCGTGCTTTCATCCTCACTGTCCATGGATCTTATCGTGCGGGAAGGGCTGGTTTCGCGCAAGAGCTGATTCCCTCAGGCTTTGGGATGACAGAGAGTGGCGCGCTCGCCGCCGTCGGCCTATGTTCGTGGCATTAACACCCATCATGAGGAGACAAGCGCCATGAGCATCAAGGTCGGAGATAAGCTGCCGGACACCACTTTCATGGAGATGACCGGAAACGGACCGGAGCCGCGGACCACGGCAGACATCTTTGCCAGAAAGACGGTGGTCTTCTTCGCCGTGCCCGGCGCCTTCACGCCAACCTGCTCGGCCCGCCACCTGCCGGGCTTTGTCGAGAAAGCCGACGAATTGAAAGCGAAGGGCATCGATGAGATCGTCTGTTCGGCTGTGAATGACGTGTTCGTGATGGACGCCTGGGGCCAGTCGGCCGGAGCGGGCGATAAGGTGCGCATGCTGGCCGATGGCAATGGCGCGTTTGCGAAGGCGCTCGGGCTGGAACTCGATGCGTCAGGCTTCGGCATGGGCGAACGCTCCCAGCGCTATTCAATGATCGTCAAGGACGGCGTGGTGAGCGAGCTGAATGTCGAGGATGGCGGCGAGTTCAAGGTGTCGAGCGCCGATTACATGCTGGGGCAGCTCTAGATTGAGATGCCAAAGCGGAGGCAGACGATGCGTTATTCCGTTTCAACTCTGGCGGTGTTCTTGTCGATGACTGTGCCAGCGGCATCACAAACCGTTCCGGCGACCGACCTCGTGGCGCCCGAAGGTCCCGTAACAATTCGGCTGGCACCTGATATGGTCAACCGCTGCACCGTAGTTACTAAAGATGATACTGAAGTCACTGAAGAGACCCATTTCGAAATAACCGAGAAAGTGGGTGACAGGCTACGAATTACGATCGTTCCAGACGCCAACGAGCCCCTTCGCATTCGCGCCGAATTATCCGGCAACGGCTCGATCGGCAATTTCGAGGCCGCGCCCGATGGTGTGATTTTCGTTGCGGCGGAAGACGCCGACGAAATGTCCATGACGATCGCCTTGGCGATGAAGGGGGCCTACGAGACCGTGACTGCGGCGCAACGCAGCTTCGAAGTGGGCGATCGGCTTTTCGACTATCCGGGTTATGAACGCGATCTGGAAGCTGCCATGGTATATGCGGTGCTCGAAGAGGCGCAGGAAGACCCTTCCTTCGAGTTTGAAGCCAGACTGGTCAGCCTGGATGATCGAACTGAATTTGTGGGGCTTGAAAAGGCGAGCGGAAACTTCGTTTTTTCCGGGAACGCGTCAGCTACGATCAAGATGGGGATCAGGGGCGTTCCTGGTTCGGAAATGAGAGTCCGGATCGATGTTCAGGGCCGATCTGTGTTTGATCGAAGCAATGGCTTTCTCACGGGCAACATCGTCGATGGGCAGATGGCATTTCTATCCACCGACGATGTGGAGCCCTTAGCGTTACCTATACGTGTGACAACCAACTGTGAAATCCATACCGTGCAGTTCTGAGCTTTTCTGCGCGCCAGATGGAGCAAATCAGGGTAAACACGTTCCTAGCCGGGGGCGCATTTTCCTTTTTTCGATGATGCTATATTGAAAAACAGAAACCCCCATAAGTGAACAATAGTTCATGAAATAGAAAGGGGAGACACATGGACCCACTCATCATTCCGATCATTCTCGTCGTCGTTGGCGTGATCCTTGTCACTTCGGCGCTGAAATTCGTGCCGCAGGGCTTCAACTACACCGTTGAACGGTTCGGGCGTTACACCAAGACGCTGTCGCCCGGCATGCATGTCATCGTGCCCGTCATGGACCGTGTGGGGCGGAAAATGAACATGATGGAGACGGTGCTCGACATCCCGACCCAGGAGGTCATCACCCGGGACAATGCCCAGGTGTCGTGTGATGCCGTGGTATTCACTCAGGTGATCGACCCGGTTGCGGCAGCCTATGAGGTCAACAATCTCAATAATGCCATCCAGAATCTGTCGCTCACCAATATCCGTTCCGTGGTGGGTTCGATGGACCTCGACGAGGTGCTGTCCAACCGCGACGACATCAATGCGCGGCTGTTGCGCATCGTCGATGCCGCCACCAATCCGTGGGGCGTGAAGGTGACCCGGATCGAGATTGCTGACCTGTCGCCTCCCGCCGACATCACCGAGGCCATGGCCAGGCAGATGAAGGCGGAACGCCTGAAGCGGGCCGAAATCCTGACCGCCGAAGGACAGAAACAGTCCGCCATTCTCAAGGCTGAGGGTCAGAAGCAATCCCAGATCCTCGAGGCTGAGGGCCGACGCGAAGCGGCCTTCCGCGACGCTGAAGCCCGCGAGCGTGAGGCCGAAGCCGAGGCCAAGGCGACAGCCTTCGTGTCGGAAGCCATCGCCAAGGGCGACGTGAACGCCATCAATTACTTCCTCGGCCAGCAATATGTGACCGCGTTCGAGGCGCTGGCGAAGTCGCCAAACGCAAAGACGGTGATCATCCCGGCCGAGTTTTCCTCCATCCTCGGCACGATTGAGGGCATCAAGGGCCTGACCGAAGGTGCCAAGGCCGCGCGTGATGCAACGACCGCGTCACCGTCCACGGCGGTGCCGCCGGCCGGAAGGCGCGACTGACGCACCCCTTGCGGCGGCGGGGTTGGTCCCTCGCCGCCCCTGATTTCATGTCCGGCACAGAAAGGAGTTTTCCATGGCTGCCATTGTTGACTTCCTCACCCCGCTGACGGTCTGGCACTGGGTGGCGCTTGGCCTTGTGCTGATCGGCATCGAGATGCTGATCGGCACATTCGACCTGCTCTGGATAGGCACGGCCGCCCTCCTGACGGGGCTCTATTCCAGCGGTCTGATCCCGCTTCCGGCGGCCATGGAGACTTGGCAGGCACAGATCGCCGCCTTTGTTATCCTCGCCATTGTGCTTGTGATTGTCGGACGCACCGCCTTTGCGGGCCTGCGCAAC
>CAYVAZ010000477.1:0-3064 GCA_964449065.1 uncultured bacterium
TCGGTGCTTGTCAATAATCACTGTTTTTAGGGTAATGGACGCATCTTGACTTTCGAAAGGATGTAAATAAAAAGCCTCTCACAGCGATAGTGTAAGAGGCTTCATCGTATCATAGTTCCTAGTATTTTAGCGAAATTGCTTAGAACAATTCCCAATCGGCAACTTCCGTATCACCCAAGGCCATGAGGGCTTGTATTTCTTCTTGCGATAATTCACGGCTATGGATGCGAATTTCATCCACCAAGCCGATGTAGAATTGATTGATTGTCCCTTGCAGGCGGCTGCCGATTTCTACCGGGGTACCGCCGCCGTCAAATCCAGCGGTGTCAATGATGACATCTGGATTGCCCATGCCGGATACTGCTTCCAATTCTCCGTCAATATAGTGGCGTACATCTTCCATCAAAAACCCACCATCAATGAATACGGACGCAACATGATGCCATTCTCCATCATTGAGAACGGTAGACCCAATGATGAAAGACCCTTGAATTTCCGTACGAATTGCACCGACTGTTCCATTATCGGCAGTTTGATTCATGCGGGTATGCCATTTGGTACCGTTTTCTGTTGATAACCCCCACCCCACGATACCGCTGGAGTCGTCTACCACCCAATCGGTGCGAACCCAATAGGTGATGGTACGCGCGGTGTCGCCTGTAATGCCATCCCAATCCGGTATGATTAAATCGTCATCCCCGTCAAACTCTAGCGCCCCGCCGCGTTTGCCACCGACCCACTGTGCCTGTCCGTTGCGGAACTCGGCATCGCGCCCGTTGCCGGACGCATCAGCCGCTACGGTACCGCCGCCTTCATCCAGACTGAGATAGGCTTCCAAATTCGAATCGATATCCTGCGCCAAAACACTTGTTGCAACAAATAAACCGCTAAACAAAACCGCTAATCCCCATACTTTCTCCATCATACATCCTCCCTATATGGAATAAATTGAATATAAGTACAACCATAACACATTCTAAACACGTTTGTAAATAGGGCTTGTCCGGAAAAGGGATATTTACGGAAAAGATATGGAGTTGTTTGGCTTCTTTTGGCAGCACAGCCCCGCTTGGCGTTGGTGGTTTCGTTGACATTCCGGGCGGTACGTTCCCAGATTTTCTCCCGAATGGATGGACTGCTATTGATGTGTAAAAGCGATGCCAAGATGGGGATGATTTCATCCTGGCAATTTTAACTCAACATCAAGGGCTTACATCTTAAAAAGACAGACACGAAGAAGAATTTTTAAAATACTACTTGACAATTCCATGAAATAACTTTACTTTTATAGGTAATTTATTGTGGTATTATAAAAGTTTTTATTTTACAAAATGAAAATATATTTTCATAATTATTGACAAAATAGAAAAGATACGATATTCTTCATGAGTATATAAAAATTGAATCGATAAACGATCCGGAATCAAGTTACCCGCTCTAGGGTATTCAACACGCTTCGTGGGAGAACCATTCAATTTCGATACCCTTCCTTCAAAACATCGAATAACGATTGCATTGCCTGCGTCCAACTGAATGGTTCTCCCCGTTTTTTTTTTACAATTCACATAATAAAATTATCACAAAACAGACTAAAACAAAAACAGCGGCAAATAAGCGGCCCCATTGTACAAAACATTGTTGTATTTGTATAATGAAATAAGCGAACCGTATGCCAATTCGTTTAAAAAGGAGAAATACATGCTCATTCGCCAAAAGCCGATTCTAACAGAAAACCAAGTCACGCCGGAAGTGCTATACCGCAACCGCCGCGCGTTCTTAAAGACCGCTATATCGGCAGGAACATTAACATCGGTCGGCGCGTTTTCCGCCGGGATGTTAGGGTGCGGAAACTCTTCATCCACCACCGCGGCAGCCGCAACAAAGCCGTTTGAAAACCTAAAATCCAGCGCGTTGAGCACGGACGAAGAACCAACCGGTAAAGATTATGTAACCAATTATGTAAACTTCTACGAATTCGGTTTGGATAAAACCTCTCCGATCGAAAACGCCCAAAAAATGGAAACCGATCCCTGGTCGGTTGAAGTGGAAGGCGAATGCGGCAAACCCGGCAAATACACTCTGGAAGACATGTTAAAACCGCATGATCTGGAAGAACGCATTTACCGCTTCCGTTGTGTGGAAACCTGGTCGGCGGTGATTCCCTGGGTCGGCTTTCCGCTTGGTGATTTGTTAAAACGCTTCGAGCCCACTGATAACGCGAAGTTCGTGCAGTTCTTCACGCTGCTTGATCCCCAAGTGATGCCCACGGTGATGGGCAATGTGTTGGATTGGCCCTACCGCGAAGGCTTGCGCATGGATGAAGCCATGCATCCGCTTACCTTGGCTGCTGTGGGAATGTACGGCAGCACCATGCCCAAACAAAACGGAGCGCCGATTCGCTTGGTCGTTCCATGGAAATATGGCTTTAAAAGCATTAAAAGCCTCGTGAAAATCGTATTTACCGGGACCAAACCCAAAACCGCTTGGAACATGTCCATCCCGCGTGAATACGGCTTTTACGCCAATGTCAATCCGGAAGTCGCCCACCCGCGTTGGAGCCAGGCACGCGAACAACGCTTGGGCGAGTTTATGAAACGCAATACGGAAAAGTTCAACGGATACGGCGAACAAGTCGCCAGCCTCTATTCCGGCATGGATTTGGAAAAATATTACTAACTGATGTTACGCAATTGATGATCTAATATTGCTAAAAAAGGGGTTTGTTAAAGACCAAATTTTCTAAATCAAACGCAAGGTCTATCGTCTTTTCCCTTTGGGAGAAGATAAGTGATGAGGGTGATGAGAGTGATTGCTCCCAATGACGCAGTAGGGTAATTAGATGTTTATTCCTCCCGAACCCTCACCCCGTCCCTCTCCCGGAGGGCGAGGGCGATGGATTCAGCGAACGATGAGAAAAACGGGCATATCTTAATGTAGCGCGTAACATGAGTAACTCATGTTACGCAACGAAGAGACTGTCGTTGTTATCCCCCCTTATTAAGGGGGGGTAGGGGGGATCGAAGCACGCTTTCAACAACGCAAAATCCCCCGGAGCCTACGGCTC
>CAYVAZ010000478.1:0-3056 GCA_964449065.1 uncultured bacterium
TGAGAAAATCGATTCGATTTTTTGAATATGCACTTCATATCGCTGACCTGTTACAATAAAAGATGGTAGATGTTTCTGCGTTGTTTTTCCTATGAAACATTTGTGAATGTATTCTTCCGGCTTAGTCTTTCTCCCATTCTGTGTGGGTCAACAACTCTTCAACCCTATCCGGCTCTACTGTCCCCGGACCGATGACGGTGGCCGCGGCGGTCGCGGTAGCAATGGCATAAGCAAACATCTCTTCTTCGGATTTACTTTCCAGCCAGGCGTATAAAAAGCCCCCGGCGACCGCGTCTCCACAGCCGACCGAATCGATAATCTTGCCCGCATCAATCTTCACCTTCAACCGGTAATAGTGATCTTCTGTAGCGGCGGCAATGCCGCGTCCGCCAAGGGAGAGTATCACATACGCAATCTTGTATTCCGATTGCAGCCACTGGGCGGCATGTTTAATATCGTCTTCATTTTTGATGGCTTCGCCCATCAGCTCTTCGGCTTCATGCTCGTTCGATTTCAGCATCCACGGTGATGAGCGAACCCCCTGCCGAAGCGGTTCGCCGCTTGAATCAAACACCGGCAAGACATCCATCTCATGGCATTGCGCTATCCATTGCGCGTACAATCCGGGATCGGCATTCTTCGTCATACTGCCGGAAAACACCGCCGCATCCCCCGGCTGCAGGGCGGAAAACAGGTTTTCTTCAAATTGATTCAAATCGTCAGGCGGAACCGGTTGGCTGTGGATTTGGGTGTGTGTCACACTTCCGGTCGATTTTTCCAGCAGGGTACAATGTTTGCGTGTGAAGATGGGCGCCACCTTGATGACCGGCGTAATTGATCGGTTCTCAAGCGCTTTTTGATAGCTCTGGGCTTCATCATCACCGATAATGGCATGGGCTACCGATGGTTTTTCATAGCAGGACAAAATGTAAGACACATTGATGCCCTTGCCCGCCGGAACTTGCAGAAATTCAGGACAGCGGAAGGTTGTCCCTTTTTCAAAACGGTCAATCAAGTAAATTAGATCGGTAACAGGATTCAGTGTAATCGTATGAATAACCATAGTTCACCGTAATCAGAAATGGAATTCAACCAAAGGGGATAAAACTCGTGTTCAATTGGATTCGCAACAACGCTCATGTTATCACCATATCGTTCGGAACGACAGTCGCCATGTGGACGGGCGGTTATATCTTTCATTTGCCATTTTTTCAGTTCCCCGCACCTGTCTCACTGGTGTATTTTTTATTGTGTTTGATTGTGGCCGGGTACGTGACCGCAAAGAATTCACAATCCCCCATCGTGGATGGAGCCAAAAGCGGCTTCTTTATTTCTCTGTTAAATTTACTGATACTGGGCAGTGTGTTAAGCGGTGAGCAACCGGGAGACTTTCAGCCCGCTACCTGGATCTGGGTGCCCGGCTCGATTGCCTTTTGCATCGTGATTGTATCGGCGGTTTCTTTCATTGTCGCGGCATCTATTAAGAAGGCAAATCCCCCCGCCAATTGGCTTTACTATTTCTCATGCATCACCGCGTTTTCAACGCTATTGCTGATTTTTGCCGGCGGCATCGTCACCAGCGCCGAAGCGGGATTGGCCGTGCCCGATTGGCCTAACTCGTATGGCTACAATATGTTCCTGTTCCCCTTAGCGAAAATGACCGGGGGGATTTATTATGAACACTCGCACCGCTTGTTGGGATCGTTGATAGGGCTCACCACGATCGAACTCGCTTTTATGATTTTCGCTATGTCCGATAAAAAGTGGCTGAAGAATTTGGGTGTCGTGGCTGTCATATTAGTTGTGATCCAAGGCATCATGGGCGGCTTGCGCGTTACGGGATATTTTACCATGTCGCAAGCGGCGGAAGAAATGGCCCCCAACCTCTATTTGGCGATGGCGCACGGCATCTCCGGCCAGGTCTTCTTTGGATTGTTGGTATCGATTGCCGCCTTCACCAGCACGGCATGGAATACAATGGAAGCGGTGCCGCACAACAAAGCCCGCAGCGAACAAGTCATGGCGAAAATCTTATTGGGGATGCTGGTGGTTCAACTCGTATTTGGATCGTTGCTGCGCCACGACTACGGCATGACCATATTGATGATTCACTTTAGCTGGGCGGTGTTGATCATGGCCAAAGCGGCGCTCGCGGCGGCGCGTGCCTGTTGGGGTAAGGTGCATCCCCCGCTGCTCAAACGCTTGGGCCGTTCGTTGGGGATTATCGTGCTGTTGCAGTTTATTTTGGGCATCGCTGCATTGGTCGGCGTGGTCAGTTCGCAACAGGCGGCTGAACCCACCATGCTGGATATCGTCTTCAGCACCATCCACCAAACCACCGGAGCCCTGCTGCTGGGCAACGTCATCTTACTCACAATATGGAACAGCCGCCTGCTCAAGCAGGAAACGAAAGAAGCGTGAATCGGTGGGATCAAAGCGAAGCGCAGCCCACCACTCGCGTCAGCGGAACATGGGAGGGTGAGGTTCCTGCCGAACCGGATGTACGGTATGATTGAATTAGAATTCTTTCCTAAAACGGTTTATATAAAACGGTTTATAATTGCGTAAACCCGATTGGGATGAGTGAATCATGAATTGGCAGCAAAGAATTTCTATTGATCCAAAAGTGTGTCATGGCAAACCATGCATTCGCGGAACCCGTATTATGGTGTCTATCATACTGGATTATTTGCAGGCGGGTGAAAGCCGCGAAGAAATTCTGCGCCAATATCCATCCCTGAACGATGAAGACATCCATGCCGCAATCGGGTACGCGGCATGGCTTGCACATCAAGAAGACCAACAACCCCTGCATACTGATTATTCCAAATGAAATTTAAACTGGATGAAAACATGCCTTATGATTTTATTGAATATTTAAATGCGTTAGGTCATGATGTTCATTCCGTTCAGCAAGAAGGGCTTTCCGGTTCTGCTGATCCAAATGTTATGGACTTTGCTATAAGAGAACAGCGTATCTTAATAACTCACGTTACGCACCACATTATGATATGCCCATTTTTCTAATCGTTCGCTGAATCTATCGCCCTCGCCCA
>CAYVAZ010000479.1:0-3039 GCA_964449065.1 uncultured bacterium
GGGAGAAGACGATAGACACTGCGTTTGACTGAGAATAGTTGGCTCACAACAAAACCCATTTTTCAAGCAATCGTCAAACATTATTTCCGTAACATCAATTACTATCTTAACAAGAAAATCAATTCACGGTACACTAAATCTTTAAATCATTCTTATCGCCAACAGGAATCATGACAAAAACGCACAACCCCCATAGTTGGATCAACTTCATCCGTTTAATCGCTTTAACCCTAATGACCGGGGTGATATACCTTCTCTTAAAGGTTCAAGGCAAACTTCGTTTATAAGGACTTTTTGGTTTGATACAAGCATACCGTTTTCTTATTTTCAAATGCGTATCGGTCGGGATGGTTATAGTTGGATTTGTCATTCTTGAACTTGTATTGCGAATCGTGACAACCGCCCCTTATGACCGCTTGCACGACCCGCTGGTTTCCTTTTACAACCTAAGGCCGCTGTTTGAAATGAATGATCAAACCGGCAGATATGAAACCGCGGACAGCCGGTTGTACTATTTTTGGCCGCAATCGTTTCCAGCCGCAAAATCCCAAAACACGTTTCGAATCTTTTGTCTGGGCGGCTCTACCGTTCAAGGAAGGCCGTACGCGGTACCGACTTCCTTCACAACCTGGCTGCAACGCAGTTTACAAAGTATCGAACCCGATACCCATTGGCAAATGGTGAACTGCGGCGGGATATCGTATGCCAGTTACCGGTTAATCCCCATCCTCAAAGAAGTGTTGAACCACCATCCCGATCTCATCATCCTCTATACCGGACACAATGAATTTTTAGAAGACAGAAACTATCAAAGTATCAAAAATATCCCCTATTCCCTGATCCGAATGCATCATTTCTTTCTACAGTTTCGCCTGTATTCTCTGCCGCATTATTGGCTGCGTGATTATCAAAACCGAACCGCCAAACTGCATTTTCTCCCTTCCGATATTAATGCCCGGTTAGACCGTGAAGAGGGAATGGCCGAATATCACCGCGACCCGGTGTGGAAAGAAGGCACCATCAAACACTTCCGTTTGAATTTGGAACTCATGATTGATGCCTGCAAGAAAAGAGATATCCCCATCATCCTGATGAATCCGGTGGCCAATTTAAGAGACAGCCCTCCATTCAAGGCAGAACACAGTTCCGGATTATCCGAGGAAGAAATTAGCAGGGTGAATCAATTGCTCCAGCAGATAAACAAACTGCCATTGGATGATCCGAAGCGATTAGCGCTTTGTGAGAAGGCTGTTGAGCTGGACCCGCAAAATCCAGATGTTCTATACCAACTTGCACAAACATACGATTATGCTGGTGACAAAGAAGGAGCGAAACGGAGGTATATCCAAGCCAAAGATCAAGATATATGCCCCTTACGGATTCTTGAGCCGATGAATGACGCAATTATTGAAACCGCTAGAAGTTATGATATAGCGCTTGCCGATGTAAAGAAAAAGTTTGAATCCATCTCAAAAGACGGCATTCCAGGGGATGATTGGCTGGTCGATCATGTACACCCCAGTGTAGACGGGCACAAAGTCATCGCGGATATGCTGGCTGAAACCCTGCGAGACATGAATTTCATTAAACTACCGCCAAATTGGAAACCAATCCGAAAACAAGCCTGGCAAGATCATATTGAAGCGTTGCCTAACGAATATTTTGAAGAAGGCGAAAAAGAACTGCGGCAATTGCTGTATTGGGGCCGACGGATTGATTTGCCCAAGCAAAACAAACCGGTCAAACGCATTCCAGCGCAATAATATGAGATTTTAAGGTGTGTGAAGTTTTTAAAAAAACACTAAAGTCTCAAGAAAACCTGCCGATAATGTTAGTACGAATTTCCATAGATAGGAGATAAAGTAATGGAAATTGGTGCTCTTTCACAAGCCATTAGTTCACAAACAGCGATGGGAGTATTGGTCAGCGAAGTGCTCAGCCAAGCAACGGAAATGATCAAATCCCAACAAGCAGCTGACGTTGCCGTACAAAACGTCCAAGCTTCTGCCAAAGCCGTGGATGAAAATCTGGGAAATTTGGTTGACATTATCTCATAGTATGGAATCTCATAGTATGGAGATTAGAATTTCCCCGCCTTTTCCACTACCTGTCTTTTTTTCTCATAAATTTAAATTTACTGTAATTTAATTTACTAAACTCTATCCTTTATTAAATCAACAAGTTGCTTCCATATTTTATCTATATCACTATTTACACTTATCACCACAAACCGTTCCGGTTCTTTCTCTGCGATTGTTAAAAATCCATTTCTAACACGCCGCATAAATTTGACATCTTCGCTTTCGAAGCGGTCTCCTTTCCCGGAGACATTCTGGGCTCTATGCAATCCGGTTTCGGCATCGATATCGAGTAGGATAGTTATATCCGGTTTCTTTCCGTGCGAAGCAAAGAGGTTCAATTGTTCGACCTTCTCTAAGTCCAATCCTCTACCGTAGCCTTGATACGCAGTGGTGGAATCGAAAAAGCGGTCTAAGACTACAATTTTCTCTTTTGAAAGAGCCGGCAAGATTTGTTCATCCATAATTTGCCGCCGGGCTGCCTCAAACAAAAGCAGTTCGGTTTCCGGCGCGAGTTGAATCTTGGGATTCAGCAACATTTCCCGGATTGCCTCTCCAGCCTGTGTGCCGCCCGGTTCCCGCGAATGCAGGCACGCATGGCCATTATCTTCTAGCCAGGCCATCAACCGTTTCGCGATGGTTGTTTTGCCGGAACCTTCTATGCCTTCGATCGTGATTAATTTTCCTGTCATATCCGTTCATCCCAAAAAGAAAAAAATGACCTTTAAGATCACCCATTATTAACGACCTAACAAATCTTCAAAGATGAACACAGGGACACGTAGCAATGTGTCCCCTACAAAGTTCCGCACCATTTTGACTCAATATAATACCATTTCCAAATTGAATTGTTCACGAAAATCAAAACGGCTTAACAGATTGCTTGGTTTGATTGCCAAGGAAAATACTTCTTTAAAACAGGTTGAATCATTCTGGTTTATGGTTCTCTTCGCACCCCCTC
>CAYVAZ010000480.1:0-3036 GCA_964449065.1 uncultured bacterium
ATAGCGGGCCGCGCGGCGCTGCGAAAATCCTCCAGCGTGCGCTGACGGCCATGGGTGCCGCGGTCGCGGTGGACGGCGTGATCGGTCCGAAAACCATCGCAGCGGCAAAGCTGGTTGAGTCGATCGAGCTCGGAAAGGCGATGATCCGCGAACGCCTCGCTCTTTATGACCGGATCGTCGAAAAGCGGCCGGACCAGTCGGTCTTTCTGCAGGGCTGGCGCAACCGGACGCTGGACCTTTCGCGGGATGCCAAGCTGGATGATCCTGTCGGGGTGCTCGAGGGACTGGAGACCACCGCCATTCAGCCTGAAAACACCGCCTTTGCAGAATTCATCGACTGATCCCGGGGGAGACGGGCCATGAGTGTGGATCACATCGCAGATGCCATTGTCGAGCTGTCGCGAACCGATGCCGGGGCGGCCATCGAAAAGGCCACCGAATTCACCGATGCGCTTCTCGCTCTGACACCGGCCAGACAGGGCGCAGGCCTCTTCAGCCTGACGAAGCGGCTGCGCAAGGCGCGTGCGTTCGACGTGCTTGAGGGCGTCTGCGAAACGGTGGAAGCAGCGGGCATCTGGTGGGGCTGGCCGATGAGCCATCACGCCCAGGCCCTGATCGAGCGCGGGGCCAGCCTTCCGGCCATTGGATTGCTGCAAAAAGCCCGCGAGGCCGCACAGGATGAACGCGACAGCAAGCTTTTCGCCGATGCCTGGGCGCTGGAGGGGCGCGCCTACAAGGATTTGTTTGTCACGGGCGTTCGGCGTTTCCCGCGACCGGCCCCGACTGTGCTCGAAACCTTCGCGCGCAGGGCCGAAGCCGCCTATGGCAAGGCCTACCGCCAGCTTGCCGGTACGCCTGAGGCACATTATCCCGCGATCAACATGCTTGCCATGGGCCGGCTCGCCGAACGCGAGGGCTTCGCGCTTGAGCCGCTGGACCCGCTGATCGGTCTGGCCGAGGGTGTTGTTGCGGAGGTCAGTGGGCGCAGGTCCAGTGATCCGGGCAATCTGCATGCCTGGGACATTGCCTCGGCCGCCGAGGCAGCCGCCTATCTCGGACACTGGGAAGAGGCACGAGATCGCGTCAGGGACTATATCGTGGCGGCGGGCGATGATGCCTTTGCGCTGGCCGGGACGCTGCGCCAGTTCGATTTGCTCTACGGCGGGATGACGAAGGTACCGCAGGTCGTCGAAGTGCTCGACCATCTAAAATTGGCCCTGATGAAGGCCGAGGGCGGTTCGGTCCAGCTGACACACAAGCAAACCGCGCGGCTGGTAAGGGCACCGTCCGGCGGCATGTCCATCGGCGATGATGGCGAGCCGGAACAGTCAACCGATGTCGAGGCTGTGCATGAACGCGTCGCCGATATGGACGCAATGCTTGAAAAGGTCTGGGGGGCTGAGGCCGGCATTTCCCACCGCAAGCTGCAGGACGTCATGCAGCGCGCCCGCGCGGTCGCCCGGGTGATGATGCAGACAGAGCGGTCGTCACGCCAGACCATCGGCACCGGCTTCCTCATCAGGGGGGAGCTGGCTTCGGACACGCTCAGGGGCGAGGTTCTGTTCCTGACCAATGCCCATGTGGTCTGCAATGATTATCGGGACGCGCCGGCGCGGGCAGGGGAGGCCTGGGCCTCGTTCGATGCGTCTCCGCAGCTGGGAGACCTCGAACTTAAAAACCTGCTCTGGTCCTCGCCGCCGGACGAGCATGATGTTTCGATCTTCAAGGTCAGGGCTTCGGGTCGCAGGGGTCAGCATGTGCGAGAGGTGGCGAACCTCATGGCGCTCGCAAAGGGCCTGCCGCATCTGCACCAGCAGCGCGATGGCAAGAAGGTGCCTATAAGAGTTTACGACATCGGCCACCGGGCGGGTGAGGACCTGTCCTATTCCATGCGTGACAATGAGCTGATCGATTTCGAGAATGTCTATGGTGAGGCGCCCGGCCCGGAACCTCGCCGCATCCATTACCTCGCGCCGAAGGCGCCAGGAAGTGCAGGAAGCCCGGTGTTCAATGCCCGCACGCTGGAGCTGATTGGCATCCGCCATGCCCGTGGGAACCTGCCGAGGCTGAACGGTGCGGAAGGCAGGTATAATGTCGCAGAGGCGCTGTGGATCAGGCCTCTGCTCACCGCTTTTGCCGACACGATAGTTGCGCGTCCCCCTGAAAAGTCCGCCGAACGTGATGGACAGCAGAAGCGGTCAGCGGATGCCGGAACCCGCTTCACTGTCGCGCTCGATTTCGCGCTGAAATGGCGAGGCGGCTATTCCAACCACCCTGCCGACCGGGGCGGGGCGACCAACCGTGGCATCACGCAGGCGACCTATGATGCCTGGCTTGAAGCGCAGGGCGAGGATGTCCGCTCGGTGAAGCTCCTCACCGAGGAGGAAATGCACGCGATCTACCGGGCCAATTACTGGCAGGCGGCGCGGTGTGATCGATTTGCCCCGAACATCGACTGGCTGATGTTCGACATTGCGGTGAATAGCGGGCCACGCGGCGCTGCGAAAATCCTCCAGCGCGCGCTGACGGCCAGTGGTGCCGTGGTCGCGGTGGACGGCGTGATCGGTCCGAAAACCATCGCAGCGACAAAGCTGGTAGAGCTGATCGAGCTCGGAAAGGAGATGATCCGCGAACGCCTCGCTCTTTATGACCGGATCGTCGCGCAGCGGCCCGACCAGTCGGTCTTTCTGCAGGGCTGGCGCAACCGGACGCTTGACCTTTCGCGGGCTGCCGAACTGGATGATTCTGATAAAGTGCTTGAGGGACTGGAGACCACCGTCATTCAGCCTGAAGACACAGGCTTTGCAGAATTCATCGACTGATCCTTGGGAGACATGCCGTGAGTGTGGCTGGTCCTGTCAGGCAAACCGCTTGAAGCACCCTGCTTGACTTCGCCGCCTTAACGGGTGAGCCAATAATTCCGCTATTTCAAGACTTCGCCCAAGATCATCCGGCTTGCCGATATGATGTATCGTAAGCGTTGTCTGACGACCACCGCTTCGCCGGGTTGTCTCTGTGGCCTGCATTGCTGATCTT
>CAYVAZ010000481.1:0-2999 GCA_964449065.1 uncultured bacterium
CCGTTACATTGCTGAAGTCCGGCTCGCCTAAATCCACCGGCTGGAATTGACTGCCAGTGCCGTAGCCGAGATTCGCGAAGCGGTATGAGTTATTTGTAATGTAAATAACCCGGAACATGCGAAGTGTTTTGATCGATGAACGTTGCGAGGTCTTTGATGCGGATCACATCACTGCGGGTGACAATCTTGCTGCCATCCGGGGAAAACTCCGGCGTGCCGTCATCACGAAATTTACCAATCACTTCTCCAGATGCAAGATCCCAAAGTATAATTTCAGGGGGAAATGACGTAAAGGTATTATGCCCCAATTGAAACAGTCTCTGCCCCCGGCTGATCAGATACTTTGAATCCGGCGAAAATCTTGGGGACTCCAATCGAAAACTGTTGAGGTAAAGCGTGTGCACCAATTCGCCTGTGGAGGTATCGGTGAGAAAAAACTTAGCCGGGTCCTCTTTACTCGCACTTACTCCCGTTAATGCATATTGACCGTTCGGTGAAAATAATAAGTCGGATATGGAAGGAAATATAACACGACGCGGATCATCAATGATAAATTGTTGCAGAAGTTCCTCTGTTTCTAAGTCTAAAAGTTTGAAAGTGAATATACCCGCTAGAAAAGGTTGTTGTTCATCATCCCGAAACAAAAGTGTGCTCCCATCGAAGGATAATTCAAAATCGACTCGATTTACAAGTCTTGTTATTGAGTTTAATTCTTCACCGGTGAATATATCCCACCGGCGGATTTGAATCTCAAATTCAAATCCATCCTCTTTTACTTCATTTTCATCTTCGGCTTTACGTACCACCGTCACGATACGTTTGCCATTGCCGGACAGATCGAACCCGAAACCATCACCCGATTCTACGATAGGGTTGAAATCCAGTTGGTTGATTATCTCGCCCGTTTCCAAATCCAGCACATCCATTTGACGGTTGGATATCCCCGTCACGCCCCAGGCTTGATCACCATCCGCGAAGGTTTGCGCAATGCGTTGAAACGAATCCGGCAAGGTGCGAAGGCGTATCCATTTTTCCGTATCCCACAATTCGGTTTGGCCGCCCTGTTGGATGATGGCGCTTTTGCCGTCGGGCATATATTCAAAATGGGTGATATTGGGCACAATTGGAAACGCAAACACCTGTTGGTTTTCAAATACATTCCATACTTCCAGCTTTGCGCTGTTTTGCGCCACGGCAAACATCCCGCTCTCTGTTGCACGAATTTGCTGGATGGGTAATTCAATGTCCAACAAGTCTTGGCGTTGCAAGGTGGTCATATCCCAAGCTGCAAGTTGGCCGTTGTTGTTGCCTGCCACCAGAGTTTGCCCATCTGGTGTAAACGCAAGTGCAGTGACTTCTCCTTCAAATGATAATGTTTGATCAACTTGGCTGGATTCGATATCAACAAATTGGATTTCGCCATCTTTTTCACCTACTACCAATGATGAACTGTCGGGAGAAAATTGAATGGTATTCGCATCAAACCGGAAAGCCGTACCTTCAACAAAACTGGTAATATCGGGTATAGTTTTTTTGTGGGCTAAAGTTGTGCTATCAATAACAGTAAACCTCGACATATTAAACTCTATTAATACAATATTTCGTCCATCTGGCGAGACTTCTGCTTTAATGTTAAAATTACTGATCGTACGAATGTTACTGTCAAATCTTGAATCTTCTTTGAATGGTTCCCATAATAAGTCGCCACAACTCGAATTTGTTGGAATTACCAAGCGTTGCCCATCACTAAGAAATGCCGGTTTTAGTGCAGAAATACTTCCTTCGCAAGGTGATCCTCCTGAGATATCTAAAACATTGATTGTTTCACTAGTGTTTAGGTGTTGAAATATACCCATTTTAGTGAACTCACGACTTAAAAACCCGGTAAAAAGATATTCATTATTTGGAGATATGGCGATTGATGTGATTAATTTATCCGGAAACGCTCTTTCAAATGGCAAAATTTTTCCATCTATCATATTATAGATAAACACATCCTTACCGGCACTGATTGCCACCAGGCTGCCGTCTTGCGATAAATCCGACGCTCTAATTTCCCCGACGCCTAATATCACTTCATCATTGTTTATGATGATGGGAATCTCTTGGGCGGCAGTATTTTGAACAGCTAAGAAGCAAAAAGCCGTCAACAGTAGAGTATATATGTTAAATATTTTGTTCATGTTTTTTCAGCCTTGTGATACTATAAAGTCGTTTCTCATTTTTGCCAGAAAACCGCAAGGGGTGGACTTTCCACCCCTTGCCTGCACATTCATTAGCGAACGTTCCATATCACTTGTTGCCCATTGTTGGCCATACGGTAACTGATGCGGTCTGTGGTGGATTCGAGTACTGATTTTTCCGGTGTCTTTGCAATAAAATAAAGAGTTTATTTGAATTGAATCCATTTGTCCTTATCCCACCCTGAGGTTTGCTGCGGCACGCCTGCAAACGCCCATACACGCCCGCCGGATGAAACGGCGGCCCCCGAGGTTTCGTTTGGATTAAAGGCCGAGAATAAAATATCCGTGATGCCATCGCCGTTAAAATCACCCACCGATAACGCCTGGGTAAGTACGGTTTCAATCGGATTTTGCACCGGCTCGCCTAAGATCACTTCAATCTTGGGTTTTCGTTCTATCGTTTGGATCAATTTTGGATTATTATTTTCATCCAGTTTGAAGATTTGAAACGCTTCCGCTGCTAATGCTTCTTCTTTCGTGCTGGTGTCTCCGATCACAACTATCGGAAATGAGATATCTTGCCCTGAAGTAGCCGATTGATCTTGAAACGGAAATAGATGCGTGACACGGCTTATTTGCCGTTTGCCTGGGATCATAATCGGCATGGCACGAGATAAATCGGGAACCGGCAAGCGTGACAGAATACGATCCACCAAAAAGGGAAACGCGATCACCGCTAAATCACTTTCCGCTTCCGTTTCCACACTGACCATGAGCGGGTCAAACAATACATCCACCGGGCGGATCACACCTTCA
>CAYVAZ010000482.1:0-2959 GCA_964449065.1 uncultured bacterium
CGACCAATCCCCCAGCGGCTGTCCGTCGCTTTTATTGACCACCCGCCATGAATAGACCAACTCATCCTGTGGGGTTTCGTTCCACGCGTCCCGCCCTTGAACAGAAAACACCGCGCGGTCATTGGGATACACGTTCTCGCTGCCGGTATTGATTGTGACACGCGGCGCCTGGCGTTCCGGTTGAAACTTGGTTATAGATAGGAAGTTAAAAATCCAAATCACACCGCTTTGATCTTCATACAGCGAAATAACTTCGGTTTCCGGAGCGCCATCCGAGGCGTCATACTTTACCCAGCGCCCGTCTTTATAAGACATCACCCCGCCTGAATACAGCCCCGCCCACAGCGTGCCTTCCGAGGCACTCAATAGCGCGTTAATATCTTCCGCGGGCATGCCGTCTTGGTGAGAAAGATGACGCCATTTGCTTTCGTCATCATTATCGTCATAAATATAAATGCCGCCTCCTATGGTGCCGATACACACCGCCCCGTTGTGTTCGATCATATCTTGGATTTGGTGCGTGTTGTTTCGGTATTCTTCCGGCATCTCCAACAATGTGCCGCTGCCGTCTTTCCATACCTCAATCCAGTTGTCGCCGCCGAACCAATATTCTCCCGCCTGGGTTTTGAGCATCGCGGTAACAAGCTTATTTTCACGCTCTTGCGTCTGCGGCTGCTTCACCCAGTTCTTTCCATCCCAGCGGTAAGCGCCGTGATCATAGAGGACCCAAAGTTCATCTTCTTCAAGATGGTATATTTTATGAATGAGTGTATCGTATGGATAATCCGCAATGATGGGGAGATGAGGCAGTTTTTTGACCGAGATCGGATCGGTGGTACGAATTTCATACACACCAACTGTGGCGGTATCATATTGTGATTCATCTGGAGTATAAATTTTATGTATCATTACATAAAACACCTGATCGGTGGCGGGAAAAGCTGAAGAACGGGGAATTTCTAGTCGGTTCGGTTCCAACAACTCACCCAGATAGCGCCAATGGTCTGTGTGTAAGCCGTAAATATTGATGATTCTGGGATCATCTACAACGTAAAGTGAATTCTTATCCGGTTTTTGCTGTTCATGGTACAATCGAATTTGCAACAGGCTGCCTTGAGGATTTTGTGCTAAATACCTGGAAACATCTCGTTTCTTTTTCTTTCCATCATCTTCGCTATTATGCCACAAGGATGGAGAAAAGCGGTAGGCGCCGTTTTTGGTTCCCACCCATACCGTCCCATCACTCATCTTGGTCAGACAGCGAATGTATTGATCGCTTTCTTCTTGATCCAGATAAATTTGTTTATAAGGATATTCATGATAAATTATCGAGCCTTTTGGATATTGCAAAATTAGTTTTTGGGTGGATCCATACAAAATAAAACCATCCAACGCAAGGATTGCCAAACGGGGGCCGAATGGAACTAGATGGCTATTTTTCACCCCGTCTTTAGTGATGTGATAGTTAAATTCATTTACACCGGCATAGATGCCTTCTTGGGGATGCAGTTCGATATCAAAAATTAGGTTTTTCTCTGGGTGTTCTTTTTTCAATAAATCCGTCCAGCTTTGCCGGCTGCCATCCGGCGCCAGCATCACCACGCCATAGCCGTTCACACCCATCCAAAGATTGCCTTCGCGGTCAAACACCAAATCTTCAATGCCGCCATCGCGGTCATATTCACTATAACCGAGTGGATACACATCCCCGTTTTCTTCATAAGGGAAACCGGTTGCGTTCGGCTTGAGCCGGATGGTGAAGAGTTGAAAGTCATAAGCGCCAATCCACACGGTGCCTTCCGTGTCAATCGCGACGGAAAGGCAATTGGCGTTTATGCTGCCGGGGAAGTCTTCTTTTTGGTAGCCGAAAATCTCTCCATCCGGGGCGATGTAATTAATGCCTTCCCAATTGCAAACCCAGATGCCGCCGAAGCGGTCCATCGCCATACGGCGGGTTTTGTTGGAATATAAGCCATCCTGCATGGTGATGAAGCGGGTTTGGATGCCGTCGAAATGCGCCAAACCGCCGCCCCAGGTCGATATCCACACCGAGCCGTTTTGCCCTTCAATGATGTGGCGGGCGTAAGGATGGGGCAAATCTGTGGGGGCGTGAAACCCGTGTATCCCCCAATTGGGCGGCTGTAAAAAGCGCCATTCTTCCTGGTTTACCGCTTTTTCCGGGTCCCAGTCATCTGCCGCCGCAGGATGAGAGAATACCATCAAACAAATAAATAAGTCGCACAATAGCCGGATGATACGCTTGTTCATGGTACGGTTATTATGCATGGAATTTATTTTGTGTCTATCATCGTTTATGATATTACGCAAATATTATGCATTATGATATGCGCATTATTCTAATCCTTCGCTATATCTATCGCCCCCGCCCATCGGGAGAGAGTCGGTGTGAGGGGTATGGTGATCTGCTCTCCAAAAATTGAACAAGGCGTTAATTGGAAGATATTGCTGCCAGATTTCATTTTACCATCACAGCAATGAAACCATGCATTTTCTGTTGTACCTACAAGATTTTTATCCAAGCATTCTTCTCGAGTATCTGAGTTACAAAGAAATATAAAAATCTCTGATTGAACCATTCTCACCTCCTTGAAAAATATCAAAACTATAACACTCACACCATCCGAATAAAACCATATAAGGAGTATTTCAACAATGATTTGCGCATACTCATTTTGTCGCAATACAAGGCTACCTGCATTTCAATGTTTTAGATTGTTAATACCTATCTGGATCCTTTTCACACACTTTAGAAAAGTCGGTTTCATGACCGTACTCAAATAGAATTAGCATAGAAACACCCCATACACACGAATCCAAAAGCAACTTCAATTGGATATACCTGCCAATTGTGTTTCAACAGTTTCGTGAGCAGCCAACCGGCTGGCATACACCAAGCAGGCTTGAATATCCTCTTTTTCCAACCAGGGGTAACCGGATA
>CAYVAZ010000483.1:0-2941 GCA_964449065.1 uncultured bacterium
ACAACCTCATTGAAGCATTAGACTTGTTCCCGAACAGTTGACTCATAACGATGCTACCGAAACCACCGGCGAGGGCGAACCCAGATTGGGATCGCGGTTAAGGCGCGAACCGGTGACGATGATCGTCTCCTTGTCGGCCTCCTCCTCTGTCTCGGTGACTTCCTGCGCATGCGCGGGCGAGGCCATCAGGGCGAGGCCCGATACCGAGAGCAGCGACGCCGCAATCAGCTTTCCCCGGACCTTTCGGTTATTGGTGTTGTAGTTCATCGCTACCCCCTGTCTTTTCGTTTGGGTTCCATGTTTTCGTGGTCCCTCTCCCAGGCGGAGCGATCTTTGCGTTCGCTTCCATATTATTGTTTTCGTGTAGGTCTTGCCCCTCGGGCGCGCGCAGCGCGGCGCGAAAGGTGCGCTTGACGAGGTAGGGTTCGAGCACCCTGCCCACCGCGTAGATCAGCGCGAAAATCCCTGCGAGGACATAGGCTGTCTCGGGCGAGTGGCGGCCCTTTACCTCGTCTTCTTCGGCATCCTCGCGCCCGTCGCCGTCCTTGGCTCGGGAGGCGTCCTTCTCCTCCTCGTCCGCCCCCTTGGGCTCGGGCGCGCCGAGCATCTGGTCGATCCAGTGCAATTCGACGGGCTTGTCCTTCTCGGCCTCTTTCTCCGCCTTCTTCTCGGCCTGCTCGGCGGCAAGTGCGGGCTTCTCGATCTCGTTGATGAAGGCGGCCAAGCCTCCGATGGCCAGAAACAGCAACGGCGCAAGGCAACACAGGAACAGCGCGGTGCTGCCCAACTCCCAGCTCAGCCGGGTGTGGTATTCGCGTTGCTCAACCAGCAGTGCCCCGCTGGTGAAGGTCGCAAGCTTGTCCTGCGCGGCGGGGTTTTTCTTCTCGTATTCAAGCGCATCGCCATCGACCGAATAATGCGTGCCCTGCGTTGCGAACAACGGATCGAGCCGGGCAAAGACTTCGTGCGACGGCAGCGGTTCGTCGAGCGCGAGCGAGCCCCTGACGCGCCAGATCCGTTCAACGAGAGGCAATCGAAGTCTCATGGTCTGTCTGCGTCTCCTCGAATGGCAAAGCTTCGCCGTCCCCGCCTTGGCGGGTTCAAAAAACTGCCTCTCGCGATAGGCTCCGGCTTACAGCGGAGCGGTGGAACCAGCCTGTGCTGTTACGCTGTTATTCGGCCGGTTCTTGCTGATGTTGAGGCGTGCCGGCCGATTTCATGCGTTCGGACGCGGCCTTGTAGGATTTCATCCCTTCGCGGAACGGGAACAGCATGGTCTCCCCAATATCCATCCGGCGTCCGCCATCCATGCCCAGCAATTCGGCTTCGCCATCAACACAGGTGCCGAAGAGGCGATCCCAGATGATCCAGGTGCCCGAATAATTGCTGCGGGTCGCTTCGTAATCCTGCGAGTGGTGGACGCTATGATGCTCCACCGTGTTGAAGATATAGCGCCACCAGGCCGGCGTGTTGAAGCGCACATTGATATGCTGGTAGATCGAAACGGTCATCCCGATCGCCCCTGCCAGCAGGAAGGCGCGCGGCAGGAAGTCAAAGAAACCGCCCACACCCAGCCCGATCAGGAACAGCTCGATCGGATTGCCGACCGCGCCCTTGTTGATGTTCAACTGAGTAATGTAGTGGTGCGGCGCGTGGGTCAGCCACAGCGGATACCAATTGTGCATCCCGCGATGCATCCAGTATTGCCCGAAATCGAAGATCATCGAGATCAGCAGCGCCTGCAACAGCAGCGGGAGGCCGGTGAACCAACTGAAATCGCTCCACTGGAACGCGCCCTGGATCGCCTCGACGATGACGCCGTCGCCGATATATTGATCGACCATGCGCAGGATCGTGTACCCCAGCGCCACGTAGAACACGTCGGTCGCAAATTCCTTCCAGGTCAGCTTCCAGCTGTCATAGCGCGGGTTGACCCATTCGAGCCCCAGCAGCAGAGCCTTGAAACACAGACCGATGATGAACGCGGTTGAGGCGACCGCCAGATCGTTGGGCGCCCAGTAGAAGAACGCGATCATCGAAAACAGGAAAAACGGCTGGAAATAGGTGAACACGAATTGCTTGATCGGGCCGCCCTCGACCTTGCCGATGTTTTCCCACCCGACAGTGACGGGCGCATCCGCCCCGATAATCCGATTTCCTACCTGCACGCCAGCCATGGTGTTCACCCCTGTTTGGTAGGCCATGAGCCCGAGATATAACGGCGCACCAACCGGCGAACCCGGTTCGTGCATCTTTCCTCTCTCCCGTGCGCTTTGTTTATCGCTCTGTGACAAGGCGTATCGATATTAACGAGAGCGTCAAGTGTAACATTACTCCCTGGGGACAAGGTGCAAATTTTTTGTTGCAGTTTTGACGCAGTCGCGCAATTTTATTACTCAATCACACACTATCGATATAGGCGCGCCACCCGCCCAGTTCCGAAATGTCTGTAGCGCCACGGGTCGCGCGCGGTTCGGCGACGAAGCCTTTGACGCTTGAACCGTCCGCAAGCGTCACCGTGCCGATTGCCAGCGGCGCGGGAACCTCGGCGGTGAAGCTGCCGAATTCGGCCATGCCAAGCTCGTAAACCTCGACCTTGATCGCCACGCCATCCTCGGCGTGAACCAGCGCAGGCTTGGGCGGCACGCTGTCGGCCATGGCATACAGGCGATAGGTCGGCGCGGTTTCGAACGCGCCCACGAAGGCGGCGTTGCGCGAGGTCAATTGCCAGTGCAGCGGCATATCTTTCAGATGCGCGCCAACCACGGCGAGTTTTACAGTGTCCATTCTTCCCTCCCAATCGAGCGGTGGCAGCGCGGGCAATTGCGCCGTGTCGAGATAGCTCTGGCCTGCATCAAGCAGCGCGTGATCGCTGTGCGCCGGGCCGATCAGCGTGATGCCAAAGCCCGTCGCGTTTTCGCGCGCGCCCGCCGGAACTGCG
>CAYVAZ010000484.1:0-2928 GCA_964449065.1 uncultured bacterium
ATTCATATCCAGCCAAGGTTTGCCGGTTTTTTCCTGGGACTGGGCGTTGGGTAGGATTGAAACGAGAATGATTGAGAGGGTAATGCTGGGAAGGATTGATTTCATCGTTATCCTAGTTCCTTTTCGATTTTATTGAGGCGCCCCAACCCGGTAGATATCGCCGTTGCTGATGATTCCATTGGAGGTGTCGTAGTGCAGTGTCTCCAACTCCATGTCGCTGTCCGGTGCGTAGCTAAACAGCACATAGATTTCGCCCAATACGGGATCGCTGACATAATGGATGTAAGGGCCGTCGATTCCAAAGATTCCGCCGGCAAACCGGTCCGGTAATTCCTTGATGAATGGATCTTTGGGGATGGATGATAGATACGGTACCGGTGTGGTGAGTTTCCATGTGTAAGCCACAGCATCGGGATTCATGAAAGGGTGTTTGCTGGGAGGGTATTCGTTATGGTCGATCTGATATTGATCCAAACCGACGGAAACGGCGCGGAGATCGGCCAACACCCCAGCCACTTTGGCTTTGATTTGCGCGTTCATGAAATTGGGGACGGCAATGGCCGCCAAGATACCGATGATGGCGACAACGATTAAAAGTTCGATTAATGTAAATCCATTTTTGTATGCCATAACATATCCGAAACCGTATGATGCAGGTATAATCCTTTGTATCAACCGTTGAGGAGTTATCAATGAAGCACGTGATACTATGCACGTATTTTATCGTATTGGCAATGGTTTGTTCCGGTCAAGTTCCGCTGACTGTGGTGGGCTGGAACGTCGAGCAAGGCTACAAACCGGAAGCGGAAATCACCTGGATTGAAGACCGCCTAACGGAAATAGACCGCGTGGATATTTGGGGGCTGACGGAAATTTCACGGGAGTATGTGGATGAATACACGTCAGCCATCGAAGCGGATGAAGGCAGCCCCTTTGCCGCGGTTGTCTCTGAAATGACGCACGGTACCGACCTGATGGCGGTTGTGTATGATGCAGACCGGTTTGAAAAATTATGGCACGCCGAGTTGGTGGGCTTTAACTATGCGCTGTCAAAAAACACCCGCTTCCAGCGCCCTCCGCTTGCCGTGCATTTTAAGGATACGGTTTCCGGCCAGCATTTTGTGGTGATGGTAAACCATTTGGCCCGCGGCAATGAAGACCACCGCCACACCCAAGCCGAACGCTTGCAGCAGTGGGGAAGCAAACAAAACATCCCCATCATCGCGGTTGGCGACTACAATTTCGATTGGGATGTAGAGAACGGCGACAGCAACCACGATGAAGGTTATGACCTCATGACCTCTGGCGGTTTTTTTGCGTGGCTGCGTCCCGGCACGTTAATCCGCACGCAATGCTCGCCCACCAATGCCGGCGGCTGCCGCTACAACAGCGTGCTGGATTTTGTGTTTGTGGCAAATGAGGCGAAACAGTGGCAAGGCGTCTCGGAAATCATGGTCAAAGAAGGCGACTTCCCGGATGATGACATCAAAGCCGACCACCGCCCGGTGATGGCAAAGTTTATTCTTCCCCTAGAGTAATTCGGGTTTGAGTAGATAGAAAAAGATCGTCTTTAATCCCTTCTTAATAAAGGGGGAAACAACGACAGATTCTGTCTATCCAACTCTGAAACGCTCAAGATTTTTCCTGCAAACCCAACAAAGGCAGATAAAAGTTGCCTTTGCCACCCGCCACTGATATGAATCTTGGCGGCTTTCGTTATAAAACAAGATTAAATGATTATACATAGCCATTTCCAAATTTTATACTATAATACTAAGTATTATAAAGAATTTCAGGATTGATTTGTTGAGAATCTTCAAAACAAAACCGTTTTTGCAGTTTATGAAACAAGAGAAGATGGATGACTTAACTCTTGTGGAAGCAGTGAAACAAATTGAGAAAGGCTTAATCGATGCAGATTTGGGAAGCGGAGTTATAAAACAGAGAATTGCCCGTCCGGGAGAAGGAAAATCCGGTGGATACCGCACAATTTTGTTGTACAGAGCAAAACATAGAGTATTCTTTGTATATGGATTTGCGAAAAATGAACGCAGCAACATTGGTCAAAAAGAATTAAAAGCATTCAAAAAATTGGCAGCACTCATGTTGCACTATTCAGATTTGGAGTTGGCAAAGGCAGTAAAAAGTAAAGAATTATTTGAGGTAAAGCATCATGAGTAAAGCAAAAACCTATCCCAGCAAAGTGATGGGAGCGATTCACGAAACCGCATCCGGTCTGCACAAAACCGGTATTATGGATAAACAAACCATGCGTGAATTCGATGAATTATGCCTGACACCAATTCTGCCTCTTTCTGCCGATGATATTTGTGAAATTCGCAATCGTGAGTGTATGAGCCAAGCGGTGTTTGCCCGTTATCTGAATGTCACGACAGGTTTGGTCAGTCAATGGGAACGTGGAGTAAAGTGTCCCTCCGGAGCATCATTGAAATTATTAAACATTGTAAAAAATAAAGGAATAGAAGCCATTTTATAAGATGGCGTATCATCTAGAGCAAAAATAAAAAACCCTGCTGAAGATCTCATTTCAGCCGATTGATTGTTGTAATTTCGATACCCTACCCCCCTTAACAAGGGGGGACAACAACGGATATCCGGCCGTCATTTTTTGACTGACAAACTATCTGTATAGTTATATTGCGTTGTACGGATTGACGTACCGGCTGGAAGCCGGTGCTACCCACAATGAACATAATGAACAAATTGTTGGCAAATGCTTTACTCAATTTTTTGGGTAAACCTTCCCATTGCATTGGGGGAGGGAAAAGAACGATCTTTTTTTTACTGCACACCGCTGATTTGTTACTCGTACCAAAAGCGGACATATTATACCAAAAGATATATGGAATGTACGCTTTCGGTATGACTGGTGGGCTACCGGACACAGGCCTTTCGGTTGGATTCAGG
>CAYVAZ010000485.1:0-419 GCA_964449065.1 uncultured bacterium
TTCGGGGTTATTTTCCGCAAGGTTGGAGATAAATTGCTCGGAAGTTTGGAAATTTTGCCCTGAGTTTGAGGCATTTTTCTGAAAGTTTATATAAAAAGTGCTCGGAAGTTTGGATAAATTGCTCGGAGGTCGAGGCTTTTTGCTGAAAAATTTGGAAAAAAGTGCTCGGTGGTTTGGTATTTTTGCTCGGGGCTTTGGAAGATGAACTCGGTGACTTGAGCTGGTTGCCTTGCGCTTGGAGCGAAATCCCACATGCGCGGAGCTTATTGCCTTGTCGGAGAGGCTTTCTGCTTCATGCGTTGTAATGGAAATGCATTACGCGCTGGGCTGGTCGTTGTCGTCGGCCTTTTTGGTGCGGCGGAAGCGTTCTTTGAGGTCGGCGACGAGGCCGTGGAGCCCGCTGCCGGAGGGCGCGGAAC
>CAYVAZ010000485.1:429-2928 GCA_964449065.1 uncultured bacterium
CGTAGGCGTAGACGTCGAGGGCGGCGGTCATGGCGTCGGCGCCGGAGGCCATTTGTGTGTCCTGCAGTTTTTCGACAACGGGCATCAAGGCGGCGAGGATTTCCGCGAGGTCGTCATAGCGTTGCACGTCTGCTTGAAATTCCTCCAGATCGAAGCTGCGCGGGAGGAAGTCCGGGTTCTGCACAGCGCCATCACGCGCCTTATGCACAAAGGCGACACTCTTGTCTCCCATCTTCACTAACTCCCTGCGATCATTCGGCGAAAGATCCATCAGAAACGGCAGGTTAGCTTCTAACGTCTGCACAGCCGCTAGAACCGCTTGCTTTTGCTCCGGTGCAAGGGAGCCTGTTATTAAGTTTGTAGCCATGGTTAAGATAATGTTGGTGCGATTTTAAATAGCAAGGCAATATTCCTCGCTAATTTTATGAATTACCACTTCTCAGCGTCACGCTATAACGAATCTTATGCCTTATAGAAATACACTTCATACTCCAGATTGGTGGTATAGCAAAATCACAGATAAGAACGCAACTGCGCCATATTCAAGCGGATGGTCTAGTATGCATGAGCGGCTGCTTCTACTGTTTCGATCATCTATATATAGTTCGGGTTCCTATTCTAAGCCTTCCTAAGCGGTATCAAGAGTAATGTGCGAAGAAAAGTCTACGCTATCAATGCTTATGGTTTCAATTGGATATTCTCAAAAATAATAAGCTACTGTCCAGGAAGAAGAAAAACAGCAATCGCACCCTCCAGCATTGGGCTGCGATTGCTGAAACTTCTCCTCCCCCTGGTTCATTAACTATTTTGCAGGTGATTCTGCCAGATTCACGCCATTGTATTCGAGACTGCGGGCTTCTGGATCTGGATCTGGATTGACGTAGTAGCGTAGTTTAAAAACCATCGTATCATGATCCCCCCCAAAAATATCCTATCTCCTTTAACGTCCTGCCATAAATAGCGGAAACAATCTTTCCATTATCATCGGTCTTTGTACGAATACGAAACAGGTAGCGATTCCTTTCGTTCCAGTAATAATATTTTTCTTTATTCTGTATGAAATACTCATGTTTGTTGGCTTTTAAGCTCATTTGCGGAAGTTCCAAAACAGATTGATAACCATCAACGGGTGCTTCGTGCGGAGATTCTAATTCACTTTCAAATTGTGATCTGTCAGCTGTAAGAAATTTCTGGATACCATCCTCAGGATTTGAAAATTCGATTTTTAATAACATCCGATAGTCATCGCGCTTGTGCCACGGTCGCTTGCCATCGAAATCTTTGGTTCCCGTAAACACAAAATCTGCTATTTTACCTTTTCCATAGGGCGTGACCCAATCACCAATTACCATGTCGAATCCTATTGGCTTATCCATTTCAGGCAATAGAATACAATTCCTACCAAGTGGGTACCCGATATTGTGGCAATACATAGGCACAGGTTGTTGTATCTTCTTCAATAAAAGCGGTATAGTTTCAGGTGGATATGGATATTTTCGAGAGTAACTCCAGACCTCACCAGCACTATCATAATAACCTTCTTTGGTTATTTTTATCTCAAGATTGTAGTATACTTTACCTGTGAAAGAAAAACGACCTTCTTCATTCGTAACGCCTTTGCCATATGTGTCACCCATGCTGTAACCAGTTGAAATAATAGCATCGCTTACGACTTCCCCTTGCTCGTCGTGGACCACAAACTCTACTGTTTTAGAAGGCCGTATGGATTGGCATCCCGCAAACGGAATGGATGCAACAATAAATAATATTACAAGTGTTCTCATATATCTAATTCTCCTATTTCTATACAGCAGGTGACCGCTTTCAGATGTTCTGCACATCGTGTATTCTTTATAGCGATAAAGAAACTCGTGTCAACAAACAATGTCCTATCCGTAAATGATCGGGTGTAATCGCGAAAGTTGTCAAGTTGCGAGAAAGACCAGTGGGACAAGGAGCCCGAAAGCCGAATGGAGCAGAACCTCGATCCCATCCTGATATCCGTCGCGATGACACCCCAGAAGAAGCCCGGAGGCTGCACGAGGATCGCGCAGCGTGCTGCGTTGGTGTCGCGCAGTATGCTGCTCTGCACCGTACAAGTATGCTTGTCGAAATGTGTAAGACCAAGTGACCGAATTGGCCGGTAAATTGACGTGACGCTTTTCGATGCTGAACAAGGCAGCGATGGCGACGGCTGGGCTGAAGCCCTGCCTCGTCTTCGCGAACGCCGCTCAGCGCGAATAGCGTCCGCCCGTAGGGATTTCAATTTACCGGGGAATTCGGTCACTTGGTCTTACAGGTGTGTTACGCGTCCGTCACCAGGACGTCGTGAGCCCTTGGGGTGTGAGGAAACCAGTCTCGTTGCCTCCTGATGCCAACGACAATCGCAAACACATATTTGCGCCGAAGGCGCAACATCCTGAAACCCAGGGCTTCAGAATATTGGCCCCTTGGGCCAAGGAGACTGCGGTGGTAAGACTTGGGGGCATTATCACCGCA
>CAYVAZ010000486.1:0-2903 GCA_964449065.1 uncultured bacterium
GCCCCGGAAAATTCAATGCGAACTTGTCGTGCCATTATCCACACCTAGCAGTCCATAGCATTTTGTCAATAATGCTTGACTGACCCCTATTACCGCAGAGAGCCTGGCATGGGACATTTTTCGTCCGACCGGGGCAAGAAATTTGGATTCTTTTTTGAATGTGACTTTTTGGCGAAAATGCATTTAGGGCTTGATCTGCTGGGAATTTCCCTTCATAGACCAAGTGTGATATTGCTGCGGCTTACTTCCATTCTCTTGACGCTCGGGTCCATCGGCTTCGCGGCACACGCCAGTCAGCCAGTCAGCCAGTCAGCCAGAACGATGTCCTGCCTGAAGTTGCCCCCCTTAAAAATTCAAGTTCTAAATCCGCGAATCTAGGGGTAAATGTCAAGCTCCCTGATTCGAATGAGCTTATTGAAATCTTGATGCCATCGAGTGGCTATGGGACGTATTTCTTGGACAAGACGCTTCCCTCTTATCCCTTGTCGGAGAGTTCGATCTTGGATAACATCAAATCCTTGGCCGATCTGGATATCGATGGGCACTTATTCTTGACGGTTCTCGGCACCCTTCCTGCCGACCCCGAGCTTGCTTTGCTTTTTGCTGAAGCCTACCTGAGGTTGGCACCGGAGGAATACATCCCCTTTGGCATCGCCCAGATGAACTTGGCGCTTATCCGGTTAGGTCGATCCGATCAAGTCGTCCAAAACATCCAAAAAGTCCATTTTCTTTCCCTGCCCACCAGCCGCCCCGATGAGCGATGGACGAGGGTTTTGGAGGGGTTGGCGGAGAAAGAGGCATCTCCTCTCAAAAAGCTTTGGATATTGCACCAGGCCGCTCTGCTGTCGGGAGACTTGGCCAAAGCCTCCACGGCATGGAACAACTTCAAAACGACATACGAAAATTTGGCCAAAACCAAGAGCAAAGACATCAAGCCATACCAAAAAATATTCGATAAGGCATCCAATCGCATGGTGAGGGTTCAAAGAAAAAACGCCACCGCGGGCATGAGCCAAGAAACCCAAAAGACTCTCCAAAACTCCCTGACACTATCTCGTTGGATGCACGATTCATCCGGGAAATCCTTGGAGGAAGCGCTGAAAGATCAATCGACGGAGAAAGTCGTGGATTTGTTTGTCATGTTTCAGGATGTCTATGGAACGAGAACCCGGCCATGCGCGGATATTTTTCTCTATTTGATCGAAAACAGGCATTGGAAAGGTGACAGCAAAGTTTCCCTCAACACCATGTCCGCTATCACATCCTTCATCCGGTCGTCCTATTCCGATTCGAGGGCGTTGCCCGCCTTTCAGGTTATCCGCGAGGTTTGCGCGAAAAACCCCGAGGCTACTCTTAATAACACCGGAAAACTCCGCACCCGTGCCGCCTTCGATATGGAGTTCATCCGCACCGCCATGGGCATCCCCGACGAGGCTCAAAAGAATTTTTCGGAATCCATTTTTATTCTCGCCAAAAGTTTTTATGAATACACCCTCGCCGACCCTCCGGTCTATCAGGGCAACCCGGACCGCATTTATGAACTCCAAAACGCCGCGAAAGGCATTTACCAGCAAGCGGTTCTCAAATATCGGGGGAAAGATGCCCATCGCTCATTGATGGCCCAAGAGATCGAAAACAAAGACCTCGATGAAAATAAAAAAAGCAAACTCATCCGCGATCAGGCGCGGGCGCAATTTTTTGAAGGCAACCGCCAGGCGGCCCTCGAAACCCTGTTTAAGAACTATGAGGAAGTTTCCGATGCCGAGGTGAAGGTTTCCCTCGTAACTAATATGCTTTTTATGGCTCGTTCGATTTGTCGAGAAAGCCGAGACATGACGATGGCCCTCCATGTCTTTGATCGGGGAGAAGCCCTCATAAAATCGGGAACGTTGAGCGAGAAGAAGGCGAAATCCCTCAGAGACATGATCGCAGGCGAAAAAGCATTCTACGAAGAACATCCGGAGATCAAGAAACCGTAAATCCAAAGAAGGAAACTAAACCATGAAAATAAAAAAATCCATACTCGGCATCGCCCTTTGCTTTGCCCTCGTGCCAGCGCTCCATGCGGGCGGCCCAGGCGAGGCGCATCTCAGGTATCATGATGCTTTATTCATCAAACAAGCTGTTGAATTTGGAGAAAAATATGTCAAGGTTGCGGAAGCGACCGATTCGATGACGATTGAAAAATTTATCTTATCCCCCGACGGTTATGTTTCGGTGACCATGCAACTCAACGATGGCGGAATATACGAAGGCGTGGGCGCAGAGAACACCTATATCGTCTTCAGTTTGGACGACGGTGCCTTTGTTTGGGGAAACTTCCCCGTTGGGTGGACCGCATATCCGGACGGAGACAAGTGCGACATCACCATCGAGGGCGACACCCTCGCCAGGCTAAAAAAGGGCGAATGGACCGAATCCCCTAGCCCCATGCTCACCAACATCGAATCCAAAGACTGGTCCAAACCCCACACCTCCGGCAAGCAACTCGATGGCCCCGAACCCAAAGGCCTCGGCATCTACCACCAGCGAGACATGCCTTACAACATCGCGCTCAAAGCCGTGGTTCCCGACATCAAACTTGTTACCCCAAAAAGCACTCAGAATAAAGGCGATCCGGTCAACTCACCCATCGATAGTGGAGATGGCCAGAATGAATTTACTTATCCTGCGACAACTGAGGATTTGATTATCGAAGTCGTGGCCGAAGTGAAACCGACGGGTGTCGCTAAGATAATGGTCGATGAACAATTTGAAGTCCGACTATTACTCGATGATATTGGAAGTCAAGCCGTGGAATGGGATAACAGCGATGAAGCAGCTGGCATTCCTTCTGCTAGCGGCGATAATTTGAAAGCCAAAGCAACTTTTCAAGGACTGCCCACCAAGAATGAATCCTTCGG
>CAYVAZ010000487.1:0-2882 GCA_964449065.1 uncultured bacterium
TTTGCAATCAGCGAAACGCAGCCTTGGGAGGGCGAGGCTCCCGCCGAGCCGGAAGTACGCTTGAATACCATTTGCAATCAGCGAAACGCAGCCTTGGGAGGGCGAGGCTCCCGCCGAGCCGGAAGCATGGTTTGATTCAAAAGTTACCGTATACTGGGACGCCCCGCTCTGACCCACCGAATCATCTCCCGGTAAAGCTAAAAAATAACAGGATGCAAAAAGAAAGCCAGTGATTCCTTCAATCATTTTTCTTGTTACAATACGCAAAAAACAAAAAGTCCTCACAAAGTGTTAACCGATGGATGCTTTAATTTCAATTATCTTAAATGTCGTTCACGTTTATCAAATCTGTGTGTTTGTCCGGTGTATTTTGTCGTTTTTGAATCCCATGAGCGCGTGGCACCGCAATCCGATTGTGCAGTTTATTTATCAAATCACCGATCCGCTGCTGGATGGCTTGCGGAACGCCTTTCCCGCCTTAGCGCAGGGAGGGATTGACTTTAGCCCGATTGTATTGATATTTTTGATTGAATTCACTGTACAAGCCCTATTAAATGTGATTCGTTAGAAAAAATCCGAAGGAGAAGGGAAGTCTCATGATTCGCAATCTTTTACTGATTGGAATGATCCTCACGTCTACTGTTACACTGCAAGCCGCCCCCCTCAAAATCATGTCGTTCAACATCCGCTACAACAATCCGGATGACGGCATCAACGCTTGGCCCAACCGCAAAGACCACGTCGCCGAGGTCATCGCGAAACTCTATCAATCCGATGCAGCCGGACTGCAAGAAGTCCTGCACGGCCAACTTATGGATTTGGTCAATCTGCTTCCAGACAATTACAGTTACGTCGGCGTCGGCAGAGACGACGGTTGGCATAAAGGCGAATACTCCTGCATCTTTTACCGCAACGATAAACTGGAACTGATCGCCACCAACACCTTCTGGCTGGCGGAAAATCCTGAAGTCCCCGGCATGGTTTCCTGGGATTCAGCCCTCACCCGCATCGTCACCTGGGCAAAATTTAAAGATATCGATTCCGGCAAAGAGTTCTTTCATTTCAACACCCACTTCGACCACCGCGGCCAGCAAGCTCGTGCCGAAAGCGCTAAGCTGATAGTAAACAAAGCACGCTCCATCGCTGGAGACACACCCACCGTTATCACCGGTGACTTCAATGCACGTGAATCCTCCTTACCGTATGCAATCCTGTCTGGAAAAGAACCCGCAGGCGGTATCACCTCTGATTTCAAAGACGGCAGATACGCCTCCAAATCCGGCCATGAAGGGCCAACTACAACGTCATCCGGCTGGAATAATCTGCGCGATCCCGAAACCAAAATCGACTACATTTTTGTCCGCAGCGGCTTTGATGTTTTAACCCATAAAGTTCTTACAGACCAATTCGAAGGATATTATCCCTCAGACCATTTACCCGTATACGCGGAAATAGAATTCAAAAATTAAATTGAAAAAAGGTAGTTGGCAGGTTCATGGCAGCAGCCCGCCGGATCATCTCCCGGTAAAACTACAAATAATACCAGGATGCAAAAGAAAGTGAGTGATCCCCTTATTTATTTTGTAGGGGTAATCCCCCTTGGCTACCCTGAACGCAAGGTCATTGATTTAAGTAATCAAACTCGAAAACACGATATCTTCTCCCCAAAGTTTATGGAGATGCCCACAGGGCATGACGTGGAAGAAAAAACATGTAACGTTTCATTTCATTATGAAAAATACTTACTAAATTTTATTGTCAAAATTTCTTTTCTTGATATAGTAATTTTTATCTTAATATCTCAGAGGGATGATACACTATGAAAACCTATTTCAACCTATTTCTCTTACTTATTACCTTTGGCTTTCTATCAATAAACTCTTTTGCACAAGAACTGCAACCCACTGATGATGAACAATTTATGCTTGAACTCATCAACCGTGCCCGCATGAATCCTGCCGAAGAAGGGGTCATCCTAGCCAACCACTCCGATCCAAACATTCAAGGTGCAATAAACTTTTTCGGTGTGGATAAAAACGCCATGATTCAAGAGTTTTCCACCTATCCATCAAGCCCCCCTCTTGCCTGGAACCCATTGTTAACCCAAGCCGCACGCAGACACAGCGCCGATTTGAAAGCAAACAACTTCCAAGGCCATGGTGGTACGGACGGCTCTACTCTAAGCAGCCGCATCACCGATACCGGCTATGAATGGCGTGCCATCGCGGAAAACGTGTTTTCATTCGGCCGCTCTATACCTCATGCTCACGCCGGCTTTGTTGTCGATTGGGGAGTCCCCTCATTGGGGCACCGTAAAAATACAATCGAATTTCACCAAGAACCTATTTATACAGAGGTTGGAATCGGTATATTAGAAACAGATTCAATCAATACAAAAAGGTCTAATATAAACCCAAGCGTGGTAGAAATTTTACCTGCGCCTGGAGTGGAACTGCTGCAATCTTCCGATGTCGGGCCGCTGGTTGTCACCATTGATTTTGCCACAACCTTCAATCCCATCCCCAAAGTCTTGGGTGTAGTCCACAAAGATAGTGATGGCAATGAATTCTATACACCTGGAGAAGGGCAGGGGAATATCACTGTTTCCATCGTGGAAACAGGTTCATCTACAACCACCTACAACAGCGGCGGTTTCCACATAAATGTATCCACTCCCGGAACCTATACGCTTGCGATTCAGGGAGATGGTATTCAACCCATGCAAAAGTCCTTTGACATTTCCCAAGACAATGTTAAAGTCGATTTCATGGTAACTGAACCAACCTCGGTATATCACTGGATGATGTACTAAACTATCGTACATCGAATAGATTACTTTCAAATCTCAGGGTAGCGCCAAGTTGCAACTGCCGTTGCAACTG
>CAYVAZ010000488.1:0-2878 GCA_964449065.1 uncultured bacterium
CTCGCCCTCCCAAAAACTTGGCTCGGCGGGAGCCTCGCCCTCCCAAAAACTTGGCTCGGCGGGTGCCTTGCCCTCCCAAAAACTTGGCTCGGCGGGAGCCTCGCCCTCCCAGAACCTGGCTCGGCGGGAGCCTTGCCCTCCCAATAGCAATACAGGGGAAGTCTTTTCATGGATAGAAGTATGTTGGTATATATCGGTATCGGATCAAATTTAGGGGACCGCAAACAACTGGTTACTACTGCCGTTGCCCATATTGATGAGTTGCCGAACACTTCGGTTACTAAAACCTCAAATTGGTATGAAACGGAACCAGTCGGTATTCCGGGAGACGCAAATCCATTTATCAATGGCGTCGTTGAAGTTGGGACCGAATTGTCTCCGCGGGAGTTGTTAAACCATTTGCTGTCTATCGAAAAAGAGATGGGGCGCGAAAGAGCGGATACGAAAGGCTATCAATCGCGCTTGATTGATTTGGATATACTTATTTATGGAGACAAAGTGATTGATGAAACCGGATTGACAATCCCACACCCGCATTTGGAAGAACGGGCTTTTGTATTGGTTCCGTTGAATGAGTTATGCGGGGATAAACCCATTCCCGGATCATACCAAACCGTGCATGAAGCGCTGCAACGGTTGCGGGATACATCCGGTGTGCAGAAAATTTCTCAATAAATTAAACGATTATGAATAAGAAACCTCTTGAGAATCATTCTATCTCCTTCTCATTCATCTTGATTGCCGGATTGCTTTCCTCTCTCGGCTATTTCTATATCGCCATGCTGTCGGGAGAGGCGCTGCATCCCCGCTGGGCAGAAGATGAGGCCATCACGCGTTTTCTGTTTACGATGGGATTCTTGTTCGTGATTTACGGAGTGCTGGTTTGGAAACTGCTGGATGGCAAAAAACTGGAACCTTCCACTTTTTGGCTCTCGATTGGTTTGGCTGTCGCATTCCGTTTGATCTTGTTGCCGGGTGAGTTGATTTTAGAGAATGATATTTACCGGTATCTTTGGGATGGGCATACCAGTCTGCAAGGCATCAATCCGTTTCAGTATGCTCCCGATGACGCGAATACAGAACCTTACCGGACAGGGTATTGGGCGTCGATTAACTTTCCTTATGTACCGACCATATATCCTCCAACGCTGCAATTTTTGTTTATGGCCACGCAGTTGGTTTTTCCTGCAAGCATTGTGGGGATGAAGTTTGTGTTGATCCTGTTTGATTTAGGCACGATTGTTCTTCTCTACTTCTTGCTGAAAAACCTGACGCTGCCGAAAGAGTGGTGTTTGATCTACGCCTGGTCGCCGTTGGTGATGAAGGAGATCGCCAATTCAGGCCATGCGGATTCGGTGACGGCGTTTTTGTTGACCGCAACATTGCTTTTGCTGACGCACAAGAGGATTTTATTCAGCGCGGTAGTCATGGCCATGTGCGTGTTGACGAAGTTCTTCGGCATCCTGTTGATTCCATTGCTGTTTCGCTGGTGGTGGTGGAAAGGGTATGCGGTTTTCGCGGTGACGGTATTTCTGATGTACATTCCGTTTTACGATCCCGGCATCAACCCGTTTGAAGGGTTTATCACCTTCTCGGAGGAATGGCGGTTTAACGCCGGTTTGTTTATGTTGGTGGAGAATCTACTCTTCCAATCGAGAGTCGCAGGCTATTTTGAAGCGGAAAAAGTTACACGTTATTTGATGTTTTGTGTGATTGTAGGTGTTGTGGTATGGCAAAGTATTCGCGTGTATTTCCATCCGATCAATCAATCGCTGATCAAAGGGGTGTTTGTTGTGTTGGGCGCTTTGCTGCTTTGTTCTCCGGTCATCAATGTGTGGTATTTGGTATGGATTGTCCCCATCCTTTGTGTGAATCCCAACCGTCCCTGGCTGTTGTTTACCGCTCTGGTGTTTTTATCATACACTTATTACTACGAATATCTGTTCTACGATTGGGTGAAGTTGGTGGAGTTCGGCGTGTTGTTCCTGGTGCTGCTGGATGATTGGTTGTGGAATTGGGTATCGGGTGGGTTTTATAAGGGAAGTTAACTCTTTTTGGATTTCCCGATTCCATATCCCCCTAAAGTACCGCCAAATAATCCGCCAAGGCCAGTGAGAATAGGAATAAGAACATCGGATTTATCTTTGAAAATATATAAAATTGCTAAAGTCAACAATACACAAATGACAAAAGTCCAAAACAAATAGCGTCTATTTTCTTTGTTGTCAACATGTTCATTCTCTTGTGACCTTTTAATAACATCATGATCTCTTTCATCATGCTTTGCTGCTAAATCAAGAACTTTATCAATATGCTTTTCAGTCATTTTGCGATGCAACAAACTTCCGCTTTGGGAACTCATTTCCATCGCCATAACTTCTAAAAATTTTTCAGGTTTTTTCTCAGCTATTTTCTTTAAATTTTCTTCAGGAAAGGAGTCATTGCTTTGTTCATTCTTAGATTGTTCATTTTTTGAACTATTTGTTTGTAAATTATTATTTTCAATATCACTCATGTTTAAATCTACCCATTATCTCTTTTAAAGATCGTGATTTTGAGTAATCTCTTTCAAAAGCAAGTTCAAAAATTGAATCTAGGCTATTTTCAACAAATTTTGACGCAATAAACTGAAGAAGAGACTTGGCTTCGTCTTCATCCAAAATACCTTCATTTTTCATTTCTACAATTAAAGCAATTGCGCGCATAAACACTTTATGATTATATTGTTTCTTTGGAGACAAAGAAAAAGAGGAAATCAATCCTTCAACAATTTCCCATGACTTTTCTTCTTCACTTGGGGAATCCAGAGGATTGGTTTTGTATAATGATTGAGGCTCTTTTACAAAATCGTAATCAAAAATATTCATTTTAAACCCGT
>CAYVAZ010000489.1:0-2865 GCA_964449065.1 uncultured bacterium
TGGAATTTTTTGAGAAATTCCATTTTCGCAACTTATTGAATATATTAATGGATGAGTTTTGGTGAAGCACAACCTCCAGAATCTTTGGGGGCCTTTTTGGGGTGCACTACAGAATTTTGGCATTGCTTTTGGGGGGGGCTGTATAAATAGACATTTTTCAATGTCAATTTTTTATACTTTCAAGTAACAAAAAATGGCACAATAATCTAGTGGTTCCTACCAGGTACTTTCATTATGCCTAGTAAGTAATTTGAAAGGAATGAGTTTTGCATTTCCTCAGTTTATGGTATTTTCACTGAGAGAAAAAATGAGTATTAAAGTCTTACTTATTTTAACTTTAACGCTATTTAGTTTAGTCAGCAAAGCTGGTTCGTTTGAGTTTCCCAAGACTAATAGTGGTGAAGTTAATTTGTTTGTTTTAAGTGAAGACCAAGCTCAATCAATTTCCCTTTTTCGTAACTTTGGATCTGTAAAATCGGCTGGCGGAAATTGCTATGGATTAGATCGAGTAAACCTCCTTCTTCTTACAAGAGTGTCATTTTCCATATCAGAACCAAAAGACTCATATTCTGAAATTTATCGCAAGCTCTCAATTGCTTACGATGAAAATATTAATGTGGTCATTCATGGCTATCATGACCTAAATCATTTTTTCCGTGAAATGCAAGAAAACGGCTTTGATGTTGAAAATCCTTTTAGAAAAATTATTGAACGTGTCCAGGAAAGTCAAAATATGTTTGAAAATCTTGGATTAATGCTTCATTGGTCTGAACAGTATCAAACAGGTGGCAGAATCAGCCAGAGCACCTACTTTATGCGTATGTTACAACATGGGATTCCCGTATCGATTTCCTTGACAGATAAACGAGGAGGTCACGCGGTTACAGTGGTGGGTATGAATATTGACCAGTCAAGTGGCAGAACAAATCACTTTTGGGTAAAGGACACCAACTATCCAAAAGTCCTCTCCAGATTGAAACTTTATTCTGGCTCTAGCGAATACTGGTATTATGAGCCATGGGACAATAATATAGATCGAGAGTTAGATGGTTCTGTTTTTGTTTATTTCGATCCTTATGATGAGGCAGAACTACTATTATTTTCTGCTAACTTTGATGCCCATCTAGATTTTCCAGATGACATAAAGACAATTTATCAAGTCCAAATTAGTAGCATTTCATCGTTTCTTGTGAAGAAAACATATAACTTTAATTACCAAAAAAGTATGAACCTTCTACCTTTCGAGCAACTGTTAAACCCAAAAGTACCTGTCTATCCCTATATGTCAGAATAGATGTCGCCTCAAAAATTTAATTTAAATTAGGGCGATAGGAGTCTTGACAAATGAATTCACAGAAATATTCAATTGATTTTAAGAAATCAGTGGTTCAAAAATTGTTAAATCGAGGATCTCGTACGGTAGCATCAATTATTAAGGAAACTGGGGTTCCTTCTCCAACAATCTACCAATGGAAGTCAGATTTTGGTAATGTTGTTTCCATGAAAAAATCTATTAAAAGACCAAAAGATAGAAGCCCAGAAGATAAACTTAAACTGATTATTGAGTTTGCAAAGCTACCAGATGAAAAGCGTGGTGAGTTTTTAAGACGCGAAGGTGTTCATTTAGAACATATTAATAATTGGAAAACACAATTATGCACAACTTTATCTCCCTCTAAACAAACCCAAGCAGAACGTTCAGAGAGGGCACAGGATAAACGTAAGATCAATGAGCTTGAACAAGATTTAAGACGCAAAGAAAAAGCTTTAGCTGAAGCTTCAGCTCTTCTTATTCTTAAAAAAAAGCCCAATTGATTTGGGGAACAGAGGAGGAAGAGTGAGCACAGAAAGTCGCATATTGTGTCTTGAATTAATTAAAGAAGCTATAAAGAGTGGTGCTCGCAAGAAAAAAGCTTGCGAGTTATTGGGCGTTTCGCTGAGAACCGTGGAACGTTGGGAATTTAAATTAGAAGATGGCCGGAAGGGACCATTAACAAAACCAGCTCATTCTTTTACCAATGAAGAAAAAGAGAAGATTATAAAAGTAGCTAATAGTATTGAGTTTGCTTCATTAACCCCTTGGCAAATTGTACCAAAACTTGCTGATCGAGGAGAATATATTGCCAGTGAATCAAGTTTTTACCGTATTTTAAGGGAAGAACAATTGTTGGCTCATCGATCAAAATCATTACCCAAACGAGTCTATCACACTGAAGAATTTATTGCTCATAACCCGAATGAAATTTGGAGTTGGGATATCACCTATTTGCGGGCTTCTATAAAGGGAACTTTTTATTATCTTTATTTACCAATGGATGTTTTTTCTCGTTTCATAGTGCATTGGGAAGTGCATGAAAGAGAAAGTTCTGATCTTGCATCAAAAATGATTGAACGGGCTTGTAATAAAGAAAGTATTGAACCGAATCAAATTATTCTTCACTCTGATAACGGTGGTCCGATGAAAGGAGCTACGATGCTTGCAACGCTTCAACGCCTTGGTGTTGCGCCATCATTTAGTCGTCCAAGAGTATCTGATGATAATCCTTATTCAGAAGCATTATTTAAAACAATGAAATATTGTCCAAGCTATCCAGATCAAGGTTTTATCAGTCTTGAAGATGCCAGAAATTGGGTTAAGAAATTTGTGTATTGGTATAACTATATTCATTTACATAGTGGAATTAATTGGACTACTCCAGCATCACGTCATCAAAATCAGGATCAAATAATTTTGGAAAAACGACACGAAGTATATCAAAAGGCAAAAGAAAAAAATCCAGAACGTTGGTCAAAGCAAACACGTAATTGGTCTCGACAAAATGTAGTAGAATTAAATCCAGGAAGGAGGCTTAAAGGAAATAAAAT
>CAYVAZ010000490.1:0-2857 GCA_964449065.1 uncultured bacterium
ACCCCTCCCACCTTTGGGAGGGGGAATTTCTCTTCAAGCGGCTGACCTATTACCTATCTTGTTTTCAGGAAAAAAAGTATTGTCCTGATCGCGTAAGGGCAAAACTTTCCTGAAACTCATTTCACGCAAGAACATTGATTATGCCATAACATCTTTGGATGTATACACTTACTGCTCAAAAAAATCGGTTGGCACACCCGTTGCGCATATTCATGTTGAAATTGATTTGTGAGGGAAAAAGATGCCTGTCGAACCATCCATGAATACATTCACACCGAGACCAACCTCGTTGTTTCGTCCCGTAACACCATCCAACTTGAAGGATAATATGGGGGATGTGTTTAATCGTACCAAAGAGTTTGTCGGAGAGCAATTGGATGGTGTCACCAATATGAATCTTACCGAAAAGAAAAACCAGCTGGCAGGCAGTGAAGAAGAAAATATCCCACGATTGCAGCCGCAAGGCATGGGCAAATTTGTGGATATGTTCGTTTGATATTTATGAGTAACGCCAACGAATTAAAACCGTTCTTTCACGGAATGCAGCAGCGCGGCTAAATACTCTATTTCATCGTTTGGAGATTGCTGCCGTTTCGATTCCAACTGCTTATAATGCAGAAAAAACCCTTTTTCATTTCCATAAATGCTTTGAATAAGCAAATACAATTCATCTTCATCCGCAAATAGAGTGGAAGTATCGGCCATGATTTGCGCGGCGGTTTCATACTCTTTGACGGCCAAATGGCATAATCCATAAGCAACCGCTTTGGAGGCGTCATCCGGATTGAGATCCAACAAACTTCGAAAATGGTTCATCGCCTCACGGTAGCGGCTTTGGCGGAAGTACTGCACTCCTTCTTCAAACAACAGCTCGCTGGGGCTGAGAATTTTGATCTCTTCCGGCTGTTCGGTTTCTACTTCCAAGGATGAGACATCCTCTTCACGGGTTCCGGCAGAAATAGAGAATTGGCCCGACAGATAGCTTTGTAGCAGTGAAGGCGGTGAAAGCAGCATCGGATGAAACGATCCACCGCCGCCCCCGCTGGAATTTCGGCTGCTGCCGTTGCTGGTTTGCCCCCCCCGTGATGAACCGCTTCGGGCAGAAGAACCCGAAGAAGGCTTGGGACTGCGCATGACCGATGACATTTGATCTAAGGCTAAGCCGTCATGATTGCTTCGAATAGTGTCTGTTTCTGTAGAACGGAAAACACGGTACCGTTCCCGGCTGTTTCGCAAGCGCAAGTTTTCCCGATAATTTTCGCGGTAATCCCTGGAAAAATTGTTGCTATTGAATATCTCCTGATACCGTTCCGATAAGTTGTTGCCGTCTTGCGCGAAACTATTCACCGAACCATTCAAACCAACCATGAGTAATGCCAGGGAGAATGTGTAAAGGCAGGTGGTCTTCATTGCTGTATCCCATTATTTTTTAGCGCGTTTCAGAGTTGGATAGACAGAATCTGCCGTTGTTTCCCCCTTTATTAAGGGGGGTAGGGGGGATCAAAGACAATCTCTTTCTATCTAAGCAAACCTGAATTGCTCTAGAATTACTTCTATTATACAAAAAATTTCAAAAAATTATAATAGTTTTTTTCTTTACCGCTTCATCAACCGTTTCAGAACGCGCAGTGTACGGAACATCCAGTTCTGTTCAACCTTATCCCTCCATTGCATTTCCTCCAGCAAGCGTTGATTGAGTTGGGCGCAGGTCTCTTCCCACAAACGGATACCGGTTTCCATGCGGGCAATGTATTCCGCCGTCTCTTGTGAGGAAAATGAAGTGGTTGGAGCAGAAGATGATACGGTAGTTTGAAGCAGTTTTTGGGTTTGTTCCGCTAAAAACGATTGCAACTCCATATCAACTTGTTGCGTGTTTCCATTTGATAAGGGTATTTGATTGTTCCAATCCAATGGAGTATTTGTTTTCGAAGCAATCAAGACCGAGCGGTAAGATGGCTCCACAAAATCATGGGGATAGACGGAATCTTTGTAATAGGCATCAACTTCCTTCGCGATTTCAATCCCAGCGGGTTTGTCTTCGATCAGCAAACCAAAGAGTTGCAGTTGCACCCATCTTTGAGTCGAAGCAACCCCTGCGTGTCCAACATCCCAACCGATTTGTTTACATTGATCCATGATTTCATCCGTGTCCGGCAATCCATACTGGCAGTGTTCTTCCAACCATGGGTGTTTCTTGGAGTCGTATTTTTTTCCATACGCTTGGCGAATAAACGTCTCCGCCCGCATGGTTAATGGTTCATTATGGGGAAAGGTGAGAATAAAGGCTTGCTGCGATACCCGGCCGATTTCGCGAATAAATTCCGCCCTGCGGTCCGGATGGATATGCTCCAGCACATCCAATGACACAGACACCGGAAACCCGTTATCTTGAAACGGAAGTTTTGCCGCGTCTCCCACGACCTGCTCACCGGGTGTATCCACCAATGGGTCACAAATGATCCAGCGGTATTCCGGCATCAACGCGCGCAGTCTTCCGGGATACCCGCCAACATCCAATATGAGTGAACCGGAAGGCAGCGATAGCGATTGAATGATTCTGCAAACCGTTTCGTTGCGCTGATACGCGTCGAACTCGAGCATGTATGATTTCCTGTGGAATTTCTTCGATAGAGCCTCGTTGCAACACGCTCTTCATTTTTAGAATAGTGAAGGGTTCTTGCGGAAAGTCAATCCAACGTAAAAGCGAAACGTAAAAGCACAATAAAAAAGCCGCTTGTTTAAGGCAAGCGGCACAATGCAAGGGAGGTGTTGCTTTTCTTATATAAGTAACTCATGTTACGTAACGAAGAGACTGTCGTTTTTATCCCCCCTTATTAAGGGGGGGTAGGGGGGGATC
>CAYVAZ010000491.1:0-2852 GCA_964449065.1 uncultured bacterium
GACGTAGGTGGTAACCCGGTTGCCGGATGCCATAATCTCATAGGTGTTCCAGCCCTCTTCGTTGAAGTACTCATCCGCTTTGGCTCGGCTGGTTCCAAGTCCCCCTCTGCCGTTTTCTTCGAGCAATGAGCCGGTGGCGTTCGGGCGGCTGATATCGAGGTTGGCTTGATAGCCGAACATTTTGCCATCGCGTATTTCGCTGCGGATTTGAATGCCGCTGTTGCCGCCCATCCATTGAAAGCGCAAACGCAGGACGAAGTTATCGTACGTATCTTCGGTCACCAGCCAGCCCATTTCATCCCCGCCGGATTTGGAAACGATCACGCCGTCTTCAACCGTCCAGGATTGATTGCCGATTATTTTCCATCCGTCGAGGTTCTCGCCGTTGAAGAGCGGCTGCCAAAGCGTTTGTGCAAATGATGTGTTAATGATGAAAGTGCAAACAGTTGCCAATAGAACTTTTGTTTTCATGATGATCCTCAGAATGAATAAGTGATTTGTGATCCGTTTAGCAATTTTACACTTTAAAATGATTCTATCGAGACGTATACAAGAATGTCCGCCAATTTTGATTTTCAATTGAAGGGTCTGTTAACGGTTTTTTCTGTAGCATCAGCAGGATAGTCTTCGCACAATCGATTCGAACCGTTCATTCGGATGACGGGTATTGATGCTAGGAAGTGTTTTGCCAAACCCGTAAAGAAATTTCAAATAGATTGCGTCTGTCATCAGACAAAGTGACAATTGGAAGAGCTTCATTGATGTCTTCGACTGTAAGTAGTTCCTGAATATCTTTTATGGTTCCCTTATCCAACACCTGTCCAATTGCCTGAAAACGTAATTCAGAATTTTTATCATGGATATGATGGCGGAGTGCATCGATATCCACATCAGAATCTTGTTCCAAACATCCTGAAAATTGATCATCATATTCACAAGTATGTATAACGTTTATTTCACTGAGCCGGAATTGTAGTATTTTTTTAAATATAAATCGTCTAACTTTAGGTATTTTTACTTTTGGGAGATCTTCAATTACATCTGCAATAGTGAGAAGTTCGTTGATATCCGATTGTTGCCCTTTCTCCAAGACCCTTGCGACTGCCCACAGGTGTGCTTCGCAATTTTTGTCTTTGATGTACTGCCGCATTTGTTCGGCATCCACATCATAATCCCAAACGAGATATTTTGGTAATTCATATTCTTCTTGTTTAGTTGTCATTTGATAACGAGACCGATTCCCAAATGATGTACTGATTTATCTAACACACAACCGCTCCGGTTGGAAGACGGAGCTGCCCACAATGAATATTAATCAAAAGACCACTCTAAAGGTTGCATTTTACCTCAAGAATGCTTTTTGACCAAAATCCAAATGAAGAGGGGGCCGCCGATGAGGGCGGTGATGATGCCGACGGGGATTTCGCGGGGGGCGAGCATGGTGCGGGCGATGGTGTCGCAGAAGACCAGGACTGCTCCGCCGAGGCAGAAGGATGCGGGTAAGACTAAACGGTGGTCGAAGCCGCTGAGGCGGCGTACCGCATGGGGGACGATTAGACCGATGAAGCTGATGGGGCCGACTACAGAGACGATAACCGCGGTGGAAATGGCGCCGCCGAAAAACCCGCCGCGCTGCACACGTTGGACATCCACGCCATGACCGCTGGCGAGTTCTTCGCCAAGTGTTAGATGGTTGAGTTCCATCCGGCATGAATAGAGCACCCACAATCCCGGCAACAAAAGCGGAATGATGGTCGCGATCTCTTTGTAGCCGCTTACTTCCAGACCGCCCATCATCCAACGGTCAATCTGCACAAGATAATCCGGATTGGCGATATAGCGCAGGAAAAGAATACATCCCACCGAGATGACGGATATGGTGATTCCAGCAAGCAGCAGCGTGCTCATCATCATGCCTTCCGGGCGTTGGGCGAGTTGATAGATCAGCCAAAGCGTTAATGCCGCGCCGATGATGGCGAAAAACTGTACGGTCGAAAAGGGGCCGAAGGAGTACCACAATCCGGGAATGGTGAGCGCCGCGACCGCGCCCACCGATGCGCCCCCGGTGACGCCCAGTGTGTAAGGCTCCGCGAGTGGGTTGCGCAGAATCACCTGAAACACCGCCCCCACTAAAGCCAGTGTACCGCCGGTTAAAACACCCAGCAAAGCGCGGGGGATTCGCTGGTACATAAAGATATCCGCATCAACCCCCATACTGCCGCCTGCCAGGTCACGCAAAACGACTAACCAGTCGAGAGTCTCGCTACCAAATAGAGGGGCGATCAGCGCAGCAAGGATCATGACTGCTAAATAAAGAGCAATATGCCGGCGAAAACAGGTTTGCGAGTCGTTGGTGATCAAATTACATCCTTTGCTCGGAAAATTTGGGCAACACCCACGGACGGTTCATTAAGGGATGTTGGGTAAAGTACAATTCATCGCCGTAGACCGGTTTCAACACCCGCGGATGCAGCACTTCATCCGGGCTTCCTTCCAATATCACGTTTCCCTGATTGAGTAAAACGATACTGCTGCATACGGTTGAGGCTAAATTCACATCATGGGTCACCAATAACATGGCTATGCCTTTTTGATTGAGTTCATGAATGATGTTGATGAATTCCACCTGATGATGGATATCCAGTGCATTGGTGGGTTCATCAAACAATAAAATAGATGGTTCTTGTGCAAGTACGGACGCCAAAAACACGCGCTGGCGTTCGCCGCCGGAAAGTTGAAACACGCGCCGGTCCGCCAGCGGCACGGTATCGGTGATTTCCATGCAGTGCTGAATAACGCTGCAATCGTGTTGATCCAGCATGTTGCTGCCTTTCATGTGGGGGTATCGCCCC
>CAYVAZ010000492.1:0-1109 GCA_964449065.1 uncultured bacterium
CTTGGTTTTTTAACGGAGCGCTTGCTTCCGGCGGTTCCTGGTCAAGCCTATATCACCAATGTGGTAGCCAGTGGAGGCCATTATCCCTACACCTATTTTTTACGATCGGGACAGTTTCCGTCCGGAATCACGATGGATTCAGATGGGACTTTAAGCGGCACGCCGGAGAGTGGCACAGAAGGGACGTATTTTTTTACCCTTGCTGTAAAAGACAGTGCGGAGATTGTTGCCGAACGAAATTTTGAATTAAAGGTGTCTCCAGAGTTACAAATATTAACTGAAACCCTTCCCTATGCGATGGTTTATACAGGCTATGCACAGACCATTTATGTAACAGGAGGAAATGGAGTTTATACATTTTCATCAACCGGTTTGCCAACGGGATTCAATTTAGATTCTAAGCTGGGTGTTCTATCCGGAAGTTCAGGGGATGCTGGTGAGCATACCGTTCAAGTTGTTGTTGAGGATTCTGATGGTCTTCGAGCGACAAAGAGCTTTGATTTTTTCATTACATCGACTCCAGAAATTACAACTAATTCTTTGGCCAATGCAGCGGCAGGAAATCCCTATTTGGCAGAGGTGAAGGGCACAGGGGGCAAAGAGCCTTATGTGTTTTCACTGACATCAGGGAATATGCCGGATGGGTTAACGCTTTCAACATCGGGTGAGTTGTCTGGGACACCTGATTATGGAGACAACATTAAAGCGTCTCCAATCAGTTTAACATTTCAGTTAAAAGATGCATTAAATCAAACGGCAACTAAAACATTAACAATTTCTATTTCGTTGGGTCCACGAATTGTGGATGATCTTCATGCTCCTCTTCGTGTGGTTGGAGTGAATAAAATGTATGTTGATGCGATTAAGGTTAGAGGAGGAAAAGGACTTCGTTTATTTACCTGCACGGGTTTGCCTCCAGGATTAACATGCAATACGGCTTCGGGTTTTGTTTCAGGAACTGTTGCTCCGGGTAATACGGGCAATTACAGTGTTTCGGTCACCGTAAGAGACGAAAATGGTTTGGTGGATTCAGCAGTAAAAAGGATGAAGGTTGTAGCCAGTGGGTTATCGAATTTAAGTTTTGGTGCTCCTTTATTGACTTCGGTTGG
>CAYVAZ010000492.1:1209-2841 GCA_964449065.1 uncultured bacterium
GGAGGGGGCAGTTTTGGGTCTCAAGTTTATACTCCTCTTGGCGCGTATTATCCTCGTCAAGTCATTGTTGTTGATATTTCAGGTGATGGCAAATTAGATGTCATTACTGTGGGCAACGAAACACTGACTGTGACTGAGGGGAATGGGGATGGCACTTGGGAAAGCACAGGTGTTTATTCCATCAATGATTTGGGTGGTGATACGGAATACATGGCTGTTGGTGATATTGATGGCGATGGTGATTTGGATGTGGTTGTGAGTCTTTGGGGAACAGACTCAGCCAATCTGTTTGTTTTTTATAATCAAGGTGGAGGAACACTAGGGAATCGACAATCCCTCACCGTTGGTTATCAATCTTATGGGGTCGCATTGGCTAAAATAATGGATACGACTTCAACCGTTGATTTGCTTGTTGGTGTTGGCCAGTGGACGGGTTTATCTCGTTTGCTTGTGTTTAAAAACAATGGCACGTCTTCTCCCTTTGAGGGAGGGGACAAATATCGAATCAATCCTCCCAATAATCATACGGCCACTTATGGTGCGCCTGTAGTGGCCGATATAAACAGTGATGGTCACTTAGATATAATAACAAAAATTGGTGGAGCAGCATCTCTATTGATTAATGATGGACAAAGCAAATTTAATTTGTCCGATTTGACTATACCCACCGGTGATACGTCTGGAAATTCGTGGTTTGGAAGACAACTCATTGCCAGTGATTTTAATGGCGATGGCATTTCTGACATTGCCAGTGCGAATTGGAACGGTGGAGGATCAGGGAGCGTTTCTGTTGTTTTAGGCAATGGTGATGGAACCTTTGGAAGACAAACAACATTTAGTGCAAACACATCGGGGTGTTCAAGCAATTTGGGAGCACGTTCCATTGATAGTGCAGATATCAATCGAGATGGCATAATAGATCTTATTGTGGCTACGGGTTGCAATACGTCTCCTGGAAGCCAAGTTTACATTTATTATGGCTATGGCGATGGATCTTTTAATACATCTAGTCCAAAAGTGTTATCTGGTGAAGGCAACTATGCCGATCATGTGATTGCGCGTGATATGGATGGCGACGGGATTGCTGATGTTGTGATTGGAAATAACAACAGTTGGATTCAGTTTTACAAAGGCTACGGAGATGGCACATTTGCGACTCCGTCTAGAGCGGATTTGGTGATTGCCAATAATATTTCACAAATGGATGTGGGTGATTTAAATGGAGATGGAATGTTGGATGTGATTGCATCCAGTGTAAGTGGTCCAAATTGGGCGACTGTTTATTCAGGTCCATCGATGACCATCTCTTCTGTGTCAACGAATTCGGGATTGGGTGGAGTTGATCATGTTGGTCAATATCATGCTGCCCTTGGAATAGCCGATTGGGATCATGATGGCGTTCTTGATGTGATTTCGATTCGAGAAGGTTATTATCCTAGAAATTATCAAGGGGGCGGTGGTGTTTATTTTTTTAAAGGCAATGGAGATGGAAGTTTCTCTATCGGAAGTATTCCGTATAACGTTCCAAATTTTTCGGCTTATTGTCAAAACATACTCACTCTTTTTGATTTAAACGGAAATGGACTGCCTGATTTAATCAATGGTTCTCGTCGGTCTTCTACTGATTCAGGG
>CAYVAZ010000493.1:0-2832 GCA_964449065.1 uncultured bacterium
GCGTTGCCGATGTTGAAGTGGACCTCTTTGGATTCGGGCGCGTGGACGGCGGCGATATCGGTGTATTCTTGTATGGCTTCGCTGAACTTTTCTTGTTCGTAGAGTTGATTGGCACTTTTCATGCGTTCGCGGATGGGGTTAAAAAACGCGCTGAGCGATGTTGTAAGCACAAGTAGAACAACTAGAAGCGGTATGTTCAAACGGTGAGAATGGATCATTTTGTTCCTCCTTCTGCTGTTCTTTCTTGCGTAAGTTCTTCATGCCGGTAGCCGCCGACCGACCGCGTGGGTGCTTTTTTGCGGTCGGACAAAAGCATTTCCAATAATAATAGTACGAGAGCGATGAATAAAAAGTATTGATAGCGTTCTTCGTACTGTGAGAAGAACCGGGAGTTGAGCAGCTGCTCTTTGCGGCGTTCTTCCATGTGTTGGTAAATTTCCTGCAATTCGAACGAATCGGGACGGGCGGTGAAATAGGCGCCGCCGGTGGAGAGGCACATTTTGCGCAGGGTATCTTCATCCAAACGGCTGGTCACGATTTCGCCGGCATTGTCTTTGACGTAATCCTCCAACCCGCCCTCTTCATTGCGGATGGGAATGGGCACGCCGGTGATGGGGTCGCCGATGCCGATGGCATAGATGAGGATGCCTTCTTGGGCGGCGCGTTCGGCGCTTTTGACGGGATCGTCTACCGTATCTTCACCATCGGTGATCAAGATGATGGCGCGGGATTCGCGCTCGCCGGGGGGAAAGGATTCGATGGCTTTATCAATGGCGGTGGAGATGGCGGTGCCGGGGATGGGCACCGACCCGATTTCCACTTCGCTCAGCAAGATTTTGGCGGCGGAATAATCCAAGGTGAGCGGGCATTGCAGAAAGGCCTCTCCGGCGAAAATGACCAGGCCGATACGGCTGCCTTTCATGCGGTTAAAGAGCAGGCTGATTTCCTGCTTGGCTTTGATGAGGCGGTTGGGTTTGATGTCTTCGGCGTACATGCTTTTGGAGACATCGAGGGCGATGATGATATCGTGGCCGCGGGAGAAGAGTTCTTGCTCTTTTTCTCCCCACAACGGGCGGGAAAGCGCGAACAGGCTCAGCGCAAACACACCGAAGAGCATGAAGAGTTTGGCACGCTGTTTTTTGCGGCTGACGCCTTCCATGAGGCGTTCAATGAGTTCAAAGTTGCCGAATTGTTTCAACGCGTTGATGCGTTTTTTCCACGCCCAACGCAGGAAGAAGAAGAGCGGCACCAAGAGCCACAATAAGTTTAAGAGTTCTGCCTGTCCGAATTTCATAATCCATCCATTACGGTAATTTTCGGAACCGGGTTTGCGATAAGAACACTTCCAGCAGCAAGAGAATCAATGCCGGAACAAGTACATAGGGGAAGAGTTCACGGAAACGCCGGTGTCCTTCGGTTTTGATTTCGGTTTTTTCCAGTTCATCGATTTCGGTAAAAATTTGATGCAGTTCTTCGGTGTTGGTTGCGCGGAAGTATTGGCCATTTGTCTTGTTGGCGATTTGTTTTAAGGTTTCTTCATCGATGCGTTCGGCGCCCTGTTGCTGCTGCAAGCGTTTGCCCAAAAAGTCTTCGACCAATACATAGGGCGCTTCATAGCCGCCCACACCGATGGTGTAAATGGTAACATCCAGCGCGGCGGCCATATCGGCGGCGGTAAGCGGGTCGATTTGGCCGGCGTTGTTCGCGCCATCCGTTAACAGCACAACCACTTTGCTTTTGGCTTCGGTATGCACCAAGCGGTTGAGGGATGATGCAATGGCGTTGCCGATGGCGGTGCTGGTTTGCGGCACCATACCGATTTTTACATTGTCTAAAAAGGTTTGGACAATGCCATAATCCACCGTTAAGGGGCATTGCAAATACGCTTCGGACGCGAACACCACCATGCCGATGCGGTCATTGCGGCGGCCTTGGATGAAGGATTCGACGGCTTCTTTGGTGACCTGCAAGCGGGTGCGGCGTTTGTTTACATCCAAGTCGATAAGGTTCATGCTGCCCGATACGTCCACGGTCAAGATGATATCCACTCCTTCGGTGTAGATATCGCTGGTGACGATTTCGGCCTGCGGCCGCGCCATGGCGATGATAAACAACGATAGCACAATCAGACGCAATCCGTACAACGCGTGCCGGATGGTGTGGGTGATCGGCGTGCGGACGCTGCGGACGTTGAGGGTTTCTTTCACGCGTTTGATATCCGAATAGCGCATGGGGGCCGCGGTGCGTTTGGAGGTGTAGTTGTAGATCAAATACGGGATGATAAAAAGGGCGAAGAGGTAGACCGGATAGGCCAACTGGTCGGCCACATACCACACCAATGCGGCAACGGCCGCGATGATCAATAGGGTGAAAAAGAATATTGTTCTCATGTTACTGCTCTGCTTGGATTGTTGGTTTGGTATGATCGACAATTTCAACCCCGCGGTCAATCAGCGATAAAAAGATGCTGTCATCGGGCTCGTGTTTGGCAAATTTCATCAAGTCGCAATGTTCAAAGAACGAATTAAACTTTCGATTGATATCATCACCCAACGAGAGGGTTTTGATTTCTTGCATAATTTCATCCGATGTTTCATCCAGCGCATCGATGCCGTAGCGGTTGTATAGGTAAGCACGAATAATTTCGCTCACGGCGATGGAAAACGCTTTGTATTCTTTGCCGTCGATGAGATCGCGGCGGTTGCGCAGTTCTTCCAGGGCACGATAGGCTTTTTCGTGCGCGGGCAATGGCGGCGGGGCGTGTTTATCTTTTTTGCCATACTTACGGCGGCGGTACCACCAGAACCCAAGAATTGCTAAAAGAATCAATAC
>CAYVAZ010000494.1:0-2794 GCA_964449065.1 uncultured bacterium
TTGAAACAAAAAACAGAAAACAACTTCGAGACAATCCCGTTGCCCCTTGGGAAGTGCGTTCCGGTAAATACCGGATATTTTATGAAGTGGATGAAACCTCTAGAAAAGTTACAATTGTGGCTGTTGGACATAAAGAACATAATATGCTATTGATAAGAGGAAAAGAGGTGAAGATATGAAAACGGTTGATTTAGAAAAAGATAAACTGGATGTAAAAGAAATAATCAAACTCGCCCGGAAAGAGCCCATATTGCTTTTAGCGCCTGATGGCAAGGAATTTCTTATTTCGGAAGCGGATAATTTTGAAAGGGAAGTTCAATCACTTCGGGAAAGCACTGCCTTTCAGAAATTCTTAGATGAAAGATCGGAGTGCACTCAAAAAACTCCTTTGGAAGAAATCGAAAAAGAGATTGAGAAGGAACTGGTAGAGTAACAAAAAACTGCCTAATACCATTTCGAATTTGAACGCTAAGTTCGCGTAGGATAAGCACGGTCTTTTTGTATCCATCATTCATGGATAAAGTATAATCGGCGTGCAAAAAGAAACTTTGCCGGGGATGCAATCTTGGTGACAGACAAATAGGGCAAAGGTATATGACAAAAAACCCGAAGAGAAAATCCAAACAACCAAAGTATCGAACGAAAAAAATTCGTGTCGGTGTGGCGTGGTATGAAACAGAATCAGAATGGGAAGAAGTTCGTGCGTTCGCTGCTGATCCCGACCGCCTGGAGGAGACGTATGAGGAATGGTTATCTGTGGCGGAAGATGCACTGAAAGAAGTCGCATCGACAGGTGTAGTGACTGAGAAAGTGTACTTGGACGCAAAGACACTGAAAGAATGGTGCCGGAATAATGATAAGAAAAACGATGGAAGCGCTCGAGCGGAATTGGCATCGCGATTAATTCAAGCAAAATATGAACAAAATAAGTGAAAGTATGTGATTCGAGAATTACAGGTTCCTGGAGAATGAAATGTCCGAATCCGTTATACTACAAACATAATACGGCATTCTTACGTAATCTCAAAATCAACTCTCGGCGACCGGCCGGAACCTTCTTTTGCACATTCGCTACCGTGTTCAAGAAAGAACAATTTTGAACGTTTTTCTTCCTTTAATCCTGTAAACCATAAAATCACGATCAATCGTTGCTATGGTATTTAGGTTAAGTTGTTCAGCCATATATACAAGACATGAATCCGCAAAATCCATTGGTAAATCACGGTAATTTTCTGTCAGCTCTTTTAATCTGTGAAAATCGTTATTTTGGATATCATGAATCTCAACTCCTCCTCTGCTAATCCACTCTAAAAAATCAATCTGAGCGTTTCGGTTGAAATCCAATACGTGAAGTGTCTCTGTTATGGATGCTATTGTTGTGATAAGAGGATGTTTATTTCGTTTGATAAAATCAACCGATTCTTGATGGTATCTATCGGATGAATCGAATAACGCAATTAAAGGGCCGGAGTCTATGAGAATTTTTTTCATCTTCTTTTAGCCCGAATTTTTTCTTGTACAATCGTTTTTCGATCGACCGACAAATTTGTTAAACCGCTTGCATATCTGCCAAAAATATCTTTCCCCAATTCCCAAGCATTAGGACTTTCCAGCTTTCCAAGATATTCAATTACACTTTTGCGAATCAACTCGGATTGGGTTAGACCAAGATTTTTGGCGGCGGTACGAATCTCTTTTTCTAAATTTGAATCGAGTCTTACTGTGATCATATTGTCACCTCCGTATTACGGATTGTAATACAATGACGTTGATAGGTCAATCGGCTTCCGCCACATGAGTGCATGTCATCTCTCCGGGAAAAGAAGTGATTGCTTGAAAGGTGGAATGATAGCAAGATAGAGGGATAGCACAAAATGGTGCGCTGGATCTGACGCGGGAGGTAGTCAGGTGCAGCGCCTTGTTAGCCCTGCTTGCTTACGACCGTTTGCAATTCCTCACGCACCGCCTGACGCACCGCTTCCAGCATGGATTCTTGTTGGATGTATTCCATGAGTGCGTCGTTGATTAGGGTTTGGTAATTACCACCACCAGCCTTCTCAACAATGTTGCGAAAGTAATCCAACGCGCGGTTGTCGAGGCGAATAGAGATTTTGGTCTTTCCCGGCTCCGATGATACCACCGGACCACGTTTGGCGTTCGTAAAATCAATATCACGATACTGTTCAGCGATGGTCTTTTGCATATTGTATCCTTTGCCGCCGATTGGCTCTCCACGCCGAAATGATGCGGATGAACTCTGGCTCACGATAGGTGTAGACCACCACCAGCAATTTCGCGGCACTACTCATGCCCAACGTGACGAAGCGTTGCTCTCCTTCACTATCAGGGTCTTCGCGCGTCAGGGCGAAGTCGTCCTCTAAAACAGTGACGGCTTCGGCAAAACTTACCCCATGCGCGGCAAGGTTCGCTTCTGCTTTAGCGGGGTCCCATTCATATTGCATCTACAAAGTGTATGGACAATCGTATTCTTCGTCAAGGGTTGGGAAAATCGTTGAAATGACGGGGTGGCCAAGCCAAATCCGGGAGTGAGAAATGGACACGTGGAAATTTGTACCGTGTCTAAAATCTTTCTTTCAGATATTGATTCATTAAAATTCTAAAGTGGAATCCATCCATTAGTATTCGGTTATCACCGCTTGTTACCAAAGCGTTTTCCACCCGCCATTAAGTATAAAATAATCGACGAAACAGTTTATGCTTCATCTGTTTTGGATTGCAGTTATATTGGTAGGGTGGGCTCAACACTCTTACAACCTTGATTACGCTTTATGTC
>CAYVAZ010000495.1:0-2787 GCA_964449065.1 uncultured bacterium
GAATCCCATATCGTCATTCATACTTGGAGCGAACACAGCCGCTTGGTTTTGGTGGAGCTTTCCATCTGCGATTTTACCCGCAATAACAAAGACAAAGCGCGGCAACTTGCGGATGAGATCAACAAAGTATTTCAACCGAAAAGAACCTTGCGCGAAGAAACCGGAATGATTCCGCGCTTGTCAAAACCATTGTCTACCGGGCATGGCTTTTATGTGGATATGAGTGATTTGCTGGATACCCGGCAATCCAAATGGCAGCAAATTTCTATCGCGCAAACGAAGGCGTATGGCAAAACATTGATCTTGGATGACGTGTTTCAAACCACGGAAAGCGATCATGCCTTTTATCATGAACCGCTGGTGCATGTGCCGATGCTGCATCACCCGCAACCCAAACGGGTTTTGATTTGCGGCGGGGGCGACGGCGGGGCCGCGTATGAAGTGTTAAAGCATCCCAGCGTGATTCAATGTGATGTTGTTGAGATTGATGAAGACGTGATAGAGATTTCGAAGAAGCACCTTTTTGAAGTACATCAGGGAGCATTGGACGATAAGCGCGTGCATATTCACATCGGGGATGCCAACCGGTTTTTGCAGAAGCGAGAGAATTATTATGATGTAATCATAGTAGATGCGACCAATCCAATCGAAGAAGAGAACTCTTTATTCGGGAAAGAGTTTTATGCCAACGTGAATACGAAAATTAATCCAAATGGTGTGATTGGATTACACGCGGGAACGCCCTATACCCATCCTAAAGAAATGCAGAACGTGGTGCAAAACGTTCAATCTGTTTTTGCCAACGCGATTCCCTACCTTGCGTTTGTGCCGTCATTCGGGACGGTATCGTGCTTTTATCTGTGTCTTTATTCAAACGGGGGCCGTTTACAATCGAGCCAAATTTCTCAACGAATGAAAGAAAGAAACCTGGTTGATTTACAGCTGCTGTCTCCAGAAATGGTTCATGCATGGTTCAGCGTCCCTCCTAATTTGCGATTTATGCAACGTTAACAACAACGCATTGGATTAAGCCAAACCATACATCCGTCCCGGCGGGAGCACCGCCCTCCCAACAACGGACGACACAAATCACGATTTTTCTTCTCCCCATGTCCATACGGTTAGGTTTTTCAATTTATCCATTGAAGGCGCGGGGAAAGCAAGGCTCACAAAATAACCAATGATGAACGATACGATATTGCTGAAGACCGTGATCATGTTTTTATGGAACGGGCTGGATAACGATTCCGGCAAAAAGGGCATGACATTGCTGGTCATGTATAAGGTCACCAGTACAGCCAAAAGAATACCCGCCAAGGCGCCTTGCGCGTTGCTTCGTTTTGTGAACATCCCCAAGAAGAACAAGCCGCCGATACCGCCCGCCAACAGTGATGTAAAGAAAAAGTTAAAGCCCAATACGGTACTTAAATCCATTACATCTTGATTGATGATATAGGCGATGTAGAGCGAAAACAAAATCATCCCCGCCCCGGCAAAAAAGGTGATCGATCTTGCGGCGAACAAATAATAACGGTCGTCTTTGTCTTTAATCATAAAGCGTTTGAAGATATCTGAAGTTAACACGGTCGCCACGCCGTTCATGCTGGAATCGATAGACGACATCGCGGCGGCGAGCACGGCCGCGATCACAAACCCGGCGATTCCGACCGGGAGTTCATTCAAAATAAAATAGGGAAATACTTCCGCGTTGCTGATAACATCCGGCAGTTGTTCCGGATACATTTGATAAAACACCCACAAGCAGGTTCCCACAAACATAAACAAAGCCCAAATGGGAATACATCCAACACCACCGATGACCAAAGACAACTTTGCGGCCCCATCGCTCTTGGCGGCACAATAGCGCTGCACTTTGGTTTGATCCGCAACAAATTCCTGCATATTCGCAAACAAGCCGTATAACAGCAGCACCCAAAGCGTTTCTTGAAATAGATTGAGGTCCATATTGCTGGTAATCGTCATTTTCTGTTCGGCACCGGCTTCTCTCATAATTGTGCTAAATCCTTCCGGAATACCGTACGCCACGGTGAATATACAGATAATCCCACCAAAGATCAGAATGATGGTCTGCATCACGTCCGTCCATATAACCGCTTCAATTCCGCCCATAACGGTGTAGATTGAGACTAAAATTCCCAGCACAATGATGATGAGATAGATGTCATATCCGGTCATGGCCCGAACCGCGGCGGAAAGAAGATAAAGGATCAAGCCCATGCGGGAAAACGAAAAAACCGACCACATAATGCAGCCATAAGCCCGTGCCCAGGGGGCATAGCGCATCTCTAAATATTGATTGACGCTCACCAAACCGGCCCGGCGGTAATAAGGAACAAACACATAGATACCAAATAGCACGGCAATGGGCACCATAAATCCGGGGATGATTTTGCTCCAATCGGATTGAAAGGCCGCTTCCGGGTACGCGAGGAAAGAGACGGAACTAATTGCCGTGCCGAGCATGGATATCCCCACCGCCCAGCCGGGAATGCTTCGGCCGCCGACAAAATAGTTTTCGGTGCCTTTCATGCGGGTCGAACACCAATAGCCGATGCCCAGCATAATGACAAAGTATAAAATTAGAGTGAAAATGTCTCCGATTCGAATTCCGATATCCGCTTCCACAATCGTTCTCCCCCATACTGAATGGTTCCTATTTTGGTAACAGGTCAGCGATATGAAGTGCATATTCAAAAAATCGAATCGATTTTTTCATTCCTCCCCCAATGCAATGGGGGAGGCTAGGTGGGGGTTAAACGCTCAGTG
>CAYVAZ010000496.1:0-2778 GCA_964449065.1 uncultured bacterium
AACCATTTTTCAAGCAATCGTCAATCATTGATTGCGTAACATCAGTTATTTAGTGACTATCAAAACGGATTTAAATCTTGCAACAATACCTACCGTATAGAATTTTGCGTAACATGAGTATATAATATAAAATGAAATTTGAATGGGATAAAAATAAACGGTTAGCGAATATCCATAAACACGGAGTGGACTTCATAGACGCGGAAGAAATTTTTTCCGGCTATACCGTAACAGTTGAAGATGACCGCTTTGAATATGATGAACAACGGTATGTGACATTGGGTTTGTTGTGAGAAAGGGTTGTAGCCATCGTACATACGGAAGGTAAAGATAAAACCCGTATCATTTCTATCAGGAAAGCTTCCAAATAGGAAGAAAGAAAATACTTTGAACAAATCACGAACCGATTGGAATCGGATCGATAATATGACCGACGCGGAGATTGATTTTTCGGATAACCCGGAATTAACTTCTGAAATGTTTGAAAACGCTAGAGTCAGGTGTGGTCTAAAATCCGAACCGGGAAAGGTGCAGTTGTCCTTACAAATGGATCGCGATGTCTTGGCGTGGTTTTAAATGCAAGGAAAAGGATATCAATCTAAAATCAACGCCCTTTTACGTGCTTATATGGAAAAGCATTCGCAATAATCCTAACTCATTTCTTCCGTTTAGATAAAATAATACCGCCCACGGGGCAGCAACGTATGGTTATTTTGCCCACCCAGTTTCTGGAGCATGTTGAGAGTATCGATCGACAAACAAGATTTAAATCTGATCCGGAAACGCCTGCTTATGCGGAGGGAGTATTCGGTGTTCTCTGAGTCTCTGTGGTGAAATCATACAGAAGGGCAAAAGCAAGGTGCAATATGAACAAGCCTTTTTTTCGATTGGATGGAAAAACCGCTGTCATTACCGGCGCCGGTTCAGGCATCGGCAAAAGTATTGCCCAAATCTACGCCGCGGCCGGCGCGGATGTATGGATTGCGGAAATCAATCAATCCAGCGCAAATGAAACCGTCCAACTCATTCAAAATGACAACGGGCAAGCCCAAGCCGTGAGCTGTGATGTAACAGACACATCCTCAATAGAGACCGCGGTGAATCAAGTGTTACAACGCTCCGGCAAAATTGATATCCTGGTGAACAATGCCGGAGTCGGATTCGTCGGCAATATTGAAAACACACCCGAAGAAGATTTTGACCGCTTGATGAACGTCAACGTGAAAGGCATCTACAACGTTACCAAAAATGTGCTGCCCCACATGCTAAAACAAAAACAAGGCAGTATCATCAACATGGCCTCAATCGCATCCATCATCGGTGTCAAAGACCGCTTTGCCTACTGCGCCACCAAAGGCGCTGTTCTTATGATGACCAAAAGCATCGCGCTGGATTATGTTGATCAGGGCATCCGCTGCAACTGCATTTGCCCGACCCGCATCCACACCCCGTTTGTGGATGATTACCTCAAAAAGAACTATCCCGGACAAGAGCAGGAAATGTTTGACAAACTCTCTGCCTATCAACCCATCGGCCGCATGGGCAAACCGGAAGAAGTCGGCTATCTTGCGCTTTATCTCGCCAGCGATGAAGGCTGCTTCCACACCGGAGACGCTTTCCCCATCGCCGGCGGTAAACTCATGGGGTGAAGATGTTCATAATCATGATTGTCTTGGGAGAGCGTGGTTATGTTGGAGGGCGAAGCTCCCGCCGAGCCGGAAGCACAAATAGGGATTCCTAATACTTTGATACGGAATGGGATAGAAAAATGAAGATCACCAATGTTGAAACATACCTCCTTGATGTACCGCTTCAGCAGCGCACCATTACCGATTCGCAGAGCCGGGTGGATTCCGTGGAATTTGTGCAGGTTCGCATCGATACCGATGAGGGCATTAGCGGCTGGGGCTTCAATTGGAACTACAGCAAGGGCATGCGCGCCGTGCAGGCCATTATCGATGATACCTATATCCCCCATCTTATCGGCAAAGATCCGCTCGAACACAAAACCATTCTGCGTGATCTTTATTATACCAACCACTTTATCGGCCGTGTCGGCATTACCCGTGTCGGTTTGTGCGCGGTGAATATGGCGTTGTGGGATATCCGCTTGCAGCAGGCAGGTATGCCGCTGTGGAAATATTTAGGAGCCTTTAAAAACAAAGTGAAAGCCTACAACACCGACGGCGGCTGGCTGGATTGGTCAATCGATGATCTGATCCGTGATATGAGCGCCATCATCGAACGCGGCTTTGATGCCGTGAAAATGAAAGTCGGTTTGCCCGACCCGCGTGAAGACTACAAGCGCGTTAAAGCCGTGCGTGAAGCCATCGGCCCTGAGATCAAACTGATGATCGACACCAACACGGTTTGGGATCTAAAAACCGCCAAGGTGTGGGGCAAACGCATGGAAGAATTTGACATCACCTGGCTGGAAGAACCCATGCATCCCTTCGACAAACGCGCCCATGCCGAACTTGCCAAAGCGATTAACATCCCCATCGCGGTGGGCGAAACCATCTACACCAAATACGATTTTCGCGATTACATTGAAATGGGCGCGGTTGATTATGTGCAGGCCGACTGCACCAAACTGCTGGGGATTGACGAATGGTTGGATGTCGCGGCGTTAGCGCGTGCGTATAATCTTGAAGTTATCCCCCACACCAACGTGCAGCAAAAACTCCACACGCAACTGGCCGCAATCAGCGAGAATGTCCCGATGGTGGAATACTGCTATGAATCGCTCAACGGAATTTGGGAAAACCCCATTAGCGT
>CAYVAZ010000497.1:0-2777 GCA_964449065.1 uncultured bacterium
GTTCGTGGCCTTGCTCATTGGTTCTCAGGGTGCGGCCCTTCTGACAGGGACTTCGGCCCAATCTGAAAGGCGCCGCGGCAGAGCCCAGACTGACGCGGGTGGCGGCCTGAAAATTAACCGATCCAACACCGGCATCCCTTGCATCGGTTCGTGAGCCGTGATCTACGATTCCGGTGTACGAACCTACTTCTCCGCAGTTGTTGATCGTCAAGTCACGTCTTTCCAAAGAGTCGTGGGAGGAACGTGTTCGCACAGCAAAGCGCGAAGCGAAGCTGTTTGCCAAGATTGCGAAGCGGGTGGAGGCGGGAGACTCGTTGAACGAGTCGGTCGGCTCCGTGCTGCCAGGGTCGAGAAGAAGCTATGCGATCCGACACTGGCGCCGCTATCGGGAAATAGGATGGGAAGCGTTGATCGATCGCCGCCTTCCGAGGGAGCCTCGCGAGTCAAAGCGTGTCCGCGCCGAGATCGAAGCCTTGTGTGCCGGCAACCCGAAGCTCTCGATGCCCGAGGCCGTTGCAGCGCTCGAGAACAACAAGCCCGGTAGACCGCTGCCGTCCCCGGCGACGCTCAAGCGAGAGCTTCGACGAGCTCGGGCACGAGTCAAACGCGAGGATGACGCCGACCGGGTGGAGACGACAGAGTTGCCGCTCGCGGGCGGTGAGCTCTTGCTCGCCGCGGAGGTGGAGACTGGCGCAATCGCCGCTCTGCGCGACGAGGTGGTCGCCATCGGCAAAGAAGCGCTCGAAGCCTCGGCCGGTCAGGAGCCGCAAAAGGACGTAGGTCTTCGGGATCGCCGAGGACGTTTTACTGTCACCTACAATCGGAAGCGTCGGCGAAAGCGCGGCGAGAAGGTCGCATCGTATTTGCGAACGGCAGCCGAGAAGGCAGACGGTCGCGTGCCGAGCTGGCCGAGGTTTGTACGAGAGCAGCCGGAGACGATCGAAGCGAAGCTGCGGACGCTTGTGTTTGAACCGTTGGTTAGCCGCGTAAAGGGATGGGCCGGCCTTCGCTCGCCGGACGCGGCGGGGTTGGCGCCACTGACCGGTTACGCCTACATGCCGAGCACCTTGGCCAAGTTCACCTCGGCCCTGGCGATCTCGAACGCAGGCCCGCGCCTGCTGCGAGCGGCAGGTAGCACATGGCACGCCGTCGCCGAACAACGATGGGGTGAAGGTGGAGCGATGGCAGCGCTGTATGTAGACAACCACGCCAAGGAGGTGTGGACATCGCTGTTCACCCAGTCGGGAAAGGTGTCGAGTTTGAACCGGGTGATGCCGGCGATCACGACGACGTATGTGCACACCGGTGCGGGTACACCAGTGGTGATGGGTGTGCAGAGTGGCGGAGCTCCGCTGGCGCCGCAACTCGCCACGCTGGTGGAGCGAACAGAAAAACAGTTGGGCGACGATATCCGACGTGCTGTGGTAATCGACTCGGAAGGGAGCACGTTCGATATACTGAGTGGCTTTTCCGAAGCGAGACGTGTGATCGTGACGCCCCTGCGGCCTTCGCGGGCGCCGGCGCTGGAGTTGCGGCACGAGGCGGGGTCATATTTCCGACCGTACCGGGAGAAGGACGAGCTACGGATCGGGTCGGCGACGCTGTACCACCGGACGACGGGGCGGTCGCTGGAGGTGGGGGTACTCGAGGTCAGGCGTGAGCATCGTGACGCGGACACGGTATTGCTGACAACGGGTCTCGCGTTGGGATTCGGAGGTCGCGAGTTGGCGGACCTGTACTTCGCTCGTTGGCCGATCCAGGAAAACTGGTTTCGCGACGGCGAGGTGGTCAGGCTCGACGAGCATCGTGGCAACTGTTCTCAGGTGGTGACGAACATCGCGGTGGTCGCGGAAGTGGAGCGCTTGGAGCGACAGCTCGACGGTTGGCATAAGGTCAGCGAGTTGGAGAAGAGTGCCAAGACAATAAAGAAGGAATTAGAGAAGACAACGAAAGACGAGAAAGCGAAGGCGCGTAGGCTAGCGACGCGGCGCCGACGTCTGGATCGAGAATCGGCGCAGGGCGAACCGATGAGGAAGGCATTTGTTCGAGCAGCCACAGAACATCATGCGGCCCTGGTGGAGTGGGAGCAGGCACAGCTCGCATCGCAGCAGGCCAAGACACGGCTGGAGCAGAATCAAGGTCATAGGGAGAAGTTGGAAACCCGACTATTGAAGGCGGAAGCGCGGCTGAAGACGCTCAAACCTCGACAGAAGATCCGGCGATTGGACGTGGCTCTGGACTCAGTGTTGACCTCGACGAAGCTGACAGCCGCGCAGCTAATCTCGTTCGTGTTACGAGAGTACGTGCCGGAACAGCCGATGAGTCCTCAAACATTTGTGGCGCGAGTCCTGCCGATACGCGGACGCAAGCATGTCACGCGGGACAGCGAAACCATCATCTTCGATGAGAACCCTCGCGACCCGGATGTCACGAAGGCGCTTGTCGCTGCGTGCAAGTGTCTAAACAAGCGGAGGCTGACCCGGGATGACCGCCGTCTTCATTATAAGGTTGAGCTGTGTCCCGGCGATGGGTAGTCGGTGGTGCAGTTGATCTGATCCTGGCCTTCCCCCTCTGGCCGAATTCCCTGTCGGAGCTGATAACGTGCGTGCCCTCGGTCTCAAGTCCTGGGGCATTCAGATACGTAGCGCACACCGCGCCCACCTGGTTCTGGAACTCCTGTGGATCGGCTGGCTTGGGATTGAGCCAGTAGCGCGACATGTGCGGCCGTAACTGCGCCTCATTTTAAAAAACGACCGACATGACGCGGCGAGATCTCT
>CAYVAZ010000498.1:0-2765 GCA_964449065.1 uncultured bacterium
AGCATATCTTCCTTATTATAAAGTGAAGATACTTTCAACGTCAAGTTTTCAAACCGGCCCCATGAAACGTTGATCCCAAAATCATTGGAGTTCTATTAAAAACACAGGCGGGCGAAAAAATGCGAAACCAGGGATTTACTCTTATAGAATTATTAATTGTTGTTGCCATCATTGGCATTTTGGCCGCTATCGCGGTTCCCAACTTTTTAAACGCGCAGACGCGTGCCAAACTGGCAAAAGTGCAGGGGGATTTTAAAAGTTACGGCACCGCTTTTGAGATGTACATTCTCGATTGGAACGCCGCCCCGTGGGACAGCCCTTCTCCGGCAGGCGATCACGGCTGGGCCTCAAGCCTTTCCCGCGTGACCACACCCGTGGCCTATATGAACTCGCTGCAGCCGGATATCTTTCAAGCCTTGGATGTGATTGAGGCACTTTCACCCACTCACTTTGTCGGGTCAAAACTGTCCTACGATTACACCACCATTTATTTCAACGGCGGTGTTGAGAATCCCTCCAAAATATGGAAAGATTTGTTTGGACGGTCTCTATGGCGCATTGCCAGCGCGGGACCCGATCAAGCCTTGATTAATGTTCCGGGCAGAAATTGGCTGGCTCAGCCTTATCACGCATCCAACGGTTTGGTTTCGGATGGGGATATCCAATACTCGCAGCAGAGTTTTTTGGATAAGTAACTCCTAAGAGTGAATTACCGAACGATCCTCAAATTGCCGCCGCCTTTGACCAGTGCGTCCGCTTCGGCGCGGGTGGCCCAATTTAAATCACCGGGGATGGAATGCTTCAGCGCGGAAAACGCCACGCCCAATTTGACGGCGTAATCCAAATCACCCGATAGATAGCCGGTCAAAAATCCTGCCGAGAATGAATCGCCGCCACCGACCCGGTCCACGATTTCCACTTCATAAGTCGGGGCTTTGTAAATGCTGCCTTCATACAGCGCAATCGCGGTCCAGTTGTTTTTCCATACGCTGATATTCTCACGCAGGGTGATGGCAACCACATCAAAGTTGAACTGATCCTTCAATTGGCGCGCGACTTCTTCGTAATCATCGCCTTCGATCTTAAACACGCGTTTGGTGTCTTCTTCGGTCGTGATGAGGATATCGGTATATTCCATCAATTCGGTCATGCAGGCTTGTGCTTGTTCTTCGGTCCACAACCGGGCACGGTAGTTCAAGTCAACGCTGACGGTTACGCCGTGCTCTTTGGCCTTTTCCATCGACTCTTTGGTTGTTGCCGCCGCACTTACGGATAACGCGGGTGTAATCCCGCTGACATGATACGCCTTCGCTCCGGCAAAGACCGAATCCCAATCCACCATGCCCACATCAATCTTGCTGATGGCGGATTCTTTGCGGTCATACAATACGCTGCTGGCGCGCGGCTTGGCGCCAAACTCCACAAAATACAGTCCCGCCCGGTCGGTGTCGCTCCACAGGATGTGCGAGGTATCCACGCCATGCTCGCGGGCTTTGTTTTCGATCATTTTTCCCAGCGGATTGTTCGGCAGTCGCGAAACAAACGTGCTTTTCAATCCCAACCGGCTGGCACCGACCGAGACGTTGTATTCTCCCCCGCCGATTTTGACATCCAGCGAATGCGTTTGTTCCAACCGCATAAAATCGGGCGGGCTTAACCGCACCATCGCTTCTCCAAATGTGACGATATCAACCATGATGTACCCCTATGTTTGCGTTATTCTTTTGCGCGAGTTATTGTGCATTTTCATGCTTGAGTTCTTCTATTTTTTGAATGAACTGCCGGCCGGTTTCGGTAATCCGGCTCCAATTTTCTTCGGCGAGATATTGCGGATTGATCAAAGCCGCCCCGATAGACACGCAATCCACTCCCGCATTAAAATAATCCGAAATATTCTCCAAGCTAACCCCCGTGGGCAGCAGCCTTACTTGCGGCAGTGGGGCCAATACATCCTTAAAATATCCAGGTCCCAACCGCGGTGCCGGGAAGACCTTTACGATATCCGCCCCTGCTTCCCACGCGGTCAAAATCTCCGTCGGCGTAAATGTTCCGGGGATGGCGATAGCGGAATAGCGGCGGGTTAAATCCACTACATCTCTATCAAAGACTGGAGAGACAATGAACCGCGCCCCGGCCAAAATCGCATTGCGTGCCGTAGTTGTATCGAGAACCGTACCGCAGCCGAACAGGCATTGGTTTTGATAGGTTTGAGAAAGCTCCCGAATCGTTTCCAAGGCGTTCGGTGTTGTCATGGTAATCTCAACCGCTTTGATTCCGCCATCCACCAACGCGTTCACAAGCGGCTGAAGTTGATCGGCGCTTTGGATGCGGATCACGGCAATCAAACCGGTATCAATGATTGTTCGAAGATTTTGCTCACGCTGAGATGCTATCGTCATTTTATTTCACTCATGTTACGCAACGAAGAGACTGTCGTTATTATCCCCCCTTATTAAGGGGGGAGTAGGGGGGGGATCGAAGCACGCTTTCAACAACGCAAAATCCCCCGGAGCCTACGGCTCCACCCCCTTATGTAAGGGGGGTATTGTACTGCATTTCAAATTTTCAACTCAAAACGGCACTATTTTTATTCAAACTGTCGGAGCCGCCTTCCCCGTGGCTTCCCTGCAGCCACTCATCACTCATCACTCATCAATTATCAATTATCAATTATCAATTATCAATTATCAATTATCAATTATCAATTATCAACTCACGTTACGCACTACATTATGATATGCCCATTTTTCTAATCGTTCGCTGAA
>CAYVAZ010000499.1:0-2759 GCA_964449065.1 uncultured bacterium
CAGCGAACGATTAGAAAAACGGGCATATCATAATGTAGTGCGTAACGTGAGTTATATAACTGCGTTATTTCCGGGTGCCAAACAATATCATTCGCGGGCTGTTTTTCTCATAGAACCTGCCGTCAAATGAACCAAGGCACCCCAGCACATGCAAATCCGTGCTGGAAAGCATCTCGATCATATCATCATACGAATACAGCCGTACCGATTCATAAAACGTCCGGTCGGTGCCGCCCCAGTTTTTGATGATGATCTCTTTTTCTATCCGCTCTTGGTCTTCCGTAAATTTTCTCCGTTCAATCACTTGATATTCGCCGTGTTGTTTCACTGTCTCCGGCTCGAAGTTTGCTTTCACATAATGAGGATTCAGATAATCGATTAAAAACCACCCTCCCGGTTTCAGCACGCTGGATATTTCATGCAGAACTTGCAGATTCTCTGTATTATTCTGAAAGTAGCCGATGGTGGTGAAATAGGTCAGCAACCCGTCTTGTGAGGATTTCCGCAGCGGCAGCATCCGCATATCCGCGCGGATGAATTTGATGCGGCTGTTTTCGCCCTTGGCATGTTTTATAAGCGGGTAGGAATAATCGATTCCGGTTACCTTTTGGTATCCGACATCATACAGCGCGCGGCTATGCCTGCCGTTGCCGCAGCAGAGATCGACGATCTTATGATGCTTTAACAATGGCAAAACGGAAAGCGTGGTTTGAACTTCTTCTTGGGCTTCTTCATCGCTGCGGTGCGCGTACACATCCATGTAGATGGTATTGAACCATGTTCGCCACCAATCTTCTTTAAATTCACTGCGGTTTGTTGTCGTCATTCCTTACGCATTTCTTACGGCCAATATATATACCTTTATTGTACCGAATCGATTACCTTCAGCCAACAGATACACCCGGATGAGAAGCATATTGTATGGGTGATAACTTACCCATCCATATGAAATGAATGGGATCAGTCATTCACAAGCGAAGCGCAGTGCCACAACCCCCTTGCATAAGGGGGTGGAGCCGCAGGCTCCGGGGGATTTGCGCCGTTGGGTTTCGTTTCGATCCCCACTGCTTCGCGAACCCAATCGGGAATCCGTTCCGCCGCATGACCGCCGGAAGAAGTGACATGCCCCCATGATAGAATTCAATCAGCCCTGATACTGCGGATTCAGCTCCGAAGGTACAGGCGCGTTTAAATCCTTTCGCCACTGCCGCATCATTTGATGCAATTCGTTCGCTTTTTGCGGCATGGCATCCACTAAATTTTTCGTTTCACCGGTATCCTCTTTGAGGTTGTAGAGTTCCAACTGGCCGTCTTCAAAAAATTCGATGAGTTTAAAATCGCCCTTGCGAATGACACCCGCGGGGGTGGTTCGCCAAATATCTGTACTATCATGATACGCCTGCAAATAGGCGGGAAAGTGCCAATACAATGCCTCACGGTCAAAATCGCCGGTTTGGGTTAACAGCGGCATCAAGCTTTCGCCATCCAGCGGATAATCTTCGCTTATGCTGCCCTGCGCCAGTTCCATAAAGGTGGGGTAAAAATCCACGCCGGTGACCGCTTCATCGCATGTTGAACCGGCTTCAATGTGATTTGGATACTTTACGGTCAGAGGGACACGGATTCCGCCTTCGTACATCATTCCTTTTGCGCCGCGCAGCGGCTTCATCGTGGTGGCAGGGCCGTATCCACCGTTATCCGAGTAAAAAATGACCACCGTGTTTTCACTTAGTTCCAGCTCATCCAATGTATCCAACACCCGGCCGATGTTCCAATCGGTATTTTCAACCATCGCGGCATACGTCGCGTGATTGTGCCGCTCTCCTTTCGGTTTTTCTTCATACCTTTCGATCAACTCTTCTTTCGCCCGCAATGGCGTATGAACGGCGTAAAAGGATAGGTATAAAAAAAAGGGATTCTGTTTGTTTTGCTCAATAAACCGGATCGATTCCGAGGTAATACGATCGGTTAGATGCTCCCCCTCCGGCCCGTCTTCCAAATAAGGGTTTTGGTAAGGACTAAAGTAACTTCTGGGGCTTCCCGCTTGATAGCCGCCGATATTCACATCAAACCCCTGCGATTGAGGACCGGAATTTTCGCCTTCTCCCAAATGCCACTTCCCGGCGTGGGCGGTTTTATATCCGGCTTGTTTCAGCATTTCCGCGATGGTGATTTTATCCATCGGCAGGGTGGTGCGGTTGGGTGTGGGGATAAGTTTGCGGTCTTTGGCCTTACCGCGTTCGGATGACCCGACCGTATAGATACCGTGACGGGGTGAATATTGCCCCGACATTAAACAAGCACGCGAAGGCGCGCAGTTCGGTGCGCAGGCATACGCGTTGGTGAACACCATGCCTTCGGATGCCAGCCGGTCGACGTTGGGGGTTTCATAAAAATCGCTGCCCATAAAGCCTACATCGCGCCAGCCCAAATCATCCACATAAACCATCACGATGTTGGGTTTGTTTTGGTTTGGTTGGCTCCAAAGGGATGGCGCGCCAAGCAAACTTGTGGTGATTCCTCCCAAAATTTTCAACGAATCCCTGCGGTTTATCATGGTTATTTTCCTACCTATTATTTTCCTATTTGTGTTGCTATTCATTTGGCGATTGATCGGGGAGCATCGGCTTCCAGCCAGTGCGTATTATCAATAATTCCGATTAAACTGTAATGATAACATTCGCAATATTGAAGTGTTTATAGAGTGCATGTCATCTCTCTCAGTAAAAAAAGATTGGTCCAGAGAAGCAATGAAATTG
>CAYVAZ010000500.1:0-2746 GCA_964449065.1 uncultured bacterium
AACATTTATTTCGCGTACAACTGCAAGAACCGGTTTTCCGCTTCATCGGTGCCGATCAGAACCAGTTCGGAACCGGGGTGCAAGACCACATGCGATTCCGGGTTGACATACGACTTCCCTTCCGCGTGAACCGCGATGATGTTGCAGCCGGTATCCTTGCGGATGGTGGTATCGCGGATCAGTTTGCCGGTTAATACTGTGGGTGTTTTAATGCGGAAGACATCCAGCCCTTCCGCCACCATCAGAATATCGCTGCGTTTGAGCAGGTTGAAGATTTTATCCGCGCCCATGGAGGCGTACGAAATCACAAAATCCGCCCCGGCGCGGTGCAGCGTGCCGATATTTCGTTTGAGACTGGTACGGCTGATGATTTGAATATCCGGTGAGCGTTTGCGGCAATAGATGGTCAGGTAAATATTGGTATCGTCATCGCGCGTGGTGATGATAACGGCGGGGGCTTGGTCGATCCCGGCTTTTTTGAGCACATCGGGATTGGCAGCGTTGCCGTTGACAAACTTGCGGGGGTCACGAAGCCTCTCGCGGTTTTGATCAATGATGCGGTAATCGATGCCGCGTTCTTGCAGCGCGTTGGCGGCCGCTCGGCCCACTCTTCCCGCCCCGATAATCACAATGGGCGCGGTAAGAAATTCTTCGGTGTGGCATAAGTTTTCAAATTTATCTATTTGCTCGCGGGTACCGGACATCACCAACACGGTTTTGGATTTGATCACGGTATCGGCTTGCGCGTTTTCAAACTTCCCGCGTTCCCAAATACCAACGATGTTTACCCCGGTTTGTTCGCGCACTTTGCTTTCGAGTATGGTATGGCCGACCAGCGATGTGTCTTCCGCATTCGCTTCCGCAATGAGCAGGTCATCAAAGCGGCCGATCACATGAACCGCTTCCGTTCCGCCGTGCAAACGCCGGGCAAAGGCTTGGCCGGTCATATCGCCTAAATGCAGCAGGGTGGTGCAGCCCGCTTTTTTTAAAATATCGAACGAAAAATCCTCCCGCACAGTGGCGACAATCGGGATGGTCGCACTCACATCACGCACCGTGAAGGCAATCGTGGTGTTGGCGATATCATTGCGGGTCGCTGCAACCAAAGTTGCATGTTGGATGTGCGCATTGCGGTAGGTTTCCGGATCGTCGTGATCGCCATAGACCACGCGGATTCCTTCATCGTGCAAACGCAGGGCTTCATCAAAATCCGATATTACCAATACATACGGGTAGTGATACAGATTTAGCTTTTCGATCAGCGCGCTGGTGATTTGATCGTATTGAAAGAGGATCACGTGTCCTTGCAAATGATCCGGCGCATGGCGGGGAACGCGGGCGGAGGTTTGCGCTTTGATCCACGGTTCATAGAAAAATTCGATTAAAATAAAAGGCAGCATCACCAGCAGCAATACAATCCCCGACAAAAGCACAATAATTGAAAAGATTCTTCCCAAATCGCTTTGAAAGGTAATATCACCAAACCCCAGCGTGGACATCACGGTAAGAGTCCAATAAATTCCGGTAATCCAGCTATACTGTTTTCCTTCCCATTCCATGATGTAATGGAACAAAACACTGTAAATTAGCACCAACAAGACCAATACGGCTATAAAGGTTTGAATCACCTTGATGTTCCGCCGGTTGTTTTGGCTGCTCATGTATTTCAATAAAATGGTGGGTAAGAGCTTCATCATGAATGAGTTTCCGTTGTTGAATCAAAGATATTGTGCAGGAAGATAGCGGTTATTTTTTGACGTTCAATTCATCCGGCAAAAACGCATGGATCGAAAAAATCGGTGAATATTGGATACCCATGTTCGTAAACGCTTCACGGCCGCCTTGCTCGCGGTCCACAATGCAAATGGTTTGCAGGATTTCCGCCCCCGCATTCCGCACAGCCTCAATGGCCTTAATTACCGACCCGCCCGTGGTAATCACATCTTCTACAATCACGACTTTTTTCCCTTCAACCGATACCCCATCGATCAAGTTATGCGTGCCATGCGCTTTGGCTTCTTTGCGTACCAGAAACAGGGGGACCGGGCACTTGGCGTGATGGCTCAACGCGGATACAGCGCCAACGATAGGATCCGCGCCGATAACCGGACCGCCAATCGCATCCGCATTCAACCCATGAATTTGGTTGAGGATGTAAACCGCCAAGCAATACAGCCCTTCGGGATCGCTGGTGGTTTGCTTGCCATCCATGTAATAGGGAGAGGTCATGCCTGAAGTTAACACAAACGGTTGATCAGGCGGCGCAAGCTGAAACGATTTCTCTTTTAGGATCTCGAAAAGACGGTCTTTGGTTTGCCGCAGATGTTCACCGGGCAACGGGAACGAAAGGTTCATCACAATACTCCTGTCAGTTTAGAGGTATCGTACCGTAGGAATGAAACGGGCAGAAGAGAGAGGGATAGGCACACCAAAATATACACCATAATATATATCTTGGTATATATCGATTGAGGTGATAGCATAAAAAAAGGGGTGGTGTTATGTCACAAGTTGCAAAAGTATTTATGAATGGACGGTCACAAGCGGTTCGGCTTCCAATGAATTTCCGGTTTAAGGGAAAGGAGGTATTTATCCGAAAGGATGAAACAACCGGTGATGTAATATTGTCTGAAAAACCCGAAGATTGGGTCGATTTTTTTGCGTTAGCAAACTCAACTGATGAAAACAACGATTTTATGATTGACAGAAATACGAACCGGCGCAAGAAAGAGAATTGTTTTGATGA
>CAYVAZ010000501.1:0-2721 GCA_964449065.1 uncultured bacterium
CAAGAAACTGTCTGCCTTTCCTGCCCCATCTCCTTCAGATGGCTAAAGGGTTACGTATTTTTTTTTAATCTCTTTCGATGAACGTTCAAGATACTCAAGATATTCTTCATCACTCAAGTTTTTATATTTTTCTTGACATTTCCGTTTCCATTCACGAACTTCCAGTAATGATGGTTCTTCTTTATATTCACTCATGAGAAACCTCCAAAGGAGTGATTAGTTCTAGATGTTTCATATAACCGTTTTTCATGTTGGTTTTATTCACAGATTCCATTCGGTTTAAGTTGGCTATATGTCTTAAGTTCCAACTGATTATAGCATCCATTTCCAGACATGTTGCAACCGCAACATGTCTGGAATCTAAATCGGCTTTTGCAGGCAATACCTTCAATTCTGTATATAGATTAGCCAATTTTATGCACTCTTTGGTCACTGCTAATTCTTTAGGATTGTACCTTTCAATCAATTTGAATAGAGATAAGCTCTTTTCACTGTTTGCTTCTTCGAATTCTTGCAAAACAAGTTCAGAAAAATATATTTCAAATCTTCCAAGATTTATCTGCTCAAAAAATTGAGGCGTGATTGCTTTCTTTTCCGGCGCATCATCCGCGAATTAAAAGTTCCATACCGACGTTTCCAAATACAGTTTTAGGCGTTTCTCGGTCATACTAATTCCTTGGCCCCACCTTGCTCACATCGATCGGCTCAAAGCCTAACGCGAACGCCGGTGAATTTTCTTGCAGCGTAAAGTTATAGTTTTCCGCATCGGCAAACTTCGGATCAGCTATCTTGGAATGCGCATCCTGCCCTTTCGCCTGCCATTCCTCCCATGTCCAATCTTTGAACGTAATCTCTTCTCCCCGTGTATCCCAATACAGGTTGTAATCCAATTGATAGTTATCGCCTGACCAGTTGCTGCCCAGAAGTTCGCCCGAATCAAAGACTACAATATTCCGCTCAAACCGGAACGAGAGATGATCTTCCGCCCGTGTGCGCATGATTTGATATTCCTTCGCGAACGCGAAGATGTTATTGCGGATCAAATTGTTCTTGCCGTAATGCTGATGAAATCCCGCGGATTTTGTCCGGTAGGTGACATTGTTTTCCACTAAGATTTCCGTACTGCCTTCGTCCGGATATATTCCCCATCCGCCATAACTGTATGAATCGATATGATGAAACACATTATTGCGGATCACCGTTCCCGGCTGCGTCCCCAGTGTGTAGATGCCGCCCATATCGCTCAACACGCCCTGTCCGATATCATGGACATGGTTGTATTCAATAATGTTGTGATGCGCGCCGGTTGGTCTGTATCCCCATGTCCAGCCCACGGACAGCCCGGTGTAATAGGTGTGATGAATGTGGTTGTGCGCCAGCACATTATGATCGCTTTGCCCGACCCAGATCCCCACGGCCGCCGGATACATCACCCCGATATGATGGATGTGGTTATCGGTGATGTGATTGTTATGCGTGCGCAATAGTCCTTCCCGCATCACGCGTTCGCCGATTTTGACTCCACCCGCGCCGAGATCGAGCATTTCATTGGCAATAATGTGGTTGTTGCCGCACGCCTGCTCAAACGAGATCGCGTAATTCCCCAGCTGCGTGAATTCGCAGTTTTGCACCTTGCAGTCTTTCGCGCCGTTGGCGGAAAACGCCGCCGAGATATCATACGCTGCCTGCATATCGGGGTATCCCTCTTCTAATTTCGGCGCAATGGTGTGAGAAAAGGTTAAGCCCTTAAAGTGCAAATCATGCACAAACTCTTCCCGTTCCGCGTTTCCTTCAATGCGAATCAACTGCTCCAACTTCGGAGCGATGATTTGCATTTCGTTGGGATTCTGTCCCGGTTCAACCATGATGGAGAGAATGCCTGTCTGCTTATCCAAACGCCATTCACCGGGTTGATCCAATGCTTCCGGCGCGTTCTCAATCCAATAGCGCGGATTCTTCGCGTTGCGCCAGTTGCTGGGTGGTACTTGTTTGGTCAGCGTGGCGGTATGGTTTTCTTCATCCACTTTTACAATCGGCATCCGAATTTCCGCCCATTTCGCGAGACCGATGACATCCACATCACCGCGGCCCGCCCACGTTTTTTTGATGTCACCCTCTTGAAAGGTGAAATGGGCCGGTCCTTCCAGCTCCATCTCACCCACCATGTTAAAGTAACCTTCATTCGGAATCCGCGCGCGTGTCAATCGTTTTCCATCGGCGAACAGTTGATAGAAAAACCAATCGCCGGTGGCAACTTCATCCAACGTAGCCTCAAACAATCCCGGTTTTACTTCTTTGAATTCAGCGTCGATTACCTCACCCCCGCTCACAACGGGCGTTTCATTTCCAAAAGCGGATAACGTTAGGGAGGCATTGGAGCGGTCTGTGTCTTCCGGCGTAAACACCAGCGGCTTACGCAAAAAAAACGTTCCACCCCGCAAATAAATTACTACTGATTTATCGAATTTGCGTGCTTCCATTTGCGCTTTTTGAATGGTCTGAAAAGGCGAATCCAGCGTCTCTCCGCTGTTCGCGTCATTCCCATCAGGGCTAACGTACAACGTCATCGCGTGACCGATTGACGCGGCAATAATAAACGTGAAAGCAATAAAACTGTGGAATAGATAATTCGTTCGGTTCATGAGGCAGTCTCCATGTTGATTTGATCTACCAACATGGTACTGGATAATTTGTTTAAGGAAAAGCAGGTAATCCTAAAAG
>CAYVAZ010000502.1:0-2705 GCA_964449065.1 uncultured bacterium
AGTCGCCCAGCACCAAACACATACTTAACTCAAAAATACATTGATGATCATTTAGACAAGTTTAATTCAGAGGGGGGTGCTTTTATAGTAGTAAAAAACTGGACGGAAAATGCTCGTTTCCCATCCTTGCCTCCTAGGAAATTCGTTGGTTTAAAATCAGAAATGGACGTAGTTATAAGGAAATATAAGGCTAGTGGTGATTGGCGGATTCTTAGGGATGAACTTAACTTGGGTCCGAATACAGATTTATCAGGGGAAGATATCTTTTATGTTAAAATTTCGGGCAATGACTCCAGATTTAGTTTTGATATACCAGATGGTCGAGAAGCTGGTGTTATTGAAGGTGAATGGATTCCAGGTGGACTTACTAAAAATGGTGTTCCTGAAGCTGCATTGAAAGGTTCGGATAATATCATACATGATAATGATATCAATAAACTATTAGATTATTTTGGTTTAGATTCTTGGGAAAAAATAAAATAGGTAATGGATGATAAGGTGTTTGAAGAAGTAATTGAAAAAAGGGATTATGAGAATTTTTTCCTTGGAAAAGGGAATTATTTTATTTTAGATAGAGAGTACGGCGAGCATTGGTTTTATGGAGCTTTTAAACAAGTTCTTTGGCCATATGCGAGAAAAAACGGTGAGAAAAAATTTGAATTTGAATTTTGGAAAGGGATTTTGAATCTGTTAAAAAACTCCGTTGATGATAAAAATTTAATTTTAGATTCTATTGTCAACAATATTTTGGTGTTTTACCAGTTTTCAAATCCTTCAATTAGTACAAGAAGAATTACCTCTACACCAAAAGGTTTTCTTTCAATTTTCAAAAATAAATTTTTAGAAAACAGGCACTCCTTAAAAATAGATAAAAGGTCAGTGGGTGCTGATTGGAATTCAGTAAATAAAGGTGATGGCCTTAAGGGAGGGATATTATATAATCTTAAGATAATAGAAGAAAAGGGTGGGCCGAAAATTTTCAGTGAGATAATGAAAGATATTTAATTTTCACTTAGGCACAAAATTTAATTATAACCCTCCCAAAAGGTATAATACAGTTCGCTATGTGGTTCGGTTCTAATAAAATTAGATTAGCTGTTTTGTTTTTTGTAAATAGTTTCTAAGAAAACTTTATAAAGGCTTGGTTGATATTCTCTTGCAGCAATAACAGCTAGATAGTATTTACTTTCAAATATGTAAAGCTTTAAGCCTTCTATGTTTTTATAATTCAATAAGCTTTTTGTGATATTCAGATTACTTTTATCTGGGAGAAATATTCCGGAAAGGATTCTGCAAAGTCTAGAGGTGTTGGCAGCTTATTGATAATAAAATAGATTTTGGTGTTATTTTCATTGTGTATAATAATAGGTTTACTAAAAATTGATTCTTGATCTGAGCTAGACCGGATAAGTTTCTTTTCGACAAATTTCATCCCCTCAGGGTTACCTCGAGCAGACCTGTGCGGCTTGCGGACGCTGAGGAATCAGGTAGTTTGCGAAGTGGTCACCTACCGTATACATGAGCGCAAGGATTCCTTTTAATTTGTCACCTGGGTATGCTTCAGCGTCCTCTACGAGTGACTCTGAGGGGGGAATACGCATTAAGAGAATTTCAAAGAAGAACAAATGACTGGACAACTAGGCTATCTAATCAAGAATTATTACAATTAGATATGTACGCACTTAATAAGGAATGGGCTGAAATGCTCAAAGAACAGGGCTATACCATTTTAGATATGGGTGATTTTAATAATCAGGGCTTTAGTGCATTTTATGCCATGGAGAAAAGTATTTTATTTAAATAAATGAATCAAGTTATTATTAAGAGTTTAAGAGAATCACTGACTGAGTTTATCAATATATCCTCTTATCAATATGTTGACGAGAGGATAGAAAAGAATAAAAATGAAATACAATATACTTCTTATCAAGTACTTTATAAATCAAATGTTTGTAAAAGAGAGGTCCATTTTTCTTTGATAGATTATGGTAAGCATAATAGATTATTTACTAATCTTTATAATCGAGACGGTCAGGGGCATTATTCCATTTCCCTCACGGCATACTTAGAAGACTATTGTAATCTGTCAAATGCAAGTGAATTAATGCTATTAGATCAATATGCCGGAGATTGTCTAAAGGAGAAGTTATTAAGTTTTTTCACCACAGTAAAATCCAAGTTAGATAATCGTTTTTTTGAAATTTTGAAAGGAACAGACTGGATTGAAATACCTATTAACTGGCATGGATATAAATAAAGCATCTCAATTGTGCAAGCTTCCTATTGATGCACGCACACGGCGTGTGCCAGCGTCTATGTTTCATCCCCTCAGCGTCACCTCAAATTAGCGGACGCTGAGGAACCAGGTAGTTTGCGAAGTGGCCACCTACCGTATCCATGAGCTCAAGGATTCCTTTTACTTTGTCACGTGGGTATGCCTCGGCGTCCTCTTCGAATGACGCTGAGTGTGGGCGGTCGGTAGAGGGTGTAGCCAATTACTGGGATGTCAGTTAGTTGACCTGATAAGCCTTATTCTTTCTTTTCTTTTCTTTTCCTTGATGAAAAGAAAGAAACAAAGAAAAATCAAGCCGAGCCAATCCTTCCCCCCGCTCTGTCCTTTTTTAACGGCATCGGCGTTACGGCCGCCTCTGCCTAAAAGGACATTCACGCCAGACGCAGGCCCGGTGTCTCGGCTGGCCCTCGCG
>CAYVAZ010000503.1:0-2701 GCA_964449065.1 uncultured bacterium
CAATGCGTTTGACTGAGAATAGTTGGCTCACAACAAAAACCATTTTTCAAGCAATCGTCAATCATGGATTGCGTAACATCAGTAACTAACATGAAATTTAAACCGCAGTTTTTGGTGATTCGTCAACTTTCCCTTGAATTGCAGCCGAACGAAGGCGAAAACCAATCGTTGATTCAATCAGTCTGGAACGAATTTGATCTTTTGAATCATTCCTTTTTATATTGAGGTCAAGATATTTAGTTAATTCAATCAAATCATCTTTTGATGATAGTTTTTCTTTTAAAAGTTTTTCACCTTCTTGACGGGATGACAATGTTTTTAGGGAATTTGCTATTTGTTGAAGATCATCTTTTGAAATTTTATCTTTTTTTGTGCTGGAGTTTTGTTCTCTATTTTTTAATTGTTTGCGGCTCATGATAAATGTCTTTGCCAAATATTATTTTGTTATTTTTGTACTATATTCGATCTATAAAGTGAAGTCAATAATTCTATCAAAACTCACCCGGTTTGCCGAATCGCTCTTTCACGTTTTGCCCGAATTGCTTTTGCGCCGCGTTCATGGCGTTCAATATCGGCTGTTTGTTGACCAAAGATGAATCTCTGGCGGCGGCGATGACGGTGTTGCATTCGTTTTGATCCATGTAGATGGAGGCTTCGAGCAAGCCATGTTCTTCTCCGCAGGGGATGGCTAAAAAGCCGTGTTTGTCGGCATGGATTAATTGCCCTGGCGCGATTTTTCTACCGAAGACTTCGACGTTGCATCCCCAGCGAACCGGGTGTGCGTGGGCGTGCCCTACGCATAACCGGCGTGCTATGGCTTTAAAGCCCGCGTTGGTCATTTCATCCACATCGCGGATGGCGCCGTCGGTGATGGTGCCGATGCAGCCTAGGGCGCGGTGGGTGTTGCTATTCACTTCTCCCCAAAACGAGCCGATGACGCTGGGTTTGTCTAGATCCTGCACAACTACGATTTTGGGGCCGGGTTGATCCGCGAGGTATTGGCGATAATCCTGCCAGGCGTTGGGAATATTGCTTTTGTGGGCTTTGTTGCTGGGTTCGATCATGAGCGTGACTGCGTATCCCACCATTGGTCCCATGTGCGGCATGAAGTCATAGGTTTCTTCCGGATTGAACCCATCGATGGCGGGATCCTGTTTGGTGATTTGTTCCCACCCGTTATAGATGGTGGGGGTGTTCCACCGTTTGAGTTGCAGCAATTCGTTGTGCGGCAGTTGAGGCATGGTCGATCTCCTGGATTGATTTCCCTGTTTAATTGCAACAAATTAGCATGGTTTTCATCCGGGGAAAATGTGTTTCCATGCCTAAACAGGAAAAAGCATATTCTGTATGATGGGAAATAAACTTTGTGATGAAGGGGAAACTCAAAATGAAAAACAACGTTTTTACCAGACGTGAATTTGCCGGATTGGGCGCCGCAGCCGCTGCTGCTCTTATTGTACCGGGGGCGATGGGGGCCGCGCATAAAAAGAAAATGCGGCTTGGCTTGGTGACCTATTTGTGGGGCAAGGAAATGACCTTACCCGAATTGATCGGTAACTGCGAAAAAGCCAAACTTGGCGGCGTAGAATTGCGGGTGGAGCACGCCCACGGTGTAATGCCGAACTTAAGCGCGGCCGAACGCAAAGACGTGAAAAAGCGTTTTGATGACAGCCCGGTTGTGAATGTGGGTATGGGCACCAACCAGGAATTTGACAGCCCTGATCCGGAAGTATTGAAGAAGAATATTGAAGGCGCCAAAGCGTTTATCAAACTCAGCCACGATACCGGCGGTTCGGGCGTGAAGGTGAAGCCGAATGATTTGCATGATGATGTGCCGAGAGAACAGACGATTGAGCAGATCGGCAAAAGCCTGAATGAAGTCGGCAAATATGCGGAAGATTATGGGCAGGAAATTCGGGTGGAAGTGCATGGCAGTTGTTCGCCCTTGCCGATTATGGACGCGATCTTCAATTTTGTCGAACAAAAAAATGTCGGCATGTGCTGGAACAGCAACGGCCAGGATTTAGAAGGCGCGGGATTGACCTACAACTTTAATCTGGTGAAAGATCACTTTGCCGATACCGTTCACATCCGGGAAATGAATGAGGGAAATTATCCCTATCCGAGATTGTTTGAGTTGTTTAAAGAGATGAACTATACCGGCTGGATATTGCTGGAATGCCGCACCAAGCAGGAAGATTATGTGAAGGCCATGATCGAACAACGGAAAACTTTCGAAAAATTGACGGCGTAAAGTTTGATGTATGAATTGCAGGTTTTGGGGGCTTTGATACCTTCCCTCTTATGTCCCCGAACCATACACAGAAGGTAAGAAGGCAATGTCATTGATTTAAGCAAACAAACTTGAAAACGCAATATTTTCTCCCCCAAGTTTCTAAACTTAACCCACAAATCAGGGGTTAATACACCCCAACGAGGTGAAAGAAACTAGCCAGGGGCAGAGTGACCAACGGGAACGTCGCCCCTGGAATGAAGCTTCTTCCTTGTTTTCACCCTGAAAGGGTGACAGAAAGTTCTGAAAAGGATATGGATAATCATGCAGCAAAAGAAAGTAGTGATTCCATCGTTTCGTTTGTAAGGGTAACCTCCCCGTGGTTACCCCACAGCAGGGCAGCCACGGGGGCTGCCCCTACAATCGTATGGCAATGTATAAATACCATTTTCACTGCAACTTGGTATT
>CAYVAZ010000504.1:0-2699 GCA_964449065.1 uncultured bacterium
GGGTTTGAAGCTCGCAACAATACCTACCGTATAGAATTTTGCGTAACGTCAGTTACTTCAGTTCACGGATAAAGATGCTGCGCCAGCGCATGGCGGCTTGCCCCCCGCTGTGCAGTTGCAGAGCGATAATTCCATCCGTGTGTTTTTGCTCTTCATCCACTAAATCAACGGTTTTCCATCCATTTACATACGTTTTAATGTGATTGCCTTTGACTTTAAATTGCAAGTGATTCCATTCCGGAATTGGTTTCATCGCTTTATTGCCCAATTCATCGGGTTGCGCGATCCAGCCGCGTGCGCCGGGGCCGCTTTCGTATAAGCCGCCGGTGTTGTTGCCGATGGTGGGATCAATCTCGGCCTGCACGCCGGTAATATTAACGCCGTCAATCGAAGAATGAAAAAAACAACCGCTGTTGCCGGTGCCTTCTGCTTGAAAGATCATTTGGATTTCAAAATCATCGAATGTTTCGGTTGTGCCCAAGTAACCGTATTTATCGGTCACAGCTTGCCCGACGATCCAACCGTCTTGCACATACCACTTTTCTTCACCGTATTCTTTCCAACCATCCAGGGTTTTGCCGTCGAATAGCATTTCCCAACCGGGTCCGTGCCCCAAGTCGACGATGGTAATATCTTTCCAGCGAACGTTTACTTCCTCTTCCGCCGCATCGCTGCTGTGTACCTGCAATGCGATGATACCGCGAATGGCGTTGTCATCATAAAAATCGGTCATGGGTTTATCGTTGATGTAGGTTTGGATGTGATTGCCGACGGCTTCAATGCGGTAGGTGTTCCAACTGTCAAAATCAATCGTGCGGTCCGAACCGGCTTTGGGTTTGGCGAGCCAGCCGCGTTTCTTTTCTTCATACACTCCGCCGGTTGAATCCACCAGGCGGGGAGCCAACTCGGCTTGATACCCGTACATTTTCCCATCAATCACATGCGAGCGGAACTGCACGCCGGAATTGCCCTTCTTTTCGGTTTTAAACTTGAATTCCAACACAAAATCAGAATAGGCTTTGTCGGTAACCAGCCAGCCATAGTTCCCGTCGCCGGTTTCGCCGACGAGTTCCCCGTCATCAACATACCAATTTCCCCCGCCGATTTCATGCCAGCCGGATAAATCGTTCCCGTTGAATAACGGAATGGCGGCATCTTCTTGTGCCATTGCGACGGAAGCCAGTATCCCCAAAACAAATCCGTATGTAATTTGACTGATCGGTTTCATGTTCATCTCCATTTTGATTGAATTGCTTTTCTTATTCTAATCGGCAAAAAAAAGAAAATATATGGCAGGAGAACAATGTTTTGACCCTACGTCCGGGCTACATGCCGATCAATGCATCCTCGGTAACCGGTTCTTTGCCTTTGCGGGGATAGACAACATATCCAACGCTCGCGATGATGATAACCGCGCCCACGCCTTGTATCCAACTGAGCGCTTCGCCCAAAAACAGCATGGCGAATAATACGCCGAATACGGGTAACAGCGTTAAGGTAAGAGCCACAACAGAAACCGGAAGACGCTTTAGCGCTTGAAAATAAAACACCATCCCCAAGCAGGAACCGAAAATTCCTAAATAGATGGTGCCCGCCCAAGCGGCAGGAGACATGGATAAAAGGCTGGTGAAATTTCCGGTGGGAATGCTGATAAGCAGCAGGGATAAAACCGAAAACACGGACACGTAGTACAGCGTATAGATCGGGTCGGAATGATTCAATACTTTTTTGCTGTAGATGTTATACAATCCCCAGCCAATCACCGAAAACAAGACCAAAATGTCCCCCAACAAGGCCAGGTTCCAATGAAATTCGGCTGCTCGAATATCCTGATAGACCACCATCATCACACCGCAGAAGGCGCAGATACCTCCGATAACAAGATGCTTTTGCAATGGTTCTTTCAGCAATATGACGGCAAGAAATAACGAGAAAACCATCTCGGTGGAAACAATCAGCGAAACGTTGGACGCGCTGGTATAACGGGTTCCATAGTATTCCAGAATCATCCCTGTGGTATAGGCAACCCCGCCGATGAACATGACACGTTTCCAATCATCCCAAGTCCAAACCGTGCTGCCTTTGCATCGTCTTAGAAACGGAAACAAGCAAAAAATGACGAGAATGGTGCGGTTGTGCGCCATCACGATAGGATTCACGCCCTGGTTGTCTATTACAAACTTATTGACGGCAAAGGTGGTACCGAACAGAATTTGTGCGATTATGACAAAGACGATCCCCAAAATCCGCTCTTTGTTGAGATCCTTCATCGCCTCGACCGGATTTTCTTCGCGCATGGTTTTTAAAATCCATCTATAGGTATGATGATGCTGACAGGGTACTAGGATTTGAAAGAAACGTAAGCAGCCGGTTTTGTTCCTCAATCACGAGACAGGGTATTGCGCCCACCATACTAGTAGTTCATCAAGGCTGACATGATGGGTGATAACTTAGCCATCCACATAAAATGAATGGGATCAGTTATTCACAAGCGAAGCGCAGTGCCACACCCCCCCTTGCATAAGGGGGTTATTGCACTGCATTTCAAATTTCTCAACGTTATCATACGGGCATTACTGCCTCCATATTTTGTTGTATTTCTTCTTATTTAGTGATGTTACGCAATCCATGATTGACGTTTGCCTGAAAAATGGTTTTTGTTGTGAGCCAACTATTCTCAGTCAAACGCAGTGTCTATC
>CAYVAZ010000505.1:0-2695 GCA_964449065.1 uncultured bacterium
ACAACAAAAACCATTTTTCAAGCAATCGTCAATCATGGATTGCGTAACATCAGTTCCTAATACTATTTCCAGTTTGGATAGTTAACCAAAATCGAAGTGGTTCAACAGATTGCTTCGATTGTATGCCAAGGAAGAGACCTCGAAATGACGGTTGGTCCAACAATATTTCGATGATACGTAGTGAACGGTTCTATTTGAAAAGGGTATAAAAAATATTGACCGTTGTTTTTAATGGTATATACTAATTGATATCTATTGAAGATAGGATATTGCCATGGAAACAGCAAAGTTATTTACGAATGGCCGAAGTCAAGCGGTTCGTCTTCCTAAAAAGTACCGCTTCGAAGGGGACGAAGTATTTATCAAAAAAACCCCGGAAGGAGTATTGCTAATCCCTAAAAATATATCCGTGTGGGATATTTGGGAAAAGTATTTACCGAAATATAAAGATATTCCATTCATGGAAGACCGGGAACAACCAAAGGAACAACAAATAAGAGACGGTCTCGATGAAATATTTGATTGATACAGATATCTGCATTTACATCATAAATCAATTACCCCAAAACACTTATCAAAAATTCAAAACAATGTCGCCTGGTGACCTGGCTGTTTCTTCTATTACCGTTGCGGAATTACAATTCGGAGTGTCAAAGAGTTTGAATAAAAGGGAAAATCAATTCAAAGTAGACAAATTTCTTTTACCTCTTCATATCGTGGACTTCAACTTTGATGCGGCTGAAATATATGGAAATATACGAGCGAGTTTAGAAAAAACAGGAAAATCAATTGGTCCTATGGATTTGCTGATTGCGGCAACGGCAAAACAGTATAACTTAATTTTAGTGACCAACAATGAAAGAGAATTTAGGAGAGTTAAAGGCTTAAAAATTGAAAATTGGTCCTAGAGAATAGTCACGCACTCATCTTGTTTCCCCATAAAATAAAACTAAAGTGAAAACTCATTCTTGTATGAATAAATGAGGCATGAATACACCCCTTTATCATTGCGGCGAATTCCGTTTGGTTTGGCTCTACCTTCCTGCTGTACTATTTCACGGCTGGTTTGCCACCAAAGACGTATTCATTATCGATGTTTATTGGGACAGCATTTTTTACAAACAACTCGCCTTCGGTCTAGCCGATTGGAACACGTTTCACATTCAAAATCACTTTCCCGTGCCGCCGCTGTATTCGTTTTTTCTATCGTTTGCAGTCATGGATGGTGATTACATCCTGACCGAAACGCTCCAATCGTGGCTGAATCCCGCCATCTATTTTTTGGGACTGATTCCCACCTACAAACTTACGAGGTTATTTCTATCCCGCCATTATGGGATATTGGCTGCTGTCTTATTTATCGCGTACCCAACGGGGGTGTACACACAATGGACCTTGAGTGAAAATCTTTCCTTCCCTTTAAGCCTGTTTTGTTTTTATTTTGCTGCCAAATCCCTTAGCCAACCGTCATTCTCAAAAACAGATTCATTCTATTTCGGGTTGCTCTGCGCGGCCAATTTACTCACCCGTATCCAGTCCATCGCGTTTGTGTTTCCCTTGGCGTTGTGGTGTATTTTCAGGCGGTGGCGTAACCACTCCAACGCAGCGGAGCTTTTCGAGGCATGTTCGGGTGGAGTCATTCTTTGGATTTTTATGTTGTTTTATTTAGGATACTTCGAAGCCAAGGGGGATTGGGTTCTGTATTCCACAACCGATGAACAGATAAAACGTTCTGTGGTGGACTATATTTTGGCTTTTCTCAACCGCTTCTACGCGCATTGGACGGCGTTGTGGATTGAAGGGGCGCTTTTGCTGCCGACGATACCGTTAGCAGGACTGTTGGCATCAAAGTTTGGAGCCATCAAATTGAACTCCTCTCAACGCGAAATTCTTCATTGCTGGTTTATTGTTTCGCTTTGTTTGGTCGGTTCCATCTCGTTTTACCGCTTGCTGCGTTTGGATGTGGAATATTGGTCGGTTTCTTTACGCCATCTAAGTTATGTGAATTTGCTGGCCATTCCACTCGCGTTTTTTGTTCTGGATTCGTTTGTTCATTCAACCAAAAAAGCGTACGCAATTCTTTGCTTTCTGACCGCCGCACTCATCCTTTGGGGTTCGATGTTTTTGCCGGAGGTCTGGCCGGGGCTTGTCCGGCCGGCTACGTATTTTTCCAACGCCCCCACGCTGGATTTTATGGAACAACTGAAATCGACCGGGCCGCTGCTCTCCGGGATTATGTTTCTGGTTATATCGATTGCAGTGTTATCTCTGATGATCCGGTTTATGATTGCGGGATTGATGGTTTGGATCGTGTTGTTGTTATACATATACGGCTGTTCGATGGATTATATCAATCAAGACAGGCGCTACGCGATAGAGCGGATGGGGTATGAAGATATTCATCTGTTTTGCGCGCAGTTGGAAGAAGGACGCTGGAACGAGTATACGATCTATTGCATGGAAGACGAACGCGTGCAGTATCTTCGGCCCAATCTGCGCTATTGGATCAACCGCTACAGCGCGGTTCATGTTCAAAACAAACCCATGCCGGAACCGCCTTTTCTTTATCTTACCTTTCGGGATGACGCGAGCGGGGAGTTGGTGTTTTTATCCGGAGATTTGAAAGCGTATTTGTTTCGGTAGTACATTGTCAACGTTTTATTGACGGGTATCGATCCCCCCTAGCCCCCCTTAA
>CAYVAZ010000506.1:0-2686 GCA_964449065.1 uncultured bacterium
ATATGAATACAAAACGAATAATCCTTTGTATGGCGTTTTTGCCGCTTATTCTTCCTGCATATTCGTGGAGCGAATCGCTGCCTGACGATTGCGGAATTATTGGATTGCAACCGGTTCAAATCCAATCGAACGATAATCAAAACGGCTATTGGTACCGGAAAAGATTTACCCCTCAAATCGATGGACCGCTGCGAGACAGCATTCAAGTCTACGACGAAGCTCTTTCTTTCCGAAATTGGTCTTGCGAGTGGTGGATTGCAGAGAATGAATCATTCACGGGAAAGCGTTTGTCCAGCGAAGATGAACTGGATAAGAGGGAACTTTACTATCTTCATGCGTGGATACGGTATTCGGGGGGCCTTGAGGTATCCAACGATCAATTGGAAGAAATCCGCCCGGCGGTGTTGCTGCTGCCGGTATCCGGAATTGAAGTAGACTCCAAAAAGCCATCACCATCGTGGTGGTCTTATCTATGGGGCAGCCGTTCCGGAACGCGTTTTGAAACAGAAAAGAAAGATAAGCCAACCAATTTGATTATCCTAATGATCGACACACTGCGTTCCGATCATAATCCTCCATACAATCACCCCTTTGTGATTGCCCCCCATATGGAAATGCTGGCAAATTTAGGGACTGTGTTTACCGAGTCGTATGGGGCATCGAGTTCAACACGTCCCAGTGTGGGTACGATGTTTACCGGCATTCAGCCGTACGCGCATGGGGCGGTTCGGCATTCGCTGACCAACGCGAATTTGTATTCCAGCGTGCCCATCCTGCCGGAGATCATGCGGAATAATGGCTATGAAACGGTGGGGATATCCAGCAACGCGCAGGTGACCTCGGCATTTGGTTTTGCCAGAGGATTTGATCATTACGAATGTCCGGTGGGTGAAAATCATGTCACTCCCAAGGCACTGCAATATCTGCAAACCTTGAGCGAACCGTTTTTTTTGTATCTACATTACATGGCACCGCATCACCCATACGAGCCGCCCGCGATTTTGCACCGGTTGTATGAGGGACGGACAGAATACGAAGAGCAGGATCACTATTGCGCGGAAATCACATTGGATGACCACCGCATCGGCCTGGTACTGAACGAACTGGTACAGCAGGGGCTGTTCGGGCGTTCTCTGATTTGGCTGGTATCCGATCATGGCGAAGAGTTTTGGGAACACGGCTGGAATGGCCATGGCGCGAAGTTGTATGAAGAATCGGTGAGGACGGTTTCGATTCTATCGGCACCGCAATGGCTGCCGGTAAACCAGCGGGTGGATGAGCCGGTAACTCATGCCGATATGCTGCCGACAATTCATGAGATGTTCGGGTTTGATCTCCCGGAAATTCAGCAAGGCGTTAATCTGATTCCTCTCACTCATGGAGAGATCATGGATTCAACCCGGCCGGTATTATTGCATCACGGCGGGGGCTTGGAGCCGGAGGCGCATCCATCGGATAAAAACGCTGTTGTATCAGGAGATTACAAACTCATTTGGTGGAACCAGAAGGATGAGTGGGAGTTGTATAATCTCAAGGACGATCCGTTGGAGCAAAATAATTTAGTTGCAAACGGTTTGCCTGCGATTATGGATTTAAAGCCTTTGTTGATGAGTCAATGGAGATCGACACGGGCGGTTGGAGACATGTACCGTTCCAAAAGCGGGGCGGATACGTATGATACATTAAGCGAAAGCGACTTGGAAAATTTACGGGCGAACGGATATATCGATTAGAAAGAACCGTTTTGAATTTGACGAACTTGAATTTGACGAACCAAATTTGACGAACCTTGAAAAAGTAATGAGGCATGATTTAATCCTGTACCTAGAAAAAAATCAAACTCTTACCATATTAACTTCGTGGAGGCAATCGAATGAAATCAGTACGTGTATTTAATTTTTGTGTTCTGGCAGCGGTTTTGACACTTTTCGCTTCAGCAGTGAAAGCGGAAGAAGGCTTTGAGCCGCTGTTTGACTCGTGGGACAATGATGGATGGACGATCCAAGGACTGGAAAAAGCCGGCCCGGAAGTGACTGAAGAAGATGGCGAAAAGATATTAAAAGTCGGCGGTTGGGATTATTGGGCCGTGATTTCCAACAAGGAATATGAAAACTTTATCTTAAAATTTGATGTAAAATTTGAATCCAAGGGCAACAGCGGGGTTCTGCTTCATACGCCGGCGAAAAAAGATGTGTTTAAGAAAGACAGCCGTCTGGAAATCCAGTTGGAATCTGGCGATGACCCGAAACTTACCGATCCGGAAAGCAAAAACGGCGCGATTGAGCGTTTTGTAGCGCCGGCAGCCGACCCGGCCAAACCGGTCGGCGAGTGGAACAGCGTTGAGATTAAATATGACAGCGGCAAAGTATGGGTGACCATCAACGGCATGGTGGTTCAAGACGGTGTGGATATCACCCAGATTGAAGAACTGAAGGATCATCCCAGCAAAGGGCATATCGCCTTGCAGCGCAATGACTTTAAAAAAGCGGTCTACTTTAAGAGTTTGATGGTCAAAGAATTATAAGTTTCATTTTCAGCGAATTTCAAAGCAGGCGGCTAATCAGCCGCCTGCTTTTTAGTATTAGCTCACGTTACGCACTACATTATGATATGCCCGTTTTTCTAATCGTCCGCTGAATCTATCACCCTCTCCCACCGGGAGAGGGCCGGGGTGAGGGTTCGGGAG
>CAYVAZ010000507.1:0-2684 GCA_964449065.1 uncultured bacterium
CTATCGGCCGCCGCCGCCAATTGATGTTTGAGTTCGACATTAATAGTGAGGTACCCCCGGTCCATTGCGATAAAAAAATCGTCGATCAAATCATCCATTCCGCAAAAGAATTGGATATCCCCCATCATGTCATGCCAAGCGGCGCCGCCCATGATGCCCAAATCATGGCGCACATCACCAATGTCGGCATGATTTTCGTTCCCAGCAGAGGCGGCCGCAGCCACTCTCCCGCCGAATGGACACACTGGGAAGACATTCAAACCGGTGCTAATATTATGCTGCATTCAGCGTTAAGCCTCGCGGAATCTACATAACATTTGCATGGTTTCTATTTCCAACTGTTACGTTACCATTTCATGAAGGAATACCTATGGATATAAAAAAAGAAATTAAAGAAGAATTTATGAATCTGGATCCGTTAAAGGATCGGTATCATGAAAACATCGCGGAAAATCCGGAACACTTCGAGCACGAGAAAAAGGGCGAAGTCGCCCTATTGTGCATCGATATGCAATACCTGGATGCCGCACAGGGATACGGTGTGTTTAAAGATGTCTTAAATTCCGGCGTCCCCATCGAAGCGCAGGAATACTACTTCTGCACGTTAAAAGAATGTGTGTTTCCCAATGTACGCAAACTGCAAGATACCTTCCGCCATCGAGGCTTGGAAGTCATCCACGTCCGCATCATGTCTTTAACCGAAGACGGCAGAGACCGCAGCGCCAACCACAAAAACCTGAATCTTCACGCCTCCCCAAATTCCAAAGAGGCCGAATTCATCCCCGAAGTCGCCCCCATAGGGGATGAAATCATCATCAGCAAAACCGCCAGCGGAGTCTTTAATTCCACCAATATTGAATACGTGCTGAAAAATATCGGAATCAACACTCTGTTTATCACCGGCGTATACACCAACGAATGCGTCGAAACCACTGTCCGTGATGCCAGCGACAAAGGCTTTGGCGTCACGTTAATTGAAGACGGCTGCACCACCGTAACCCGCCAACTGCACGAATTCTCCATTGCCACCCTGCGCGACCGCTACGCCCGCATCCTCAGCACCGAAGAAGCCGTCCAAGAAATCCTCGAATACGTCAAAGTTTAACCGCGGCTTGTATGCTGTAATAGGATGGTAGGAGACACTACATCCCTTGATTTATACAAGTTTCACGGAAAAAGTGAGGTATCTTTCACGCAACCATACGGGATAAAGAAACTGTAGGGTGAAACTGTAAGGCGGCTCAAATCGAAACGCAACCCATCATGACCATCTTTGCTCACTCGATTTGAACCAACATTCTGATTGCAACTTGATTTAATTCGAATAACAGGCGTAACATATCGGATGCGTAACATAAGGTAAATACTTCTTCTCAAGACTCTTTCTTTCCTGTCAAACTTAAAGCAATCGATAGCAGTAAAACCGTATTGGAGAAGTTTAAGAAGCTTTGCGGTTTGATGGGGTAGTTCATACTGATGCCGTAGTAGGCAAAATCAAAACCAATGGCTTTAATCAGAACTCCCAAGACCAGCGAGATTACGGCAATGTAGATCAAAACTTTCGGTGCGTTTGACATGATTCACTTCCTTCCAAATATGGATCGCAACAATTTTACAATAACAGAATGGAGTTCATTATTCCAGATTTTTGTATCACAACAATTAAGAAATCTCCAATAATGGAGTTTGGTGAACTACATCAGGTATTTCTTCACCATGCGCTATTAATGATTCTATAACCAACTCAGTGACTTCTTGAATGTTCTTTAATGCTTCTTGTTGAGTTTCGCCCCAAGTCGCTGCACCTTTGTCTACTAATCCCGGAACATACGAACTCCACTTATCCTCATCAGGTTCAACAACAATTGGAAAAACAAATGACTTCATCTTTATTATCCTTTAAACATATTTGATTTAATTATAACACTCAACAAAACTTACTCCATCTCAATAATCCGCATGTTACGCCACCAGGTTTCCATCTCCAGGCCGGAGTGGATTTGGAAGGCGAAGACGCCCGCTTTGATGCGGTTGGCTTCTTTTTCGGTATGTTCAATGGATTTCACTCCGTTGATATGCAGTTCGAGTTTGGGGCCGATGGCGGTGATTTCGTAGGTGTTCCAGCCGTCCCAATCGATCAACTTGCTAAAGTCTTGCTCGGGTTTGATGATAACTCCGCGTTCGCTTTGGTCGTAAAGGTGGCCGTTGATCCAATCGCTGCGTGAATCAATATCCGCCTGGTAACCGTGCACCATGTTATCCACCACCCAGCTGCGGAATTGGATACCTGAATTGCCAAAGGGAACTTTGAAACTGGTGACGAAGTAAAAGTCCTTGTATTCTTCTTCGGATACCAGCCAGCCGTAGCCTCCGTCTTTGGATTTGCCGTAATAGGCATCTTCCTGTGCATCCCAGGTGCTGTCGGCGTGCGGTTTCCAACCGTAGAATTCTTCCGGCTCGTAGAGGATTTCCCAATCGGCGCCATCGGGAAGCGGGAGGATGCGGATGCTGTCGAACTCGATGTGTCCGCCTTCTCCCGGTGACATTTGCAGGGCGATGACTCCCTCTTTCAGCCCTTCTCTGTCGGTCACATCGGCGCAGGCATAGCCGTTGACGTAGGTGGTAACCCGGTTGCCGGATGCCATAATCTCATAGGTGTTCCAGCCGTCTTCGTTGAAGTACTC
>CAYVAZ010000508.1:0-2635 GCA_964449065.1 uncultured bacterium
GACGCAGTCGCGTCATTAGAGGTTTATTCCTCCCGAACCCTCACCCCGGCCCTCTTCCGGTGGGAGAGGGTGATAGATTCAGCGAACGATTAGAAAAAATTGGCATATCATAATGTAGTGCGTAACGTGAGTTACAACGATAAAATGGGGTTCGTGGTTTATGTTCATCTTGCATTCCAATGGTTTCTTTGATAGGTTAAACTTCCTGATAAATAATCATTTAAATCGATAAAATATCACTGCCAAAGAATTTTATTCCATAATGGATACTACAATCAGCATACACAATGTCTTAAAAAAATACTGGGGATACGACCAATGCCGTCCCTTGCAGCAAGAAGCCATCGAATGCATTCTGCAAAACCGCGATTCCATTGTCGTGCTGCCCACCGGCGGGGGCAAATCGCTTTGCTATCAAGTCCCTGCCCTGCTCAAACCGGGGTTGGCTATCGTCATTTCTCCCCTCATTTCCCTAATGAAAGACCAAGTCGATGCCCTAAACGAATACGGCATCAACGCCGCCCGTCTCGACAGCACATTGCACTACCTCGAAGAAGATCAAATCTTCGCCGATATCAAGCAAGATAAGATCAAACTGCTATACCTATCTCCCGAACGCCTCTTTTCCCGCGGCTTCATCGAATCTCTCAAACCAATCAACTTATCCTACATCGCCATCGATGAAGCCCACTGCGTCAGCATGTGGGGGCACGACTTCCGCCCCGAATACCGCCAGTTGGGACAATTGAAAGAACTCTTTCCCAATCTCAGCCTTCACGCCTACACCGCCACCGCCACGCCACAGGTGCGGGATGACATCGCCGCACAATTGCGGCTCATCAATCCTGAAACCATTGTAGGATCATTCGACCGTCCCAACCTGATCTACAAAATCGAACGCCGCAACCACATCATGCGGCAAGTCACCTCAGTCATAGACCGCCACCCCAACGAATCCGGCATCATCTACTGCATCCGCCGCAAGGATGTTGACAGTGTGTGCGCAGAACTCAAAGAGTTCGGCTGCAAAATTCTCCCTTACCACGCCGGAATGGATGATGCCAGCCGCAAAGCCAATCAAGATGCCTTCCTCAAAGAAAAGGTCGATATCATTGCCGCCACGGTCGCCTTCGGCATGGGGATCGATAAATCCAACGTGCGCTATGTCATTCACACCGGCATGCCTAAATCCATTGAGCACTACCAGCAGGAAAGCGGACGCGCCGGCAGAGACGGATTGCAGTCCGAGTGCTGCCTCTTCTTTGCGGGCAATGATTACAACACATGGGAATACCTCATGCGCCCCATGCCCGTAGAACCCAAAGCCATTGCCATGAGAAAACTCCGGGACATGTATGACTTCTGCAACAGCGTCTCCTGCCGCCATCAATCTCTCGTGCGGTATTTCGGTCAAAACCTGGAACAGGACAATTGCAGCGCGTGTGATGTCTGCCTGGGTGAACTGGATTGCGTTGAGGATGCGCTGGTCACCGGTCAAAAAATCCTCTCTTGTGTCAAACGGCTCAAAGAAACCTTCGGTGCCGACTACACCGCCGACGTATTAATAGGCTCAAAGAATAAACGCATTGCCGAATCCCAACACACCAAACTCAGCACCTACGGCATTTTATCCGAACACAAAAAACAAGTCGTCCGCGGCTGGATTGAACAACTCGTCTCGCAAAGCTACATCCAAAAATCCGGCGAGTTCAACATCCTCACTGTTACCGAAAAAGGCATGAAAGTAATCAAAGGATTGGAAACACCCCAACTCCTAAAGCCGGGTACTAAACAATCTAAAAAACGTGCCGCGAGTGATTTGGAGGGGGTAGACAAAGAATTGTTCGAAAAACTCCGCATCCTGCGCCGCTCCATCGCTGAAGAAAGAGACGTCCCTGCCTTCGTGATCTTCGGTGATAAAACGCTGGTTGACATGGCAAGAGTACGCCCCATCGATAAAGAACATTTTCTCAACGTTCAAGGAATCGGTGAAAAGAAAGCCGATGAATTCTGCGCGGTGTTTACCAACCTAATCCGGGAATTCTGTCAGGATCACGCATTAGAAACCAATAAAAAGGTTTCGCTGTTTCAACCGGATAAAAATAACGCGACCGCTCTCACCAATGAGGTGAAACGGCTATCGTTCGAATATTTCCGCAATGGCATATCTGTGAAAGAAGCCGCGGAAAAGCTGAACCGTGCCGCCTCCACAACCTACGGCTATTTAACCGAATATCTCAATCGGGAAAAAGTCACCGATCCTTCACCTTGGGTTGAGGAATCAATCCGAAAACGCATTGAGGACGTCATGAACGTCTCTGAAGACGGCAGAATGAAACCCATCTACGAAGCCCTGAACGGAGAAGTCTCATACGACGATATCCGCATCGTCATGACCTGCTACAAAAACAAAACCAGCGAATAATACCATTCCCAGTATTGTGTCCATCTAAAAATGACGGCTGGTATTCCATTGTTACCCCCTTATTAAGGGGGGTAGGGGGGATTCAGAATCAACGCACTCCACCCACTCTCGAAATAAGCCCTGGGAGGGCGAGGCTCCCGCCGAGCCAGCATTACCCGCCATTGTTGCCCCCCTTATTAAGGGGGGTAGGGGGGATTCAGAATCAACGCA
>CAYVAZ010000509.1:0-2582 GCA_964449065.1 uncultured bacterium
TTAAACCCCATTATCTCAAAAAGATTTGTGGAATTCCGGCATCTGAGATCATAAATAGGCAATGGGTTAACCCAAAGCTATTGGGCTTTGTACCTTACCTGGATAAAATCCTTGAAGCCCGAAATTTTGCTGAAAGAGTCTCCTATGCTCTTGAATGGATTGTCGAACGTACAGAAAATTCGAAACCTTCAGGACTCGTCCAATATATATCTTCAAGTCTGGACAAAAATCCATTTATGCGTGTAAACAAGCTGGAAAGCTTGTCAGGATACAGCAGAAAATATCTTGCACGGATATTCAAGGAATCTACCGGTTATTCCATTTCAGCTTATCGAAGACTTGTCCGCTTTGAGCATATATTGAATTCCTTAAAGCCAACCTCAGATGAGGATTGGCACGACCTTATCTACGGAGCGGAATATTACGATCAGAGTCATTTTATTCGGGATATTAAGGAAATCAGCGGGCTTACACCCACACTTCTTCTTGAAAAAGTAAAAAACAGAAATTACCGTACCCTGGTTTTATAGGTGACATTTTTACAATCACTGGCTTTCTTCAATCGGTATTTTTGAACTTAATTTAAATAATCATCAGCATTATGGAAAGCTACATCTATAAATCGGCCATTGAATTAGCCTCATTGATTCGTGAGGGAGAGGCAAAAAGCCTTGATATTGTAGAAGAACATATTGATCGGATTAAAAAAATGAATCCGGATATTAACGCTTTGATAAGCCTTTTTGAAGAGGAAGCTATAAATGAAGCCAGGGAATGTGATAAGGAAGCATCCAGGGGGAGCTTCAGGGGGCCTCTACATGGAGTGCCCGTCACGATCAAAGAACAGTTTTGGATCAAAGGGAAGCCGGGCAATACCAATTCGACCCGCCTTAAGGATTTTGTAGCGCCCGAAAATGCTGTTATTGTCGACAGGATCCTTGGGGCAGGAGCTATTATTCTGGGGCAGACCAATGTCTCCAAGAACCTTACTGATTACCAGGTTCAGGGTGATATCTACCCGGAAGGGAAAAATCCTTATCATACAGATTTCACCCCGGGCGGTAGTACTGGCGGAGGTGCCGCAGCACTTGCGGCTGGATTTACTCCACTGGAACTGGGAGGTGATTTCGGGGGTTCCATTCGCGTTCCGGCTGGTTTTTGTGGATTGTATGGATTAAAACCAAGCGAATATACTGTTCCCAGGCATGGGATGGTCCCATTGCCTAAAAATGCGAACACCTTCCTTCTGCATATGGTTCAGCCAGGTCCCCTGGCCAGGAATATTGGCGACCTGGGACTGATGTGGAATATCATAAAGGGACCTCATCGGAGTGACCGCTCAACAGCAAATATTGATTGGAAAAATCCGGCTAAAAGAAATCTCGCAGACTACCGTATTGCCTGGACCGATGGATGGCCTGGTTATCAACCAGGGCATCAGGTAAGCAATGGCATCAAGGAATTGATCAATGAATATATTAATAAAGGTGGTGCCGCTGAAAAGGCCATTCCGGAAGGCAACCTGCATGATGACTCAATCAGTGTTTATGTGAGTTTATTTCCTTACATAGTTGCACAGGGAAATCCCTGGTTTGTACGACAGATTATTAAGAGTAGTTTCCGGAAAGGATTACTCAAAGGGTTCAGAAAGCACAAATCAGAATTAAACAAGGGATTCCATATGAATACAAATCACTATGGGGAGGTTTTGCTTAGAAAAAACCAGATCACAGAGCGTTGGGAACGATTCTTTGAAGATTACGATTTCCTGATTTGTCCGGTGAGCTATGGTCCTGCTTATAAAAGATGTCCGATTGGAACTCAACTGAATCTTGAAGGGAATGAAATGCCGTATGTTGAATATGCCTGGCCTTATAATGCCTGTTTTAATGCTTCAGGCCATCCGGCAATTTCGGTACCCCTGGGCATGAGTGAGGATGGATTACCAATTGGGGTACAGATAGTTGGCCCTTACTGGTCTGAGCCGGAACTTTTCCATTTTGCCAAATTAATCTCAGAGTTAACCATAGGATTTGTGAAACCGGCAGGGTATTAACTCTTCGTGATGTGAAAATTTAGTGTCATACCAAAATATGGGCAGACCATACGATTGAATTACATGACCTCAAATTATTCGGGGACTTTCGCGAATGTCTCAAGCAAGCTTGAGGCCATGAATGAAAAAAGCCCTGCGCGGATGCGCAAGGCTTCTTTTAGTAGCGGGGACTGACGAAATATCTAACTTGGATTTAGTAAAGGATTTGGCAGAAGTTGTTGATTTTGTTGAAGATATGAAAGCATTGGACTGGCAGAGAATTTGCTGATAAACTGAAACAATCACAAAAATTGCAAATTTTAACGATCCGGACCAATTTGGTGAGATATGAATTTCTTGACATTTTTTGTAGATTTACACAATGGTAGAAAGGATAAATATAGATGCAAATATGCTGACCTGGGCTATTACCCGGGCAGGGTATGATGTGTCTGAATTTACCCAAGCAAATCCCCGGATTCAAGATTGGATTGACGGAACAAAACAACCAACAGTAAAACAGTTGGAAGATTTTTCTAAAAAAGTA
>CAYVAZ010000510.1:0-2578 GCA_964449065.1 uncultured bacterium
CCCTCATCTCTTATCTTCTCCCAAAGGGAGAAGACGATAGACACTGCGTTTGACTTAGAATATTTGGCTTACAACAAAAACCATTTTCAAGAAATCGTCAATCATGGATTGCGTAATATGGATTGCATAACATCAGTTATTTAATGCGGTGTTGCTAAAAATGCGTTCGGATTGGAATGAACGGTGCTTCCGGCCCGGCGGGAGCCTTGCCCTCCCAAACCTGGCTCGGCGGGAGCCTCGCCCTCCCAAAAAACATTGTTTGAACAACTTTTTCCAAGTATATTCAAATTGAGTTGGACGGAATGACGCACCGGCTGGAAGCCGATGCTACCCACAATGAACATATCATTGGCAAATAAATTTTTTAGGTAAACCTCAGTTTGATCAAGGGGGGGGCAACAACGACAGACTCCTTAACAATGGGGGTATGCATCCACCTACCATCATTTTATTGTTGACAGACTATTAGCCGTTTTGATCACAATCGCTTCAGACAACTGACATCTTACCGTGGGATTAAAGTTGTTTGAGAATAAGGTGAAGTTCTTGTTTGATTTCATGAAGCAACTTTGAATGGTTGGCTTGTTGGGTAGATATTGGTTGATTGGCATGTGCCGTTTGGGTATCCGGATAGACGGAATCCTGCTGCTGCAATTCTTCCGCTTCCGCTTGCTGTTCGGCTTTGAGGGCTTGCAGTCCCATGCGAAGTTTGCGTTCCGCACCGTCAAGTGTAAACCCTTCATGATAGAGTAAACGGACTATCTCATATAACAACTCAAGATCGTTGCGGGTGTATTTACGCTGGTTACCGCTAACCCGCTTTGGATTCAGTTTAGAAAATTTGGTTTCCCAATAGCGCAGAACATGGGCTTCTACCCCGGTATACTCACTAGCCTCACTGATCGAGTAGTAAATCTTGTTGGGGATTTTATCAAGTTCTACTGGATTCGGCGCTTGACGGTTTGCATTTGCCATAATGTTTGTAATCGCCTCATAACAAATTGCTTATCCCAAATGGTTTCAAAGAATACTATAACACGATATAATGGAGTGGTAAATATGTTAGGGGAAAATAAATCCCTACAATTTACTTTATCCATTATACGGTAAATTCAATTCATACATTGGGTTATTTTTGATATGGAAAAATATATTAAAACCAAGGCGGAAATGCAAGATCTAGCGGATCATTTAACTTCGATATCGAAGAAGATAGGGTATTCCGTATTGCGCTACCGTCAAACCATCTTCGATATCTTGTTTATGGACCGGGGGCGAAAAAACTCCAACAAGACGGCGTTTTCTTCCACCTACAATGTAGAAGACATCGGAAATCAACTGTATTCTTCCGTGCGGGGAGAGGAACTGTTTGCTTATAACTTGCCTGACTTTGAACTGTGGCGAGAGCGGACGGAGATTCCCTATATTTTTCAACCCAAAGATATTGAACTTCCTGATGAGCGGTTTGTGCAGTGGAACAAGCCGCCTGGAAATTATGAAACGTGGGATGATGATCTGTTACAGTTCACCAAAGAGTATAACGATGTGCGTATCACTCGTGAATTGGGGGTTGAACAGGTTATTACGGTCAATTCAAAGGGGGGATTGGTTGTGGAATCCCGCCCGTTTTTTACTGTACATTACCGGCAGGGGTATCATCCATTTATGGTGACCCGAAGCGTAGGTGCGTATGTGAGCAGTGATGAAGATTTATTGAAAATCCCTAAACTCTTGCGATATATTTCCGATCCAACGCCGGATAGAAGAATTCGTCAATCCGAGAGTTTTGTGGAAGCGTTTGCGAAACTTCATGCCGTCTCTAATGAGTTGAAATATGACGGTTTAGAATCTGCCGGGTTAGGAAACACCTTAACCAACGATGCTATCGTTTTAAGCGGGGTGCCCGCGCATGAAATCTTTGGCCATCAGTTTGAGGAACCGGTTCATCCGTTGAGTGTGGGGCAACAGTCGCTGTTTCCGGTTGGGAAAGATGTGCAGAATGATCACTTGCTTTTGCAGGATAATCCCACACAGGAATTGGAAGGCTTGGAGGTGATGGGGTCGTATCATTATGATGCCTACAGCCGTCCATCCCGTATGACGACGCATATAGCCGAATCAAAGGTGAAGGAGCATTTGGGCGGTGAATATATTGATCGCAAGAATGTGAAGAAGTTTTTAAACATAGAAGAGAGCCTTGCCTGCGGATGCTCACGGCAGGGGGATGATGGCGGGTTTCCGTCTCCCAGAATGTCATGCACGGTGCTGGATGGGGAGGAAGAAGACATTGATTGGGGCGGAAAGGTGATTATGGTACCGTTTGATGGGTATGTGTTGGATGGGAATTTTTTTAAGATTATGTCATCCGAATGTTATGTGCAGGACAGCAATGGAGAGCCGCAGCGGGTGGGGCCTTTGGAAGGCAGCCGGGCGATTTATGACGCGCTGAACGGCATGCACATCTTGCCGGAGAAGTGCTATCACATCGGCACGTGCAGCAAGCCGAATGTGTTGGATGACCGGATGGATTCGGAAGTAACGGTATCGTTTTTCACGAATCACCAGATGTGGGAGCATT
>CAYVAZ010000511.1:0-2577 GCA_964449065.1 uncultured bacterium
ACGGCTCCACCCCCTTATGCAAGGGGGTTGTGGCACTGCGCTAACGCTTGTGAATAACTGATCCCACTCATTTCATGTAGATGGTTAAATTATCACCCATCATGTCAGCCTTGATGAATTACAAGTGCACTGACAGGCAAAAAGTGTCGGGTAAGTTGAAAACCCTGTGGCTCGGCAGGAGCCTCGCCCTCCCAGGGCTTGTATCGTGAGTGGTGGGCTAGAACGGTGTGACTCACTTTACGAGATGAACAGTATATAGCAGCAGGCTGGAATCCTGCACCACATTTTTAAACCGCGAATACACGCCAATTCACGCGAATAACAACGTGGGCATTTCCAGATTTTAGAGTTTCATACCGATTTTATTTCGGGTTACCGGGGAAGAAAAGCGTGCTTCCGGCTCGGCAGGAGCCTCGCCCTCCCAAAAAGCCTGGCTGGAGCCTTGCTCTCCTAAAAAACCTGGCCCTGCGGGGGCCTTGCCCTTCCAAAAAACGATAATACTTTTTAACGCTACCTTAACTTAGACGCGGTTCTGGTGCAGACCCGTTTGACGTATTCATAGTTATCATTTTTGCCGGCGTGTTGAATAACATCCAACACCGGGCCGGCTTTTTCTCCCATGTTTTCGAGACCCATGGCCGCGTAGTGGCGGGTGGATTCATTGTTGGAATGCTTCAGCAATGAGACGAATTTGTCCCGCGAAGGTTCATGCTTGCCGATGCCTTCAGCGGCCCAGGCTGCTGCCAGCTGCACCAGTTCGGAATCATCCTTTAACGCCCGCAGAATGCGTTCTTCTTCTTGGGCGGCTTCTTTTCCCATTTTGGCGAATTCCATCAGCGTTTGATAGCGGATCAACTCGCGTTCGTCATTCAGATGGTTTTGCAGCGATTCGAGGTAGAAGTTGCCGTAATTGCCTTTGCCCCATAGCGATTGAATATCTATTGCCAACTGCTGCTGTTTTTCATCCCGCATGATGGCGTAAAAGCTGTCATAGTTGTTGTGGATTTCGGCTAAGTAGGGTTCCGGGAACCGCCCCATATCCAATGTGGTTTCTTCCCATTTCCGCAAGGTTTTTTGCAGGGAAAGCAGCGTGGTTTGATGATCCGGCGATTCGGCCAAGTTGTGCAGTTCGTAGGGATCGTTTTTCAGATCGTACAGTTCAATTTCCGGGCGTGTGGGTAAGAACGGTTTGGCCTGCGCTTCGTTGAGTTTACCTTCTTCATACAACTTGCGCATGGTTTGCATGATGGCTTTGCCGTCTTTGTAGCGGTTGGCCTGCGCGTGCGGACGTTCGTGATAGTAATTGCGGATATATTTGAAGCGCTTGGTGCGCACGGCGCGGATGCGTTCGACGGTTTCATCGCAGCGGTCGCGGGCGGAAACCACATAACCGCGCGGGGATTGGGTGGTGTTGACCAACGGGCGGCCTTGCAGATGTTCGGGCACGGGAATGCCGCAGAGTTGCAGGGATGTGTAAGGGATATCGATGTGCTCGACCAAGTCATCTTTGACGAGGTTGGATTCGATTCCCGGCCCGCGAATGATCAGTGGGATGTGCATGCCTTCTTCGTAGACAAACTGTTTGCCGCGGACGTGGCTGATGCCGTGGTCGGTCCAAAAGAAGATGTAGGTGTTCCCGAGTTCTCCTTCGTCTTTCAGCGCTTGGATGATGCCTTTGACTTCTTCATCCACATGCAAAACGGAATTGAGGTACTTCGCCCAATCTTCGCGCAGCACGGGGTGATCGGCGTAGTAGGGCGGCAGTTTGACATCGGCCGGATCGACGGGATTGTTTACCTTGGCGCCGCGGTTTTTGCCGCCGCGCAGTTGAAATTGTGCAAAGAAAGGCTGACCGGGTTGGCGGCCGCGCCAGTCGAAGCCGTGGTATACGTCGCGGTCGAATTCAAAGTTGTAATCGGTTTTTCCCTTTTTGGTCGGCTTGCCCGGGTTGAGTGAAAGCATGTCACCGTTGGAGACGTAATAGCCCGCTTCTTTAAAGTATTCGGGGATGAGGCGCATGTGCGACGGCAGTTTGATTTTGACATCATGCCGGGATGAACGGTGGTTGTGCGCGCCGATGGTGGTTTGGTACATGCCGGTGATCATGGCGCAACGGCTGGGCGAACACACCGGGCAGGTGACGACGGCGTTGGTGAAGCGGGTGCCGTCTTGGGCCAATTGATCGATGTTGGGGGTTTGGATGGTGGTCTCGCCGTAGCAGCTCATGTGGGCGGACATGTCTTCGACACATATCCAAACCACGTTGGGTTTCTTTTGGGCGGATGCATGGTTGGCAAGAAGCGCGGATGCCGATGCGGCGGCGGTGGATTTGATAAAGTTTCTGCGTGTGATATTGTTCATGATGATGGTCCCCAATTTTGATTTCGATCTCTTAGGGTAAGGCAGAATGGGTGGTTTTTGAAGATGCAGATGCTATTCAAACTAATACAGCGTCAACGTTTTATTGACGGGTGTCGATCCCCCCTACCCCCCTTATCAAGGGGGGGGAACAACGGATTGCCAGCCGTCATTCTTTGATTGACAGAGTACTAGAGATGATTACCCGGTCATTTCTTC
>CAYVAZ010000512.1:0-2564 GCA_964449065.1 uncultured bacterium
TACAGTCGATGGCAAAACTTATACAGGATTTAATTCAGCTTATGATGCCAAATAACTTACTAAAAACAACGACCTTCTAAAAAGGATGAGTAGGTGACACTATACTAACTCGACTTGTATCAAGTTAAGACGCACAACAAACAATTAATATTCTTTTTTCTATCCTTGTGATAAAATAGAGATAGTCATTTAACAGACAAACGTAGGGGGAAATAATATGAAATCTTTTTTAAATAGACAATATTTTTTTGTTTTACCTGTTTTCATTCTTGTTATGAGTTCCCTCTTTGTTTTTTATCAAAACTGTGGCTCTGCTTTTGAAGTGGCTGAACTCGATCTTGAAGAAAACTCCTTTGATTTTTTTGATCCTTCCAGCACAGCAGATCAAACCTTTTTACTCAATGAAGATTCTCTTTCATTATTTAAAGCTGAAAACCTTTTGTCTTCAAATTCATCTTTGTTAAACAACGTTAGCGATCTTAAAGCTCATGGACAACAATCTGTTTTGCTCAGTCAAACAGCACACGAAAAATCAATTTTATCTTTACAGTTAGATAATAAAAATTTAATTCCCTTTTCTGTTTTTGTTCGAATTAAAAACATTTACAACCAAGATTCAAAATTACGCCTTAATATTTACGAAGCTCAAAGTAAAAAACTCCTCAAAGAAGATGTATTCTCATTTCAGACCCATCATTTATTTGAATGGTTTTTAATCGATGATTTAAATATCCAAGAAAGCCTAACTCCTCTACTGAAAGTCACGTCTTCTAGGTTTTTAATCGATGATTTAAATATCCAAAAAGGCCTTTTTGAAATTGAAATTGAACCTTTAACAGAAGGTTTAAGTATAGATCTAATTGCATTAAATAGTAAGATTGAATCTCAAAGTGAAACATTAAATCGACTTGACGCCATCGATAGCGCTTTTATTGAAAATCAAACGCCAGACACTTCTCCAACCATTGTCCCAACGTCAACGCCCATGCCGACAGTCGCCCCGACACCAACCCCTAAACCGACAGTCGTCCCAACGTCAACGCCCATGCCAACAGTCGCCCCGACACCAACCCCTAAACCGACAGTCGTCCCAACGTCAACGCCTACTACACAGCCAACCACGATTCCCACGGGAACGACAAAGATGAAGTCTGCACTTTATGAGGGACGAGTAAAAGGATACAGTAACTTAGTTAGAGGTGGAAATTACTTTTCATTCAAAACAAATGGAACTCAACCGGACTCTGCAAAACTTAGCATGAAGGTTCTATATAAAATACCCTTAAGTGGCGATCCAACCGACAATGCGCGAGGTGAAGTAAAACCCATAGATGTTGATGGTGATGGAGTCAATGAGTTATTTCATTATTCGGCTCATAAAATTGCTAGAGTTTTTAAACTGAATGGTCAAAAACTTTGGGAAAAAACAGGACCTACTGGTGCCCACTATGAAAATAATTTTACTCATGCCTCAATACATGGTGTTTTTGATTTTAATAGAGATGGCAAAGAGGAAATTTTACAGTGTTGGGAAAATAAAGTTGGCCAAACCATGATTCAAATTCTTGAAGGAAAAACTGGAAAAATCATTAAAGAAGTCTTGAGTCAAACTGGAGTCAAAGGCGGTCGACAAGACGGATGTCATTTAGCAGTTTTTCAATTTGAAGACCAAATAGATCCCATTATTTTAGTTGCTGAACCAAACAAAAATACAACTTGTGGCCACAAATATATGGGCTACTTATCTAAAATTGCAGCCTATGACAAAAACCTAAAAAGACTTTGGGAAAAAGAAACTTGTGAGGCTGGACATTATTTTTGGCCACTTGATGAAAATCAAAATGGGAAACCCGAACTCGTGTTTGCTGGAAAATATGCTATAAGCTCAAATGGTCAGATTCAATGTACCCTGTCTGAATTTAAAGCGGATCATGTAGATTCTATGAATATAGCAGACATTGACACAGACAGAACAGGTCATGAATTAGTCGCGGTTGGTAACAGTGGTACCTATTTTTATACAGCTAAAAATTGTAAGCTTATTAAAAAAATCGATAAAAATATAGTTTATGATCCTCAAACTGTATCACTGGGAGACTTTGATCCCAGACGCAAGGGACTTGAAATTGCTATACGCCAAAGACCAAGCGCTCCAGATCGTTATTTGTACTTTTTAGATTCTTCTGGACGTATTTTAAGTAAATTTTCGGAGTTTAAAAATAGAGCCGCAAAAATGCCTATTTTTAATGCTAATTTTGATGGGCGCGGTGGTGATGAACTTTTGACGAGACATGGTTACGTGATTGGATTATTGGGAGAAATTCGATTGGATACTTCGTGGTATTGGAATATTGATTCGTTTGTCGGAGAAGAAGCAAAGCTTCATGATAACGACAAATGGGCCACAGAACCTATTGCTTATGATATTGATAATGATGGAAAAGATGAACTGATCGTCTGGGGTCTACGTTGGTTGGTGGTCGGAAAAGCTCAGTAATGTAAAGACGACTAAGTGTATTGGTTGATTTTGTAAGGCACTTTTTTACTGGTCTAGTTTATCTTTA
>CAYVAZ010000513.1:0-2529 GCA_964449065.1 uncultured bacterium
GTCCCTCTCCCAGTGGGCGAGGGCGATAGTTTCAGCGAACGATTAGAAAAACGAGTATATCATAATGTAGTGCGTAACGTGAGCTCCTTAATTAACCTTATGGCGCGGTATCCCCAACGCCCAACTCTTCAACAGCAATGACCGTGCCCGGTGTCAGTTGGAAGAGTTCAAAGTTATCAAAATAAACCGTCACTTGTTGATCTCCGCTTGATGCCACTTGCAGCAACGGGAACAGTGAATTCGTCGGCGCTTTAAACACCAATGATAGCCGCTTATACGCCCCGGCAAATACGGAACTATCCGCCGGATTGGTGAGCGAAACCGTATTGTCCCCGGCGTCAATCCCCGCCAAGGCTATGGATGCTCCCGCCCCGGTCGAACGCACACTCACGCGCATCATCACCGGATAATTGCCTTCCAACGCGGTAAACGGCCCCAAAAAGGTGATTGCTTCGCCTGCGTTAACCGTTGCCGCGATTCCCCTGCCGTTGGTTGCGCCGTCAAATGCGTTGTCAGTAGGTATTGTCCCGATGTTGAAATTCGCTTTGACAAAATCTCCAGAGAAGGGCAGCGAATCGGCAAAACCGTCGTTCGCCAGCAAGGGTCCGTCAAACCGCGCGGAAACCATCGGCACCAGCATATCCGCGGGCGGCAAAGTCGGCTGTGCCGATGCCGGCGTGTTGGTCGGGGTTGGCAGTGCCTGACGCGGGGTGTTGGTGGGCGGAACGGCGGGAACCGGGGTGTTGGTCGGAGGAACGGGTACAGGAGTGAATGTGTTGGTCGGCTGCTGTGGTCGCGGAGTGGCCTCTGCTAACAACGGCGGGGTATTGGTCGGTGTCGGGGTATTCGTAGGTGTCGGCGTGTTGGTCGGTACAATCGGTGTGGATGTCGGCCGGGCTTGTTCGCCTTTTGGCCCATGCTCAAACACCGCCAAACTGCCGCTTTCTGCAAGAAAGACGTATCCATCATACGCGATGACATCTTCAGCCGTTCCATTATCAATACCGGGAATCTCGTTCTCTAAAATTTGCCGGGGATTGTTGATATCTTCAATATCAACAATCCGCAAACCGCCGGGCTGAGGCAAATCAAAAATACTGAGCGATGGGAAATTTAAGGCCGCCAAATAGACAAACTTCTGCCGTAAATCCACGCCAAACATTTGATTGTCACCGGGCAAAAAGGTGCGGTTAATGAGTTCAGGCTGATCGGGATTGGATAGGTCATACAGTGCCAGCCCTTCAATATCCTCCGCCACTGCCATGATTCCATCTTCAATGTCTAATCCGTTGTTAAAGTCTGGTGTTTCGAACTCTGTATTAATCGAGATATTGGCCGGGTCGGTAATATCCAGGATGTAGATCACAAAATCACCTGCCGCATACAATCGGCTGCCCACATTGATCATTTCAAATATATCTGAATTTAACTCCAATATGCCAACTTGCAGAGGCTCGTTGTTTGCATCGAGTTGAATGGAAATAATACGCTCACCCACCGCAGCAAAAGCGGTTTCACCAACAACATGAATGTCATTTACCAAACCGCCATCTGCATCGGCCAGGCGCGCTACGATTTCAACCGGGTTGTTCTTATCGCTGATATCGACTGCAATCAAATTGGGTTCGGTGCCGCGGGTATCCAGCCCCAAAAGGGCTACATCCCCCATCACCGATATGGCCTGTACGCCTTTGTCGGTAGACAGCCGGCCTATTTGAACTGGATTGCCGCCATTGGTGATGTCATAAATCGTAAAGTTATCCTGGCCGCCGGTATAGAGATAAGGCGCTTCCAGATGCAGCACAAACACGCTGCGGCCGTCCAACCGCACCTCCGGCTGAATCATTTGCGTTTGTGCCATGATTGGGGATAGCGACAAACACATAAGGCTTGCAAGTAATATGAAACGCTTCATTGTTTCCTCCTTCAGTTGAACACAACTCTACTATCTTACCTTGGATTCATCAGCATTTGAATCGGTTCGGTGGGGATTTTGATTTTATCCCCCGCTTTTACCCCGTTCTGTTCAAACCAACCCTGGTTCATTTCCAGCGCGTACAGCGATTTGTATTTGGATTGATAGTGTTTGGTTGGCGTGATATTGCCTTGCTGCGGCTGCATTTTTTCGATATTGCCGATGACGCCGTCTTCACGGATAAACGCGATGGATAAGGGGATTGTGGTGTTCTTCATCCAAAAACTCATGTACTTGGGCTGGGAATACACAAACAGCATCCCATGATTTTCCGGCATCGATTCACGGAACATCAGCCCCCGCGACTGCGCGGCGAATGAAACCGCCACTTCCGCTTTCACCTCCACCCCGTTGATATTCAGCGTTATAGTAGGCAGAGATTCAATGGCGTTTTCCGGCATGGGGGATGACTGTTCACTCTCAGGCGAACAGGATAAGAAAATCAAAGGGAATATGTAAATTAAAAGACAAATCCGTTTCATATCAATCACTTCTTATAATCTCACGTTACGCACTACATTATGATATGCCCGTTTTTCTCATCGTTCGCTGAA
>CAYVAZ010000514.1:0-2517 GCA_964449065.1 uncultured bacterium
TTGGCTATGACCATCATGCTTCGCGAGCGATCCGAGATTGATTTTGTTGATTTGAGGGGAAAGACAATTAACGAATTTTACTTGGACAACCTTGATCTACCTCAAAATGATGTAGCTGCAAAAAGAGTAGTCGATTTGTTGGATCGAATTATCGACCTTCCGAAATTTGCGAGCCTTAAAGATGGGGGGCCGATGAATTTCCTATTAGCCTTTCACTTTGCGATGCTGGTAGACGCACTTGATCATGGAAATTATAAAAATGGATGGAAGAAATCCATCGTAGAAGCTTTTCTCGCATTCAAACAGGAGGTTACAGCCGCTCGCCAGCATCACCGTGATACCAGAGAGTCACTGCCTCATTATGAAAGATTCGCAAGGCTGCTGTCGGGCTCTGGCTCTGACACTGCAGAAGTGATTAGGATCAGGCACGCTTTCATGCTCTCTGAGCTCTACCCAAAGATTCATGTTGTTCCCAAAGATCCGAATCGGGGATTTGATTCGCTTGAACGAGAGGTTATTTGGAACAGAGACAGAGGACAGTGCCAGAACCCCAATTGCAGTCGCCCGGAGCGGAAAGTGGCATTTAAGGAGGCACATCTCCATCATATCATCGAACATAGTTATGGTGGTAGGACGACGCTCAAAAACGGCGTATTGATGTGTCCAGAGTGTCATGTGAACCGTTCGTCTATGCAAGGTCTAACCCAGCATTTCCAAGACTATATCACCCGTGTTTATAGTAAGCTACAAGGGGACATATTTGAGACAAATTCGACTGATCAACCTACTGATGGTTCCGAGGATGAGTCATTGACCGGTAGAGATGGAATTAAGATCACAATTAATTGGGGAGCACTAGATATTGATCGGCCCATTGAAGTTATCCGAAAATCAAATGACACTGAAACAATTGTTGAGCTACTTCGGCTATTGCTTGAAGTATTTAAGAAGCCCATGCGCGACCAACTTACCGAGCTCCCGATAGTGAGATTTCCACTCTCCACCAATCCAATGACTGATTTTCTCAACAGAGCACAAAACAAACCCTATAGCTATACCCAGATTCCCGGAACGGATCTTTACTTTTGTCCACACTCGCAACGCTCTCAGAAGGTGGAAAGGCTGCGAGCACTTTTATCTAGGCTTACCCTACCTGATGGAGGGGAGTTTCCTTATGACTGTGTCACTATAATGATTGAGAATACTGAGTGATACTGAAAGCTATAACACACAATGCCCAACCAGAAGCTGCTGGTCAACGTCGCTAACGCGCCGCGCCAGAGCTTCACGGTTCTCCAAGAAAAATTGACAATACGTGCACATTGACTAATTTACACGTCATGCAAACAAAACTTACTCTTCGAATGGAAGAAGCACTGATTCGCAAAGCGAAACGGCTTGCTCAGAGGAAAGGAACGTCGGTGTCGAAAATTTTTGGTGATTACATCAAGAATGAATTTGACGAAAGTTTAGACGAAGAACTTCCTCCGATAACACTGTCAATGATCGGAGTATTAAAAAATAGTCCTATCGAAATTAACGAAGAATCTTATCATAAACATCTGGAAGAAAAGTATTTATGAAAGTATTAATTGATACCAATGTAATTCTGGATGTTTGGTTGGCTAGGGAACCATTCTGGAGAGATTCTGCATCGCTCATTGGAAAAATAGAAAAGAAAGAACTTGAAGGAATTGTAGCTCCTACCACGATCACAACGCTTCACTACCTCGGAAAGAAAGTATTGGGAGAAGATAAAGCACGTCAGTTATTGGAACGCCTTTTGGAGATTTGCAAAGTGGGCAGTATTTCCTCGAAGACGTTCAAGCAGGCACTCAAAAGCAAAATCACAGATTTTGAAGATGCCGTAATCGAAGCAGTTTCAGAATCAAGCAAAGTCGAGCTTATCGCGACGCGGAACATCAAAGATTTTAGACACTCAATAATTCCCGCAATGGAACCTTCTCAAATAATCAAAGGAGAACAAATCAGTTGATGTAACCGCTAATCGCTCCGCTCGTGACGGCACATCACTTCGACGTTCTGATGGTCGACGGTATCGAAGAACCCCTTCAGATCGCAATCGACCATGTGGCATCTCTTGCCTTTCGGGATCATCACCCGCCGCACCGGTGAAGGGCTGTATGAGCCCTCTCTGAGTTTGGACAGGCTCTTCTCCCCGTGTTCAGCCCAGAAGTCGCGGAAATCCGCCACCTCCATGCCATCGACACCCGCCGCTCCTTTGTTGCCGCGAACTTGTTTCCAAGCCCACAACAAATTTTCGGAGTCGAGGATGTCTTCCAGTGTTACTCCACGGGAACTCTCTTGCTCTGCCTGCGTCCCATATCCATGTCTCACTTCACCTTGCGGTTTCGTTGTGGTGGATGGGTTGGCGGGTCGGCTGCCCGTATTGGTTCGGCCCTTCGTGGGATCTTGCTTGCGGGTTTCGTAGTTCATTAGGCATCTTTCATCCTCCCGGTTCTTGCTCCCATTACTATGGCCTCGGCTGACTCCTCG
>CAYVAZ010000515.1:0-2501 GCA_964449065.1 uncultured bacterium
CGGTGGTACTGTGATATTGGTTCGGCGGGAATCTCACTTTCCCAAGCATAAACTTATTTCAGACAACTACTCTATACCTCAAACCAACTTTTATTACTGCCCGATTCGTAAATCTCATTGACGGTAACCGTTCTTGTTTGGTTCAGATGTTGCAATTCCTCCTTGCTAAGCCGGTATCCGCGCACATCCAATTCCTGCGGCTGAAAATAGCGTGATTGCGGCACATACCGCGCGGGGAATTCGTCTCCGGTCAAAAGGCCGTTTACTTTAACAGTACCTTCAAGTTTTAACGTGGTTTTCACTTCAACGCGCTGATCCGTAATTGTGATTGCGCGTTGGTATTGCATAGGCAGCGGCTTCGCGCCCAGCATAAGGATTTTGCGTATGAGCCCTTTGAGGTGATACGCAATCCGTTCATGCCAGCCGAACGCCAGCATAAATACCCGGAACAGGATAAATGTGTAGGGATTGAATATCTTGGTGGGAACTTTATGACAGCGTCCTGAAATATGCAAACCATCATCTGTCTCTTTGATTTCGGTCGATTCATCAATCCATTGGCTGGTAAACAACCGGTTGTCTTCCAACTTCCCCCAAATCCCGCAGTTGTTCACCCGCAGTTTATTGCTGGATAGTTCGAAGTGTTTGACCACACCGCCCTTTGCGGCATTCACAACCGTGTAAGCAGCGGGCGTTTTTTGTGCAAGCACTTTTGCACCCGTGAAATAGGATCGAAACGGTTCGCGTTGGTATGGCAATGGCGGCAGTTCATCCGCCCGTTCTCCATAATCGACATAAGAAAGCAATAGTTCCGGAATGCGGTAGACAAAATAGCGCTCTCCCTGAATTTCCGGCGGAACCAATGCCCCATCGCGCAGGCCTTCCAGCATTCGGTTGGCGACTGCACCCGCCAGCGGAATCTCGTTCGCCAGCAATTCATAGCCATGCGGGTAAAAATGCAGGGTTTGGCGGCTGCCCGCCGTGCCCGCATAGTGTCCGTTGGGGTAAACAAAATAGCTGCTGAATTCAACCGCCTTTTGGAAGAAGGGATCAAAGCGCTCATCCTTATAATGCTTGGCGAGTTTCGCCATAAAGCTAATGGTGGCGGATAGATACCCCGGATCCGCGCCGTCATACTCCAAACACCAGCCTTCGTCATAACAATAGCCAAAGAAGATATCCAGTTTTTCTTGAAACGCCGATTCAATTTTCTTGTCTTGTGTCACCAAGTACGACTCATACATCGGGAGTATCGCCATGGCGTGGTGGTTCGCCAACACGCCGGATTCATCCGTGCCGGATAAGAATAATCCCGCCTTGTGGATGGCTTTGAGCAATTTTTCGTTGAGTTCCGCGGGGATCTTGTCTCCTAATAAACGCGCGCTGTCGCACATCACATACAGCAAGAATCCCGTGGGGCCGGCCCAGCCGCGTTCGTTGGGGTAAAACTCATCGAACGAACCATCGCGCAATTGAATCTTCGTCCAATAGTCCATCCCCGCCAGTGTCCATTCGAGCACTTTTGGATGCTGATAATAGGGATTGTTCGGCATCTCTTTGCTATAGGCTAACGCAAGGGCATGAACCCCGAACTGCGCGATGGAATTGGGAAAATCAGTCGCCCGGCACAGCCAAAATTCGCGGTTCATGCAGCCGTATGTGGGCGAAAACAGGTTGCGGTCTTCCGATGAAAGCAGCCGTGGAATCTGGCACAAGCCTTTTTGGGCATAGATATTACGAAGGTTGTTCATTCGGTCCTCAAGTTTATTTAATATCAAAAAGACCATTGTAATGGAAAACATCGGCAAAATTAGGCGTAAATCACCATGCGGCGCAAACCGGTCAACAGAAGACTAACTTTTAGATTAACTTTTAGAATCGCCAAATCTGTGATAAGGTAGTATAATGATACTGTGATGTGATTGATCTTGACCGCTAGGAGGCGTTTTGATGAACATTGTTGTTATGGTACAGAAAATTGTAATGATTCCTGCGTTGCTTTTAAGTTTCTCCGCTATCTCCGCCATGGCGCAGGAAAGCCCTGTCGATATCCATTTGTATCTTTTTGCGATGGATGAAATGGAAATCCGCCAAATCATGAAAGACGGCATCACCCGCGATGAAATGGATGCCCTGCAAACCAAAATTTTCATCCAAAACCGCTTACTGGAAGAAGAGGAGCCGGTTGAACTGTCCGTGGGTGAGAATGAGATCGTGATTCCCGAAGAAAAAATGAACCTGCTCAGTGGAAACAACGCTACAAGCACCATCGTACTCTTTTACCACGTCATGCCGGCCGATGGCGCTGAAGATATTGATGCCGGAACACTGACGCATACCAGCTATATCGTTACCGAAAAAGAAGATAAGGTTTTGGAGCGGGAAGGAACGTGGGATTACCCTGCTGAACTGTCATCTTACCGCTATTTTGACTTTCGCTATGCCAATGTATTGGGTCATCAAGACTTCATCTACAAAATCGAAGCCGATTTTGGTGGAGA